>CBDUBV010000020.1:0-32259 GCA_965365475.1 uncultured Chthoniobacteraceae bacterium | reverse complement strand
CACGCCCCAATCCTGCTGCCATACCTTGGGCTCTATTGCTGGCATTGCAGGAGCACCATCAACGGTCAGTGCTTGGAGTCTGTGACGGAAGTTCTCGCGAAACTCTCTGCGCAAAACGGGCCAGCGCGGGTGGGCTAATGTTTGCGTTAGAGCATCTGCGGCAGCACCAAAGAAGAGGTCGTATATCTGTTTTGCATCGGGGGTGAAGAAGAGTTGCCGCAACTCCTCCGGTAGCGTGAAGGTGACCATGAGCCGAGCCGTCCGGGCGAACGGCGAGACAGACTGGTGCGCAGCGACAGCCCGTAGCGCAGCGGAGGGTGAACGAGCCGGGCGGCGACCGAATCAACTAAGGCGCGCCGACGCGTGAATTTAGCTCCCGGCTGTTCTGCTTACTGCGGGGGGCACATGCAGTTAATGTGACGGAGTATTATTAAGACATGGTTGGGCGTGTGCCGTGAGGACCATGGTCGCATGGAGCGGGGTGACAGCTGTCTTTGCATGCTGCTCCGTGCCTTCGTGCGATGGGCGGCTTGCCGTGAACGCAATCCGCTCGCCCGCCTCGGGATAGCGAGGAGGCCTCGCCAAGAAGTTTGCTTGCGGGCATAGGCAATTTCTCTTGGCAAGCAATAACCGGCCGCATAGTGTCTGGCGGTCCATGAGAAACTGGCTGTTTTCATTTTTAATACTTCTGTCTTCAAACGCAATTTTTGCGCAGCTCGAAGGAGGCTTCAGCGATGTGCCTATCGAGATAACAGCCGATGGTGAGACCCGCTTTGAAGGCGGCGTGGCAATCGCGGAGGAAAACGTCGTGATCAACTACGGCGACATGAATATTTACTGCGATTACGCGCAATACAACCCCCAGACGCGCGACGTGCTGCTGAGGGGTAATGTGCGCATCTACCGCCCGGACTATTCTTTTACGGGCGAGCGCGCAGTGTATAATCTTGAAACTCGCCGACTGCGCGCTGCGGATTTTGCCGGTTCATCGGACCCTGTTTTGTTTTCCGGAGAAAACATTAGCTCGCTCTCCGGTCGCGCGTTTCAGGTCAAGAACGGCACGTTCACTACGCACGATTCCGCGCGTCCCGATTATCGGTTCCGCGCCAAATCGGTGCGCATTTATCCGGATGACCGAATCATCTTTTCCAACGTCACCTTGCAGGTGGGCCGGGTGCCGGTGTTTTGGTGGCCTTATTTATATCAGCCGTTGCGCGATGATTTTGCATTTACGCTGGCACCGGGATACAGCGACCTCTGGGGCGCATACCTTCTCACTTCTTACAGCTTTCCAATCTCCGAGAATGTCGGTGGCCGATTCCATCTCGATCTTCGCGCAGATCGTGGTGTGGCCGTCGGTTTTGATAGCCGATTTACATTTGGCAAAGACAACAAGAGTTGGGGCGAATTCCGCTCTTACCTTGCGGACGACCAGGCCACGGGCATCAACACCACGAGTCTTGCACGCGGCGAGATCGATAGCACCCGATATCGTGTGGCCTACCAGTCCAAGGCATACATAAGCGAAGACGTTTCTGCCATTGTGGACTTCAATCTTCTAAGCGATGAGTTTTTCCTGGAAGACTTTTTCCGGAGCGAATTCCGCACCGATCCGCAGCCCGATAATGTCTTTGCGCTCACGAAATGGAGCGAGAACTATACTCTCACGGGCATCGTGCGCGGGCAGGTCAATTCATTTCAGGAAACCACGGAGCGCCTTCCAGAGGTCGTGCTGGATATGAAACGCCAGCCCTTCTTTAAGACTCCTCTTTTCTATGAAGGCGAAGTGGGCATAGCGAATCTTAGCAAACGCTTTGCAGATTCTTCCGATCTTGCGGACTACGATTCCATCCGCGCAGATACTTTTCATCAACTTCTTTATCCTCGCACTTACGGAGGTTGGCTCTCTATCGTGCCTCGCCTTGGGTTCCGCGCCACACACTATACCGACACCGGGTACTACACCACGGATGACGACTCACTCTTCGCTGATGATGCTCCTCGCGCCACGAAGGAAATGGAGCGGCTGGTTAACGAAGGGGCCGAGACCCGCTTTAGCGTTCTGGCAGGCATCGAATCGTCGTTCAAATTCTCCAAGACTTGGGAAGAGATTCAAACTCGCACGCTTGGTCTCGATGGTTTGCGGCATATCGTTCAGCCTTATACCAATTTCTCGTTCGTATCCGACCCCGGCGTGGACCGCTCACGCATTCTTCAATTCGACCGGCTCATCCCTTCCACCCAGCTTAATCCAATCGATTTCCCGCAGTTCACATCGGTTGATTCCATCGATGAATGGACCATCTGGCGGATGGGCGTGCGCAACCGTCTGCAAACGCGCCGGGACGATCTCACGATCAACTGGTTGGAACTCGACACTTACTTTGATATTAACATCGATAATCCTTACTACGATTCGGATTTTTCCAATGTGTTTAATCGTCTGAAATGGTCGCCCTTGCCATGGGTTGCCGCGCGGATCGATTCGCAACTTCCTTTGCTCGATAGTGGATTTACGGAGGTAAACACTACCCTGAACTTCATGGTGACATCCTGGCAGGACCTCAGCATCGGGCATCGCTACCTGGATGGCAATCCGCTGTTTCAGGACAGCAATCTTGTCGCCGTGGGTGGTTACACCCGGTTCAACGAGCACTGGGGTTTTAGCTGGGCCACACGCTACGAGATGGATGACAGCGTGCTGGAGTCGCAGCGCTATACGATTCATCGCGATCTGACCAGTTGGGTCGCGAGCCTTGGAGCCATTCTGCGAGACAACCGCGGAGAAGAAGAATTTGGATTTCTTCTTACATTCACATTAAAAGATTTCCCGCAGCTGAGTCTGCCGCTGGATTACGATCCTCAGGGTTCCGGGAACGAATAGATTCTAGCTGTTGCATTCCGCGCGGCAGTTGTGTATCCCCAACCTCCTTATTTATGAAATTGTGTATTATCGGTTCCGGTTATGTCGGTCTTGTCAGTGGCGCATGCTTTGCAGAAGTCGGGCACCACGTGGTGTGCGTGGATAATGATCAACGCAAAGTGGACTCTCTTCAGTCCGGCCATATTCCCATTTACGAGCCGGGCTTGGAAGACTTGGTGAACCGCAACGTTGCAGCTCAGCGGTTGCGTTTCACCAATAGCATCGAGGATGGTGTGGACAATTCGGAAGTGGTTTTCATCGCGGTGCCGACTCCGCCGCAGGAGGACGGCAGCGTGGACTTAAGCTACATCGAGAAAGTGGCGCGCGAGATCGCGTCCGTTCTCAAGCCGGGTCAATACCGCGTGGTGGTCGATAAAAGCACCGTGCCCGTGAAGACCGGGGAGAAAGTCACCGACACCATCCGCCGCTATAATGCGAATGCAGAGTTCGACGTGGTCAGCAATCCAGAGTTTCTGCGCGAAGGCTGCGCCGTGCCCGATCTCATGAAACCCGACCGCATCGTGATTGGGAGCAACAGCGATGAAGCCACCGCGCTCATGCAGAAACTCTACGAGCCATTCAAAGCACCTATTTTGGTCACGGACATAAACAGCGCCGAGCTGATCAAACATGCAGCGAATTCCTTTCTCGCGCTGAAAATTTCCTACATCAATGCAGTGTCCGCCATCTGCGAAGCCAGCGGGGCAGATGTCGAGATGGTTGCTGATGGCATTGGCATGGATAAACGCATCGGACGGAATTTTCTAAATGCCGGCCTGGGCTATGGAGGCTCCTGTTTTCCGAAGGATATCGCCGCGTTTATCCACATCGCCGATGAATTAGGCGTGCCCTTCCATCTGTTGAAGGAAGTGCAGCGCATTAATGCCGATCAACGCTCGCGTTTCATGTCTCGAGTGAGGCAGGCACTTTGGGTGCTCAAAGACAAGCGCGTTGCCGTGTGGGGTCTCTCTTTCAAGCCCGATACCGACGACATCCGCAGTTCAGTCGCGGTGGATATCGTGAATGATCTGTTGAAGGAAGGTGCTACTGTCACCGTTTACGATCCCAAAGGGATGGAAAAAGCGCGCGAGTTGAAGCTTGTGGATGGAGCGCGTTTTGCCAACTCGGCACTCGAAGCGGTGAAGGATGCCGAGGCACTCGTGCTTGCCACGGAATGGCCTGAGTTTTTGAACGTCGATCTGGCCGAAGTGAAAAAGCAAATGCACACACCGATGGTTTTCGACGGCCGGAATCTATTCGATCCCGCCACGATGGCTCAGCTCGGGTTCAGGTATCAGTGCATCGGTCGGCCTCAGGGTGCGTAAGTAAGCCTTTCCAGCCATATTGATTTTCACCTTGGGTTGAACCCAGCGCAGCACACATGTCGTTGCGCGGCACTGAGTGGTGCGGTGTGATATGAATGAACAAGCCTGGCAAGATGGTAACGATGCTCGCAGGCAGCCAGAATGGGGGAGTGATTGCTGTCACTGATGATGGTTGGGCTTTACATTCTGTCGATGTGCTTCGAAGCTCTTTGGCTTTATGAACGACATCTCACTGACTCTTCACACCAGCAAAGGCGACATCCAACTCAGCGTATTTGCCTCGAAAGCACCACGCACCTCCGCCAATTTTCTTAACCTTGCACAACGCGGTTTCTACGATGGAATCACATTCCATCGTGTAATTCCGGACTTCATGGTGCAGTGTGGCGATCCCACCGGCACAGGTAGCGGCGGGCCTGGGTATCGGTTTCGCGATGAGTTTGCTGCGGGGCTTAAACACGACAAACCCGGCATTCTTTCCATGGCAAATGCAGGTCCTAATACCAATGGAAGCCAGTTCTTTATCACCCATGTTCCCACCCCCTGGCTCGATAACAAACACGCGATCTTCGGTGAAGTGACCAGCGGCATGGAAGTCGTCAATGCGATCAAGCAAGGCGATAAGATCACAACCATCACCATTCACGATTCCACCGAGGATTTGTTCAGCGACGAGTCCGCAGCGATCCAGGAGTGGAACGCGGTGCTCGGCTAAAGCCAGGCATGCTTGCATGAGCCGGGCTACGCCACGCACCTTCACTCGCTACGCCGAAAAGGGGTCTTCTTCCCGGTTTTGGATGTGGATTGCGGCCACGCTTTTATTCTTACTGGGCGTGGCCACAATTGGCGGCTGGTTGTGGCTTAACAATTACCTACGGAGCGAGGCTTTTCGGCGTCTGCTATCCGCGCGGACTTCTGACCTGCTCCAGGTGGAAGGCGACTTTGCTCCTTTCCAGTGGAGCGGCGATTCGGTCTATACCGAGAGCTTTCGCGGCGACGGCATGCCAGGATCATGGATAAACCATCTCCAGGCAGAATCGTTGCGCTCGGAAGTCGATCTGAGCGGTCTTAGGGACCGTGTGTGGCTTGTGCCTAAAGTGGATGTGAGGCACCTGCGGTTGGCTCTTGCGGGCACAAAATCGCAGCGGCATCCGCCATCTGCATCCGCTGTTGCATCGCCCGCACTCTCGCGATGGATTCCTTCGCGAGTTGTCTTGAAGGAGACGCACATTGAGCAAGCGGATATAAGCTGGAGCGAGGGAACGCTTGAGCGCACGCGGTTGAGCATCCGGCCGTCTGCAAACGACACACTTATTCACGGTGTCGGTGGCACGTTGTCGGTTAAATCCTGGCCGAAGTTTACCGTTCAGGACTTTGATTTAAGATGGTCCGATGGCGTGACTTATTTATTGCAGTCGCGGTTGAGTCATGCGAACGGGGGTGAACTCTCTGCAACCGGCCAGCTTGGGGGGGCGCGTGGTTCCCATCTTAGACTCGAGTTCCAAGGGCTTCCATCCGAAACGGTGCTGGAACAGAAACTCGCACACCATTTGCGAGGTATATTGCGTGGTTCAGTGGACTTGCAGCAGGCACGTGCCGAAGCGCCCTGGCTCGCGAAAGGAGAGGTGATCCTGCGCGACGGGATGTTGCGGGATTTGCCAACATTGCGGTTGCTGGCGCGATTTACCGGGCTTGTGCAATTTGAGAATCTGGTGTTGCAACAAACGGAGATGCGTTTCGAACAATTTCCTGACCGGTTCGAGATAACCAATCTGGTGTCTGAATCGGAAGGTTTGTTGCGTGTGGAAGGAACATGCACACTGTCCATGGATCGCATACAGGGCACTTTCGAAGTCGGCGTGACGCCGGCAGCTCTTCGGTGGGTTCCTGGAGCGCGTGAAAAAGTTTTTACAAGTGCACGCGGCCCCTACCTTTTTACAACAGTGCATATCTCTGGTTCGCCGTCCTCTCCTCAGAACGACCTTGAACCGCGGTTGACCGCAGCACTTGAGGGCGCGGTGATCGATACAGTAAACGAGACTCTGGAGGGCGCAACTGAGACCATCAAGGATACCACGCGCGGGGTTCTCGATATTCTTTTACCAAGATGAACAGACCATCTGCATGCGGCACAGCTCCGCTCGGGTGCGCACGCTGAAGCTTGACGCGCCAACCTTGGCCTTGAACATTGTCGCAATGTTTTTCTCACGCGCCGCAAGGCTGGTTTCAATAATAAGCATTCCTTGCACATTCCTTCCGGCTCAGGATGTCTGGGTGGGCCCCACGGCTTATAAACCAAGTTGGGATCGTGAAGCAGGAATCGCTGAGGGCATGCGAGAAGACTTCATCCCGGTCCTCACAGATGAGAAGAGCTGGGGCTCCGTGTTGAAGTGGACCGATGTTTTCAAAAGTTATATCAACATACTTCCGGAGCGTCCAATAGCCGGGGAATCCAAGCCACGATTGTCTGACGAGTCCTTGCTGAAGCTTATCGCTTTTCTGAACAAACATGGCATTCGAGCAGCATTTGAAGTAGGAGGTTTGAGGCTGAGTGATAAACGCCATGGGACTCAGGCTGGCGAAGACCAGGCAAAAGCAGAAGCCGGGCTCCTGCGACGTTGGGTGAATCTGGGTGGGAACCTCGACTACATCTCCACCGATCACGCGGTGATGAAAGCTGTGAGTCAGATGCATCGCGACGGAGCGGACAGCAAGGAACTGTCCAGAGAGAATGCCATGACTCTTGGCAGCCTCAACGCGGAGTTGGTCGATTATTTCGCTGCCATAAAGCAGGAGTTTCCCAGTGTGCGCCTGGGAGTGATCGAGTCGCTTGGTTTCTTCCATGTTCGCAGCGAAGATGGGTATGAATATAAGCGCACAGATCAACGGCTTCCCATCGTCTGGTTTGAGGCATGGGTGGACGACCTTTTGCAGAGAATGGCTGAACGAGGCTTGGAGTTGGACCATTTCCATATTGATTACGGCGTGCGCGGCGCGGAATACGATGCAAGACAACGGCAGCGCAAAGAATGGGATTTCGGGCGCATGCTCGCTGTAGAGCGGGTGTTGCAAAAGCGTGGCATCCGGACGGGGCTTATCATCAACCCCTCTCGACCTGAGTTTAAACAGCGTGCGGACAATGAGGATGAGATGGAGCAGCAGGCACATGAGTTGTCTGTGCGTCTATTTCGCGAATATCTGCACGCGGGCGGCAACGGCGAGGATTGGGTGTTTCAGACCTGGCACGACTACCCGCTTGTTACCGGTCCAGCAGACCGATCGCCGAGTTTTCTGGCCACAGTGAAGCAGCTGTTGGATGTAGGTTCGCAGGCCAAATCCCGTCATTAGAAAAACAGGTTGGGTGCGCAACTTTTCCCCGGCTGCGGAGTTACAGATTGCAGCTTTGCGCACATCGGGCGAAATTGAATCCAATCCACCCATGAACGGCACCAAATTTCTTCTCGGCTGCGCCCTGGCTCTCACCATGGGCGTATTTGTTGGCTACACTTTCGGATCGAAATCTCGAACGCCACCGGAAAGCTTTCCCTCTGCTCCTCGAGACCTTGCGGCCACTGCTGGCCAATCTGGCATGTCTGCAAGCGATGCCCTCGGTTCAGCGTCTCAGATTGGCTCGGACGGATCGATGCGCGAATCGGCGCTCGATGAGCAGGCGGTTGCTGTGGCCGACAGTGAATCGCAGGAGATTCTTGCCGCGTTGGACAAGGTCCAGGGGGTCGCTGCACGCACGCGTTTTATCCGCACGTTGTTTGCGAAGTTGGCCAAAGATGAACCGCAGTTTGCCATGGAACTTGCCAGGGCTCTGCCCGAGCCGGGTGAGCAACTCGCAGCGCTAAAGACAGTGGCATTGGAGCTTGCTTTCGACGATACCAGGCTGGCGACCGATCTACCCAGCGGCATGGAGTCGGCCATGCTGGGTGCTACTCTGGCTCTGGCCAGCACCAATCCGGAAGCCGCGACGCTCTGGGCTGCAACGCAGCTGGAAGGTCGCAGCCGAGGCATGGCCATCATGGCCTCCGCATCGCGATGGGCTGCAATGGACCCCGATGCAGCTCTGGCGTGGGCTACCGAAAATCAAAACACCATCGGGCAGGCAGGAGAGTGGATCATGAACCGGGTCATCTCTTCTGCTGCCACGTCCGACCCTGTTGCTTCGGCCAACTACTTGGGATCTCTTGGCGAAGGTCGCAGCCGACGTGGGGCCATAGACTCTGTGGCAGGCAATTGGTTTGATAAAAATCCGCAGGACGCCATTGCATGGATGCAGACCCTTCCTTCCGTGGAAGATCGGGATCGAGCCGCCAATAGTATCGCCTCAAGGTGGGCAAACTCCGATGTCGCTAATGCGTTGAAATGGGCCAATACGCTTCCGGAGGAATCTACGCGCACTGCGGCTGCTTCTGCCGCGATCCGTTCCTGGGCGGGAAATGATGCGCCTGCAGCGGCGCGGTATGCGCAAGCACTTCCCAAGGGTCCGGGTAAGATTTCCGCCATTGAAAACGTGGCTACTGCGTGGACGAGATCTGATGCCTCTGCGGCCACTGCATGGGTGCAGCAGTTGGGTGACCCTGAGTTGCAGAAGGCTGCGGGTGATGCTATCCGGCGCAGCCGCCGTGGGCGGGCACCAAGGTAAGTTGTGCTTTGACTGATCGACCGTGGAATATTTTTGATCTGGTATCGCCCGCGTTACGCGACCAACATTTCTCCCCATGCCATGAGCACAACACATATATCTGACATCCTGGAAAAAGTCTCCCGCCGCAACCCCGGCGAACTGGAGTTTCTGCAAGCAGTCCGCGAAGTGTTTGAGTCGCTGCCGCCAGTGCTGGAGATGAAACCCGAGTATGCGGAACACAATATTCTGGAGCGAATCGCGGAGCCCGAGAGGCAGATTGTATTTCGTGTGCCTTGGGTGGACGATGCCGGGCGGGTGCAGGTCAACCGCGGTATTCGGGTGCAATTTAACAGCGCGATTGGGCCTTACAAAGGGGGGCTGAGATTTCATCCAAGCGTAAACGTTGGTATTTTGAAGTTTTTAGGCTTTGAGCAAATTTTCAAAAATTCCCTTACCTCGCTGCCGATGGGCGGCGGGAAAGGCGGCTCGGACTTTGATCCCAAGGGAAAGTCTGACGGCGAGGTTATGCGTTTTTGCCAAAGTTTCATGAGTGAGCTGCACCGGCATATCGGTGCGGAGACCGATGTGCCTGCAGGCGATATCGGCGTGGGTGGTCGTGAGATCGGGTTTCTTTTCGGGCAGTATAAACGGTTGCGAAATGAATTTACCGGCGTGCTCACGGGCAAAAGTCTAAACTGGGGAGGCTCGCTTATCCGCCCGGAGGCCACAGGGTATGGGGCGGTATATTTCGCGCAGGAAATGCTCGCTACACGCGGAGATTCCTTATCGGGAAAACGTTGTGTGATTTCCGGCTCCGGCAATGTAGCGCAATACACTGCGGAGAAACTGTTGCAGCTCGGTGCCGTGCCGCTCACCCTCTCGGACTCGCATGGCATGATCCATGACGCGGCCGGGCTCGACGAAGAAAAGCTGGCTTTTGTAAAACATCTAAAAAATGTGCGACGAGGAAGGATTCGGGAATACGCGGATAAATATAATGCAGAATACCGCGAGGGTGTCATGCCATGGATGGTGCCGTGCGAGTGCGCGTTCCCTTCGGCCACGCAAAATGAACTCGATGGCGAAGATGCCACGACCCTGCTTGCACATGGTTGTATTCTTATTTCCGAAGGTGCCAACATGCCCTGCACTCCGGATGCTGTGGACCAGTTTCTCCAGGCAGGCGTTCTTTACGGGCCTGGCAAGGCAGCCAACGCGGGGGGTGTCGCAACTTCCGGTCTGGAGATGTCGCAGAATTCCATGCGCTTGAGCTGGACACGTGACGAAGTGGATTCTCGCTTGCACCAGATCATGATCAATATTCACAGGAGCTGCCGCGAGACCGCTGAGGCTTTCGGGCAGCCCGGAAACTATGTTGTCGGAGCCAATATTGCAGGATTTATAAAGGTAGCTGACTCGATGTTGGAACAAGGAGTGGTGTGAGCTAAAATGTCTGCCACCACAGGATGGACTGCGCTGGACGAGGTGCTGTGCGGAATAGAGCCTGGCGACAATATCGTCTGGGCCGTGGACAGCATCGGCCACTACGCGCGGCTTGTCGCTCCTTATGATCAGGCTGCAAGAGAGCATGGACACCAACGTGTTTACTTTCGGTTTGGCCCGGACACTCCGTTGTTGGAACCGGGCGATGGGCTGGAAATATGCCACGCCGACCCGAGGGAAAGTTTTGAGGGATTTATTCGCGCCGTCCATGAAGTGATCGAGCGGGTGGGGCCGGGAGCAGTATATTTGTTCGACTGCATCAGCCACCTGGGCGATGTCTGGCAGTCGGACCAGGCTTTGGCAAATTTTTTTATGCTCACCTGTCCGAGGTTGCGCGATCTGCAGACGGTGACGTATTTTGCCATCGAACGCCGTCGCCACTCACTGACTGCGCTCAATGCGATCCGCACGACCACGCAGTTCTATCTGGAAGTGTTTTCTGCGGACCAGGATTTCTATATTCGTCCTGTGAAGGTACAGTATCGGGCTCGTGCAGTGATGGATACTTTGCATGTGGAAAAGGCGGGGAAACTGGAGCCAGTGCATGAGAGTGCGATATTGGCTCAGATTCTGACGCAGAGCATCTCGCCGCTGAATCTTTCCCTGCACGAGATGGGGTATTGGACGCGGATGTTTCACGAACTGGATGAAGCAATCGCGGAGAAGGCTGAAGGCAGACTCAGTGCACAACGCGAGCAAAGACTGCTTGCGTGTCTTCAGCGTGCGTTTTGCGTTCACCGCTCGGGCATTGCGGAGTTGGTGAAACGCTGGCTGAAGCTGGAAGATTACTTTGCGATTCGGCAACGGCTCATCGGTGTGGGTTCGATTGGTGGCAAGGCGTTTGGCATGTTGGTGGCCCGGGCAATCGTGCGAGACCGGCTGCCGGAGATAGCTGCAAGGTTGGAGGTGCACGATTCGTTTTTTGTGGGCGCGGAGGTGTTTGTGACTTACCTGGTGCAGAATCGAGTGTGGTGGATTCGTGAACAGCAGAAGGTGCCTGAGTGCTTTCTAAAAGACGTAGAGAAAGGTCAGAAGCGATTACTGCAAGGGCATTTTCCGTCGGAAGTAGTCGCTAAGTTGGAGGGCATGCTTGATTACTTCGGGGAGAAGCCGTGCATCGTGCGCTCCAGCTCCATACTGGAGGATGCGCGCGGCAATGCATTTTCCGGCAAATACGAAAGCATCTTTCTGACCAATCGCGGTTCGCGTGAAGACCGGCTGGTGGCTTTGCTGCAGGCGATTCGCCGCGTGTATGCAAGCATCCTCGACCCAGACACTCTGGAGTATCGGCGTGCGCGGAATCTGCTGCAAAGTGAAGAGAGGATGGCGCTATTAATCATGCGAGTGTCCGGTGCGCGCCGAGGTGAATTTTTCTTTCCACAAGCAGCGGGTGTGGCTCTTTCTTATAATCCTTATAAGTGGCATCCCGAGATTGAATCAGAAGCGGGCATGGTGCGCATGGTGTTTGGCCTGGGAACGCGGGCGGTGGACCGCGCGGACGATGATTACACCCGGCTTGTTTCTTTAAGCATGCCGGAGCGGCGTCCGGAAGCTTCCCTGGGCGGGCAATGGGAGCACTCGCAGAGGCGAATGGACGTGCTGGACCTGGCGGGTGCGGGGTTGCGATCGTTGCCGGTCGAAGAAGTCTTGCCAGAGTGCAGCGATTTTCCGCTGGAGTATTTCATCTCTCGCTCGGGCGGTCCGGCACCGTGGGTGTCCTTCGGAGGGCTGATTCGGCGACAGCAACCGCTGAACGACTTGCGAGCGATCCTGCGAGAGTTGAGCGAGGCCTATGCTGAAGCGGTGGATATGGAGTTTGCGCTGAATGTTTTTCCCGACGACTCTTATCGTATTCATCTGTTGCAATGCCGCACGTTTCAGGTGCGCAAAGGCATGGCGCATGTAGGTGTGAACCCGGCGACGGTGGGGGGGCGTTGTGTTTTGGAAACAAATGGTGCTGTCATAGGTCTGGGGAGAGAAGTGGTGTTGGACGACATATTGTATGTCCCCACAGCGGCTTATGCCGCACTGAGTGAGGCGCAGCGATACCAGGTGGTAAAGATCATCGAGCAGTTGGTGCAAAAGCACGACACCAGGCGCACGCTGGTGTTAATCGGACCGGGTAGATGGGGAACCAGCAGCGCATCTCTGGGCATACCCATACGCGCAGGGCGCATTGCCAGGGCCTCGGCAGTTTGCGAAATGGTGGAGATGCACGAGCGGCTGATACCGGACGTGTCATTAGGGACGCATTTTTTTAATGATCTCGTGGAGCACGACCTGCTCTACATCGCGTGTTTCCCGGACAAGGCAGGCAATCGGGTGGATGTGGAATGGTTTTTGCACCAGCCCAGTAGGACATCTGATCTGGTCTCCATTTTTCCCGAACATCACGATACGGTGCGCTGGATTTCGGTGCCCGGCATGGTCTTGCATGCGGACCCGATGTACCAAACTGCCGCGATCCGCATTGCGGAATCGACTGGGTGACAAAGAGGCGTTGCCCTCGTGCTCTGGATCAGCGAGCGTGTGGCCTTATGCCCACTAATGCTCTGGCCCACGAGAAGTCTCCTTATCTCCAACAACACGCGGATAATCCTGTGGATTGGTTGCCGTGGGGCGCGGAGGCATTTCACCGCGCGCGTTCGCAGGATAAACCGATCTTTCTCTCCATTGGATACTCCACGTGCCATTGGTGCCACGTGATGGCGCACGAATCATTTGAGGATGAAGGCATCGCGCAGATTCTGAATAAGCACTACATCAGCATCAAAGTGGATCGGGAAGAGCGGCCGGATGTGGACCGGGTGTTCATGGCTTTCGTCCAGGCCATGACTGGCTCGGGCGGATGGCCATTGAGCGCATGGCTTACTCCAGACTTGAAGCCGTTCTATGGCGGCACATATTTCCCGCCGCAAAGCCGCCATGGACGCGCGGGCTTTGCAGACGTGCTATTGCGCGTCGCGGAGTTGTGGGAAAAGGAAAAGAGCAAGGTGCTGGAGCAGGGTGAAAAAATGTTCGAAGCGCTGGCGCATCGATCGGAGTCGCATGCGGACACGCCCGTGGTGCCCGGGCTGTCGGTGGAATTGGTTGAGCAATGTCGGCAGTATTTTGACCACGAATATGGCGGGCTTGGGCGAGCGCCAAAATTCCCACAACCTTCGCTTTTGCGATTCTTGATGGATCAAAAAACTGGACGAGACATGGCGCTGTTGACGTTAAGACGGATGGCCTCGGGCGGTATATACGATCAGCTGGGGGGCGGATTTCATCGCTACTCCGTGGACCGATTCTGGCACGTGCCCCATTTTGAAAAAATGCTATACGATCAAGCCCAACTCATCCCGCTTTACATCGATGCCTGGCAGAGCGAGCGCGATGAACGCTTCGCGACTGTCGCGCGGGAGACACTCGAGTACGTGCTACGTGATTTGGCGCATCCGAGCGGCGCGTTCTACTCGGCTGAGGATGCCGACAGTTTCGTCGAGCACGGCAGCGACGAGCATGCGGAAGGCGCATTCTATGTGTGGACTGCGCATGAGGTGATGTCCATCCTGGGGCCGCGTGAGGGTGAGGCGTTTATGGAAGCGTTTGGCATGCAGGCGACGGGCAACGCGCCGGAGGGGAGCGATCCCATGTCTGAATTTATTGGGAAAAACATTCTCACAGGTTCAGGCGCAGATTCCAGGTGGGATGCGGCACGTCAGGCATTGCTTCATGCCCGCAATGCACGACCTCGCCCGCATCTTGATCGTAAGATTCTCAGCGGTTGGAACGGTCTGATGCTGTCGGCTCTGGCATCGGCGGCGGGTGCATGGGGCAAACAATATGCAACGAAAGCGCATGCGTTGGTCGGTTTTTTGAAAAATGAAATGATCGACCGCGACGGACGCATGCTTCGCTCCTGGATGGATGGACCTTCCCAGGTTGCTGCATTTGCTGAAGACTATGCTTTTGTCATCCAAGGGTTGCTCGACTTATACCATGCTGATCCAGTGATAGGGCTGGTGGAGATTGCGTGCGACTTGCAACGGGTTATGGACGAAGAATTCGCTGATGCGCTGGGCGGATATTTTAATACATCGGCGGGCGCGAGTGACCTGCTGTTGAGGCTGAAGGATGATCATGATGGCGCAGAGCCATCGGCCAATGCAGTGGCAGCTTTGAATCTTCAGAGGCTCGCGGTGCTCACCGACGACAAGCAGTATCAGGCACGGGCCGATGCTTTGCTGCGCGCGTATGGGGAGCACTTGCGAGAGACGCCCATGGCGATGCCGCTCATGCTTCTTGCCGCACAGAGACAGGATAAAGATCGCCCGCAGATTGTGCTGGCCGGACGCGGTGCCGAACGGGAAGCGATGTTGGCTGCGGTCCATTCGCACCGTCTGCCGCTTGCGGTGGTGATGGATGCCGCGTCTGCCCGGAAGTTTTCCGCCGCCGAGTTTCTGAAAGCGATTCCAATTTCTGAGGATCGATGTGAAGTGTATCTATGCAGCGAGGGGACGTGCCGATTGCCCATCCGTGAGGTCGCGGAATTGCATGTGCAGTTAAAAGCGCTTGAAGCCCCAGTTGGCAGCGTGGATTGATCATTGCCACATGAGCACGATTTTATCGGCATCGGAGATTAAACTAGCCTACGGCAACCGACAGCTTCTCGAGGGCATCACTTTTGCCGTGGCTCGTGGTGAAAAAGTCGGGCTGGTGGGAAGAAATGGTTCAGGCAAGACCAGTCTGCTACGGATACTTGCAGGCGTGCGCGAACCGGACAGCGGGGAACTCTCGCTTCGAAGAAATTTGCGGGTGGGTTACCTGCCGCAGGAGTTCGAGCTGCAAGACCAGGCCACGGTCCTGAGCAACATCCAGTCTGGCGCTGCGGATCTGTATGAACTTCTGCGCCGGTATGAATCGGGCGACGGCACGGACGATGAACTTGCCGATATGCAGCATGCCATCGAGGACGCGGATGGATGGAATCTGGACACGCGTATTAAGACCATGACAACTGCTCTGGATGTTCCGCCGTGGGATGCCATGGTCGGCACGCTCTCGGGTGGCGAGAAACGCCGGGTGGCATTGTGCCGCGCACTCGTGGGTCAACCCGATCTGCTGCTGCTCGACGAGCCTACCAACCACCTCGATGCGGCATCAATCGAGTGGTTGGAAGCTTTTACGCGGACTTTCACCGGGGCGGTGATCTTTGTGGTTCATGACCGATATTTCCTGGATTCGGTGGCCACGCGGGTCATTGAGATTGCACACGGCAAGAGCTACTCGCACCCCGGAAACTACACTGCTTATCTGGAGTCCAAGGCCGTGCGGCAGCAGATCGCGGAGCAGTCGGAGCGTCGGCGACAGCGATTTATCCGTGCAGAGTTGGAATGGGTGCGGGCGGGGGTCAAAGCTCGCACCACGAAGTCGCGGCACCGCATGGATAGCTTCTATGCAGTGGCAGGATTGGAAGCTCCGCCAGAGGAGCGTGAGATGGACTTGGTGCTGCCGCCGCCGCCGGTGTCGGGCAATATCGGCGTGGAATTGATTCGAGCCGGTGTGACGCTTGACGAGGGAGAGCGGTGGCTTTTTAAGGATCTATCCATGTCGATTCGTCCCGGTGAATGCACAGGAATTGTGGGCCGCAACGGCTGTGGTAAGACCACGCTTCTCCGCTTGTGCCTTGGGCAGATCGATCCATCGGAAGGCGTGGTCAACATCGGGCGACAAATGCGTTTCAACTACATCGACCAGACTCGCATGCAACTCGATGGCAGCAAGACAGTGATCGAAGAGATTGCGGACAGTGGGGAAACGGTCTCCTTCGGCGGGCAATCCATGAGCGTGAGAGCGTATCTGCGCAGATTTCTCTTCTCGGACGATCGGGTGCGGGAACGCGTGGATTTGCTTTCCGGCGGGGAACGTGCCCGGCTCATGCTGGCCAAAGTGCTCAAGCGCGGCGGCAATTTGATCGTGCTGGATGAACCCACCAATGACCTCGACCTGGCAAGCCTACGGATGCTCGAAGAGGCTCTTGTAGATTTCGCCGGAGCCGTGCTCGTGGTCAGCCATGATCGGTATTTTCTGGACCGCGTGTGCGATCAGATCGTGGCCTTCGAAGAGGAGCAGGTTTTTGTGCAGCCTGGAAATTATTCGTATTATTTGGAGAAACGCACTGCTCGAAAAGCCGCTCCGGTCGCTGCCCCTGAGGCTGCGCGGAGGATCGATGCGGAGCCAATTTCACCTCGAAAAAAGCTCAGCTACAAAGAACAGCAGGAGCTTGATGGAATGGAAGCGGCCATACTCGCGGGTGAACAGATGGTGGCCGAGCTGGACGCACTCTTAAATGATCCCCAATTCTTCGTGGACCATGCATCCCAGGCGCCGATGAAGGTGCAGGAGCTGGAGGCGGGGCGGCGTGAAGTCGCCCGGCTTTATGCTCGATGGGAAGAGCTTGCAAGCCGCGCTGGGTAATTAAGTGCGACAACGCGCTGAGGAGTCAGGCCTATGGGGTCAGCATTGAGCTAGCGATAGCCATACACCATTGCCCAAGCGGTGCGGTCGGCTTTGCTTTTCTCGACCTTCACCAGCAGAAAATATGTTCCTGTCTGCTTGGGCACCACACGTGCACCGCTAAAGCGTTCTTTCGTCCATGACTCTTCCTCGACCAGATTGCCCTGGCTGTCGTAGATGTGCACGGACACCTCAGCACCTTCCACATCCGTCGCAGTCCAGAACCAGTATTCATTGCCTTTGAAAAGCTGATGACGGATTCCTTTTTGCCCGCCTTCCTCCAGGTCGCCACCCCACGCTTCTTCGCGGACTGTGAAGCCTTCCGCAACGTAAGGATTCGCCGCCTCATAGGCGAAAGATAAAGCGTCGTCCACCATCGCGCCGCTCCGGCAGATGGCCAGTGCCAAAAAAGTAGTGATTAATAAGCGAGCTTTCATGATCTAGCCTTCGCGCGATGTGATGGATTGGACGAGATGTGAAGTGATATCGCGGATACGAAGGACGGACTCGGAAGAGATGCCAGCTTCGCCTTTCGTGTCGATCAGCGGGCGGATGGTGGCGAGCTGCGTCTGAATCTCGCTGGTCAGCGCATTGTCCCGAAGACGTGGGGACATGTTTCTTAGACGCTCGTCGAAGTAATCCAGCAAGCCAGGCTGGTGAAGAAGCTCAGCTCCATCTTTGGAATAATCGTTGGACACAATCAGGGTGAGCGCTTCAGTGCCCCGCAGCCAGCCACCTAGACTTACAAGCTGGGCGAGTTGCTCATCCTGAAGCTCGATCATGGCGTTGCGAACATCCTGCAACGCACCATCGAGTTCGCGCCGCACACGAGGCCATTCGCGTTTATCCGCTGCTGCGATGATGCTGTTGCTGCGAGCGATGACCGACTTCCGCACGCCAATCGCCCCCGCCAGATTCAACACCGTGCGTCCGGTGTTCTTGACCGCCTCGGCATCGCCCGCCTGCACGGCGATAAAGCCGTCCGCGATGACCGTGCCTAGCAGCAGCGCAGTCTGAACGCGGTCTTCTGAAGGTTTGGAATTGTCCTCCCGCATGACGGATTTCCAATTGGGCGACCCCAATTTATCGAGCACGACAAACACCTCGCTGGGCACGGGCACCACCACATCGTCGATGACTGCGGCTGGAAACTCGTCCACATTGATGCGTTTGGCAGGCTGCGCGTGAAGAACGTGCGTCGTGAAAACAACGATGAGGATGGAAACTGTGGTTCTCATAATATTTGGAAATGTATCGGTTTACATAAATCTGACGGACGCCATCCCTTCTCCGGACGGGACTCGGCGTGCGAGAGTGAGACTGATGGCTTTGATTAAATCTTCAATTAAAATAGGCTTGGTGAGTGCGATGCCCTCGCTGTTCTCAAGGAATTTGTCCACGGCCGGATTGCCTGTGTGACCGGTGATAAAAATAAACCGGTTGGCCAGTTGAGGTTTCACCCGCTCGACAGCCAGATAAAACATATCGCCCGGCATATTCGGCATGAGTAAATCGCAGATCACAATATCAAATTCGAAACTCATGATCTCTTTGAGTCCCTCCAATCCATCGCCGACGGTGGTGACCAGGAAATTTCGCGCTTCCAGGAGACCTTTCAGCGTGTCTGCGAAGTCCTGATCGTCATCCAAAAGCAGAATGCTTCGAATTTCGTGCGGGATACTGTCGGCGGGATCAGGGTTATCGGCCATAGAGCGAGTGGTATAAAGATGAGTAAACATAAGGACCGGGCAAACAATGCGCAAGGGGCGTTTGACCGGACTATTGCGGGACTAAAACTTCAAAGGTGGCGGGGCTTCGACCTCCAGCACGGGACTTTTCAGCGGACTATCCAGTGGGCGGACAGGCTCGGCTCTACGGACTTCGATGACTTGTTGTCCTATGGCTTCCTGCGCGGCTTCGGCAGTGGCTTGAGCGGTTGCGATCGCACGGTAAGGGTCTTCGCCAATAAGTGTGGGTCCTTGCACGGCAACGGGTTTCACAGAGCTGAGATCCATGACGGGCACAGCCTTCGGCCACTCACCCGCATGCCTGGCATCGACTGCAGCCACCGGTGCTGGGCCATCTCCGTGGATGTGACATGGACCAGTGGGCACCTGCCTGGAGTCTGCCCACTCAGTGAAGGTATTGGGCGCGTCTCCCTCCGCTCCGGCATGCTTGCACGCTTCGACAGCACGCATGCCCGAAGATCGGCAGATTTCCAGTCGCTCAAGTCCTGGAGGCATAGGTATTTCCTGCGATGGATGGACTTCATCAGCCACGTTCATCACGTCCACCCATACAGGCAATGCGGTGTCTTTGCTAAACGCGCCTCGGTATATGGTGCGGGGTTTGTCAAAGCCTACCCAGACACCGGTCGTCACAGAACTGTTGTACCCGATAAACCAATTGTCTGTAAAATTATACGCGGTGCCGGTCTTTCCACCGGCTGGGAAATGCTTGAGCCCCAACTCGGTTCGCGCACGATCCGCTGTGCCGATTTCCAGAACCTCTTCCAGAGCGGTATGCACCTCGAACGCAGCGGTGGCGCGCATGACCTGTTTGCGCTCCATCTTTGCAGAGTAAACTGTTTCACCAGCCTTGTTTTCGATGCGCTGAATCACATGGAGGCGCTTTGGCCGCCAGCCTCCCTTGGCGAACTGCGTAAAGGCCAGCGTCAGGTCAGCCAATGTCACCTCACTACTCCCAAGTAGTGTGGCTGGAAACGGACGCAGCTCAGTCGATATGCCGCTGGCCCTGGCAAACGCAATGACCTCCTCCAGACCTGTCTGCATGCCCAGACGCACAGTGGCTGCATTCTTGGACATAACCAAAGCCTGCCGCGCGGAGATGGTGCCCTCGAATCTATTGTCCTCGCTCTCCGGCCCCCATTCCCCCAGGATTCCCGTGGTGCCCCCGATCATGACCTGTCGATTATCCATGACAGCATCCTCCACTGGCGTGCCCGGAAACATGCCTTTCTCAAAAGCAGCCGCATAGACAAGCGGTTTGAAAGCGGTGCCCGGCGGACGCTTGGCCAATAGTGCCCGATTATACTCGCTGTGCTTAAAATCCCGTCCGCCCGACAACGCGAGAATGGCACCGGTCTGATTGTCAACGGTAATTAAAGAGCCTTGCAAGTAATCGGGCAGCACGGCCGCACTCTCGGCATCGCTGCGGCGAAGCTTGCGCAGATAGTTTTCGTATTGCTCATAAGTCTCGTGTTCCCATTGCGGACGCTTCTCGATCTGTGTGAGCCTCTCGCGCAGCGCATTGTCCGCAGCGGTTTGTATGCGGGGATCGATCGTTGTATAGACTCTGAAACCTTCGCTGGAAGCGGCTTCAAATCCCAGTTCATCAATTACTTGTTGCCGGATAAAATCAATCACATAGGACTCGCCTGAGATGGGCTTGCGAGTCTTCACGTCGGGATCCTCGGCCAATGCGTTCTGATATTCTTGCGAGCTGATCATCTCCAACTGCAACATGCGCCGCAGCACCACATTGCGGCTTTCGATTGAGGCCCGCCGGTCGCTCCAGGGTGACAGATTGTTTGGGCTTTTGAGAAGTCCTGCGAGAATCGCCGACTCGGATAATGTCAGCTCGCGCGCTCCTTTACCGAAATAACCTCGCGCCGCAGCCTCCGCACCGTAGAAGCCTGCTCCGTAATACACTCGGTTCAGATACAGCTCCAGGATAAGATTCTTGTTCATCTCCCGCTCGATCCTGCGACTGAGAAACACTTCCACCAGCTTGCGCTCATAGGATTTTTCCCGCAGCGAGAAACTGTTTCGCGCAAGCTGCATCGTGAGGGTGCTGCCGCCTTGGGTGATTTTTTCCGCTTTGTAATTTTCTATAAAAGCGCGCGCAAGCCCCACGAAATCCACCCCGCGATGTTTATAAAAACGGTTGTCCTCAGCAGCGATCACTGCTTGCAACAGGTACCGTGGAAACTCGTGCAGCGGAACAGTGTCGCGGTTCTGCACGAAAATGCGCCCCATGATTTGCTCCTTGCGGTCCAGAATGAGCGTGGCGGATTCCATTTCCCGCATGAGTGCCAAGTCGAACTCTGCTGCACGCGCGCGCAGAGGAGCTATAAAGGTGACAAACAGATACGCGCCTGTGCTCACGATTAAAAGCGAGAGCACCACCATACTTACAAACCACCAGCGACGGTAAAAGGCTGGGCGATCTTCGTATTCGTAGTAGCTGTCCATGAAGCGGCAGATATCTTCCACAGAAACCGGATGGAAGCAACAGCTTCCGCCGTCATCGCGCGGCCTCGCGGCCTGGGTGGGTCAATCACACCCCCCTGATCCCGCTTGCTCTCGACCGCCCTTGTGCCATAACAACGCCCATGCCAAAGTTGACTTTCCTTGGAACCGGATGCGGTGCTCCCGGACCATCGCGATTCTCCAGTGCCACGCTCCTGCAGACTTCGAGCGTGTCTTGCCTGATCGACGCAGGCGAGCCGTGCAGTCAACGGCTGCTGGCTGCGGGCATATCTCTTTCGGCTATCGACTTGGTCTCGATCAGCCACGGCCACTCCGATCACATTGCCGGTCTGTGGATGTTTCTGCAGGGCAACTGGCTTACAGGGCGTTCCCGTCCGCTTCCCATCTATCTTCCAGGGGAACTGATCTCACCCATCCGAGCCTGGCTCGAAGCAGTCTATCTGCCAGAGCGGCTGCTGGGGTTCGCCCTGGAGTTTCATGCATGGGAGCAGTGCCATGGCTTTGAAATGGGCGACCTCGCAATCCAGCCGCAGCCCAGCACTCATCTTGAGGCGTTGCGCGCAATCATTGCCCCGGCAGCGAATGATCGCTTTGCCGCTTATAGTTTCGGAATCGATTGCGGGGACAAACGCGTTGTGCACTCGGCAGACTTGGGTTGCCCGCAGGATCTGGATCTGCATTGGTCTGTGCCGTGCGATGTGCTTGTGTGCGAGCTTTCGCATTTCGAGCCGCACGAACTTTTTTCCTACCTTGCGGATAAACCCGTGACCCGGCTATATCTCACACATCTGTCTCCAAACATCGCAAGTAGCCCTGCAGGTATTTTGGAGGCAGCCAGTGCCGCATTGCCCCACATGGCTGAAATTCGCATACTCACAGACGGCGAGAGTATCACATTTTGAATGTGATCAATTGCGCTGATTCGCCTGAATCCGCACGACAGGCAGAGGAAAGCGAAGTCGTAAATCCTGATCGAGAGTGATCTCGATGTGGTATAGACCAAACTCTTGGAATTGTATCCCTGTGAAAAAGTGGACATTGGTCGCGTGATGCTCCAGCTCGCGAAGCGCGAAGTGCACCTCGCTTTCTGCCACTACGCTCCGGTCGTCAGGTCCCACAATGCGGGAGCTTTGCGTGAATTCTCCCAGGCCCGAACACCATCTGCTCCACAGACATAGCTTGATGACACCGATGGGCACCACCGGAGCCGGCACCACATTGAGCACCCCGATCAAGGTCTGCATGCCATTTATTTCCTGCCGCACGTCTTCGCACAGCACGGAAGCCTGTAGATCGGGCGTTATACGTTCGTCACTCATGGCAGCGGATTCTGAGCGGTGGGCACCAGATAGCCAAGCAGCAATAGCGCGGCAACCGCCAGAGCCAGGCCGATCCGGTAATAGCCAAATATCGACATGCCATGCCGGTTGAGATACCCCACCATCCAGCGCACTGCCAGCGCGGCTGAGACCCACGCTGCCACAAAACCGATAAGCAAATTAGCAGTGCCATAGCTGCGAAACATTTCCTCTCCGTGCTTGATCCCATCATACAGTGTGGCAGCACTCAGCGTGACCACGCCCAGGAGAAAACTAAACTCTACTGCTGCCGGAAGCGACAGCCCCACCAGCAGCCCGCCAACAATCGTCATCAGACTGCGACTTACTCCGGGCCACATCGCCACGCACTGGCAGAGGCCAATGACTACCGCCATACGCAGTGTGAGCGACTCCAGCACTGCACCGGTGTGCACCTTCCCGATCTGTCTGCGCCACGCAGCCACAGCCAGGATCGCGATGCCGCCCGCCAGCCATGCTGCAACCATCGGCCAAAGCCCCCATCGGTCTCCGCCAAATAAATGCGACTTGATCCAATCCTGTGAGAGATACCCGATGATCGCCGCCGGAAGAAACGCCGCACTGATCATCAGAACCAAATCACGCCCCGCCCGGTCGCGACCTGCCAGCCCCAAGAGCATCTGCTTGACCCGGGCAAAATACAATCCCAGCACTGCCATGATTGCGCCTCCCTGTATGCAAATGGCAAACGCGTTTGCAGCCTCCGATTCAGGTATGCCCAGCGCACGTTGTGCCAGGAGTAGATGGCCAGTGGAACTTACGGGAAGATACTCCGTCAGCCCTTCGACGATGCCCAGGACAAATGAGTGCCACCATTCCATAAAGTTCTCCGCTATAGGGCCTCCGCATGGCCCTTAGCGCCAGGCCCGCGCACGGTGGCAGCTTAAATGGCTTTCTCTCCACGCTCGGCCGTCCGAATCCGAATGGCTTCCTCAACCGGCAATACGAAAATCTTTCCATCGCCAATTTTGCCTGTCTTCGCGGCACTCGCAATCGCATCCACTGCTTTCGTCGCCAGATCGTCCGGCAGCACAATCTCAAACTTTACCTTGGGCAGAAAGTCCACCGTGTATTCGCTGCCACGGTATATCTCCGTGTGCCCCTTCTGTCGTCCGAAACCTTTTACCTCCGTGACTGTCATGCCCTCAATGCCGATCTCGGCCAGAGCTTCTTTCACGTCTTCCATTTTAAACGGTTTGATGATGGCTTCGATTTTTTTCATGCACCGAACTCAATACCGCGCCGCACCTCCAGAAAGCAAGCGTTACTATTTCGGTTGATCTTTTACCTTGTTGATCATTTACATGTAGGCAGTCATGCCAGCATACCGTATCCTCACCCTGGCCTTTTGCTGCAGAATATGCTGTGGCCGCGTGGGCCTTGAACAAAGATTCCAATCATAATGAGTGTTACATATTCGACTGATTTCCTGGTCATAGGCGGTGGGAGTGCTGGGTATGCCGCAGCCCGCACCGCAGCCGAGCACGGATTGGACGTGATGATCGTAGAAGGTGGCGCGGAAGTGGGCGGGCTATGCATTTTACGCGGTTGCATGCCCAGCAAGACACTCATCGAGTCGGCAAATCGGTTTGCTACTCTTCGCAGGGCATCAGAGTTTGGGTTGCGCGCTGAGTCTGTGCGGGTGGTGCCACAGGAAATCCAGGAACGTAAACGAAGACTAATCAAAGAGTTTGCTGATTACCGCTCAACACAGCTCGAAGACGGACGGTTCACGTTTGTTCGAGGACGCGCCTCTTTTCTAAACTCCGACACGGTTTGCGTGCATCGCCTGGATGGCAGTGTAGATCATGTGCACTACAAATCCGCATTGATTGCTTCAGGCTCTTTTGTCCATCGTTTGGATCTGCCTGGGCTGGCTGCCATCGGGACGCTCACCAGCGATGAAGTGCTGGATTCGGATCACATGCCCGAATCAATCGTCGTGCTCGGCGGGGGACCTGTGGCACTGGAGATGGCTCATTATTACAACGCGCTTGGTGCTAAAGTAACAATCATCCAACGCAGTCCGCAGGTTCTTAAAGGCACCGACCCGGATGTTGCACAAGCACTCATGGATGCGTTGCGCCATGCAGGGATTACTTTATACACCGATACCATTTTGCAAAAAGCAGACATGGTGGATGGAAGAAAGAGGATACATTTTACACACTGCGGAACCCAGAAATTCGTCGAAGCTGAAGAAG
This sequence comes from uncultured Chthoniobacteraceae bacterium, assembly GCA_965365475.1. GTDB lineage: Bacteria > Verrucomicrobiota > Verrucomicrobiia > Chthoniobacterales > CAKUMP01 > CBDUBV01. The sequence continues at coordinate 7,580 of CBDUBV010000020.1, read as the reverse complement.
TGCTGGAAGCCATGGGGCGCAGACCACACAGCGACACTGTCAATCCATCAGCGGCGGGCGTTTTGACGAAGAGCAATGGTGCAGTGACGATTGATCGCACCATGCAAACCAGCGTTGAAGGCATCTATGCGGCTGGAGATGTCTGCGGGCCATTTGAAATTGTTCATGTCGCCATTCAGCAAGGGGAAATAGCTGCCCGCAATGCAGCTCGTCGATTGGGACACCTCTCAGGCACCGCCGAGCAGATTGAATACCATCCTCTATTGTTCGTGGTTTTTACCGAACCGCAGTTGGCGGTCGCAGGCTGGACGGAACAAGAAGCACTCGATAATAAGGTTGGAGTTATCACTGCGTCGTATCCATTTGCCGACCATGGAAAATCCATTGTGATGGGCGAGACTGAAGGTTTTGTCAAATTGCTGGCTCATGCGGACACGGGCGTCCTGATGGGAGCTGCCGTTGTCGGCCCTCATGCATCGGATTTAATTCATGAAGCAGCACTGGCGATCAAAATGCAGGTCACTGCCCGGCAGTTCGCGGCATCGCCGCACTATCACCCCACGCTTTCTGAGATTTGGACATACCCAGCCGAAGAGCTGGCGGAAAAAATTAAAAACTAAACGTGTGGCCCGTCAGGCAAATGTTTTTCCAGTGTCTTATTTAGAATATCGTATTCCACGGGTTTGATCAGATGATCCAGGAACCCTGCCTGCCTGCTTCGCACGATATCTGTGTCCATGCCATAGCCGCTCAGGGCGATGCCTTTCAGACCGTGCGCCTGGCTGAGGAAGTCCATCAGTTTGTAGCCGGGTTCATCGGGGAGGCCGATGTCTGAAATTACCAAATCAAAGTTTTGCTTCGCTGCGCAGGCTCGCGCTTCCGCCCCTGAGCCAGCAGTCACCACATCGTATCTTCGCTTTAATATTTCCGCCAGCGCAGTCAGGGTATCGAAATGATCATCTACCAGGAGAATTCTGGGACGATGACGTGCCGGTTTTGATTTTTCCAAAGGCGACGGACTCTGTGCAGCTTTTTTAAGCTCGGTTGAGGGGTGCGACGTTTGCAAAGTTGGAAGCTCGATGACAAACGTGGCACCGTGTCCCAATCCGTCGCTTCTGGCTGATATTTTCCCCTCATGCAATTCCACCAAAATTTTGGAGATGGATAGGCCCAGGCCAAGCCCGCCGTATGGGCTCGCGGTCTTGCCATTGGCGTGCTCGCCTTGTGTGAACGCATCAAAGATACGCGCCAGTTCAGCTTCGGAAATTCCGATGCCTGTGTCCGTGATCGATACCTTCACCCAGTGTGCATCTGGATTCGTGGTTTCCACAGTGACACTGCCTCCGGGCGAAGCGAACTTGATGGCGTTGCGCAACACATTCCAGAAGACCTGCTGCAACCTCATCGGGTCCGCATGTACATTGGTATCCCCAGCAAGGTAGTGCTCCGACAGCTGGATGTCTTTGCCACGAATATCACCCTCCAGATTTTTTATCGCATCGCAAAGAATCTTGTGAACATCCCCCGGCACGCGGTCCAACTGCACTTTGCCTTTGGCGATGCGCGTGAGATCCAGCAGATCATCGATGAGGCGAGCTTCGAGTTTTATATTCTTTCGAATCACGGAATAATCTTCCCGGACCTGCGGGGGGAGCGAGGTGTCGGCTGCTCCGATGCTGGCGATCATGAGCACGGGGTTGAGCGGTGTGCGGAGTTCGTGGGATAAGGTGGCTAAAAAGACGTCCTTGGCTTGATTAGCTCTCTCGGCCTCAGTTTTCGCGGCGTTCAACGCATCGAGCAACTGGTGCACTTCGATCTGCCGACTGCGGGCTTTGAGCGCCACAGCCACCGCGCTGACCAACGTGCTGGGACGGAATGGCCGCTCCAGCAGGGTGACGTTACCGCCTGGTCCAAGCAACGTAAGCCGTCGCAACGTCTCCCTCGTCGGTTCTCCACCGCTGGTCACGATGATCACTGGTATGTCCGACCAGCTCGGTTGTTCCTGCAAAGTAGCCGTGAGATCGGACACCGTCTCTGTCTGCAGCGTCTCCTCAGCAAGCAGGATGCAGCCACACTCTTCATTTGCCATGGCGCGGATGTGCGCAAGGCTTTGACAGACCGCTACCGCGATGCCTTCAGAGGTAAGAATCTCTTGCGTTATTCGCGCGTCATTTGCTGTCGGCGCGAACAGCAGGACTTTTCCAGGAGCAATCTTTGAAACGACCTGTGGCACTGCATCGTGTTCCAAGTTCATGCACCTAAATTCGCATCGACACCCATCGCCCGGTCGATCGCTGAAGGCGAGCCGGTTAATACGCCTTGGAAATTTTTAAGCGTGGCGCCGACTGTGATCTTGGAATTTTCGATGCTGAACTCGCGGATATTGCGTTCGTGATCGCTGCTGCGTTTTTTAATCACCGAGATCGCCTGGCGCACCCTGGCATCGCTCTCGAAATATTGGATCAACACCAGCGTGTCTGCCAGATAGGTGAGGTCCACTGCGGAACGCAGTGCGCCCACTACTCCATGCTGAGCCAGTACCATGATGGTGATCACTCCCATCTGGCTTAGAAACGCAAGCAGCTCATGCAATTGTAAGTTCAAATATTTCTCCTCCGGCATGGCGTTCATATAGCCATTGATGCTGTCGATAATCACCATCTTCACATCCTGCTCCAGAACTGCGGAGCGAATCTTGTGCGCAAGTTCACCGGGCGAGATTTCAGCCGGGTCCACTTGTTCCAAATGCAGAAGGCCTTCATCGATAAGCGGGCGAACATCCATTCCCAAGTGATGCGCCCGCGCAACCAACGTCTCCGGACTCTCGTCGAAAATAAACAACATGGACTTCTCTTTTTTTAGTCCTGCTTCGCACGCAAATTTAATCGCCAGCGTGGACTTGCCCGTGCCAGGCGGGCCAAGAAACATGTTGCTGGTGCCCCGGTCCAGCCCGCCCCCAAGCAGCGCGTCCAGATTGGCAATCCCGCTTGGAAAGTGTTCCCTATTGAGGCCGTCCTTTCGATGTTCCGCAGCCACAAGCCGCGGAAATACCTGCACGCCACCGCGTTTGATCACCAGATCGTGATGCCCCTCGCGAAATGTCGCACCACGAATCTTGCGCACGTTGAGCTGACGCCGTGCGATGCCGTATTCCGGCGATTGACGCGTAAGCAGGATCACACCATGCGCTATGCTCTCGATCTGGAGATCACGCTGCCCGCTTTTATCGTCGAGGAAGCAGACAGTCGCTTTTTTGTTCGCGAAATATTGTTTAAATTGCAGCATCTGCCGCCGGTAGCGCAGTGGCGTCTCCGCCAGCATGCGCATCTCAGAAAGCGAATCGAACACCACTCGCGCAGGGTCCACTTTTTCCACCTGCTCCAGCAGCGCGGCGGTCGTGCGATTGAGTTCCACTTCTGAGGGATGAAAAAACGTGGAGCCCACCTTGCCTTCCAAGTCTTCCGTCAACGTGGAAAGCTCATAGAAATCGAATCCGCTTAGATCCCATCCGTGCGATTCCGCTACGCGCAGTAGTTCCTCCCGCGTCTCCGAGAGCGTGATATACAAGACGCGCTCACCGCAACGCAAACCCTCCAACAAAAACTGGATTCCTACCGTCGTCTTCCCCACACCCGGTTCGCCTTGAATCAAATAAATCCGCTCGGCGGGCAATCCGCCGCACAGGATATGATCGAGCCCTTCAACTCCAGTCGAACATACTTTATTTGTGCTTTGATTGGTATTCATCTGCTGATGAGAATGGAATTTTTCCCGCGCTCGCGTCCAGCATTACCTTCCGCGAACCCACTTTTAAAGCCGCCCGGACAAGCTCGCTACGATTGTAATCAACTCCGCCGGCTCCACAGGTTTCGGAATGTGAATCTGGAATCCCGCCCGAATCGCTTCCACCCGGTCTTCACTTCGGGCATATGCTGTGAGAGCCACCGCTGGCACTCTTCCCAAAGGCGATTCTTCCGCGCGGTAGCGGCGCATCATCGAGTATCCATTCTCACCCGGCATGCCGATATCGCTGACGATAATGCTTGGCTTGGCTTGTTTGAGCAGTTCCATCGCCTCCTCAGCCGAGCCCGCTGTGCGGACAGTGGCTTTGCGGCTTTGTAGCAACCGCTTCAGCACTTCCCGCGCATCGGGCTCGTCGTCCACCACGAGAATGTCCATCCCACTTAGGTCTGCGACTCCATCCCACGTGCTTTCTGTTTGCGAGCTGTCGCCCTTGGCCTTCTTAGGTTGCTCACGGCGCAGTGCCATCACTGGCAACGATATTTCGAACGTTGCGCCCATGCCTTTTCCCTGACTCGTCGCGTGGATGGAGCCGCCATGCAACTCCACGAGCTGCTTTGTGATGGAAAGGCCCAACCCGAGACCGCCGTAACGCCGGGTATTGGAAGAGTCGTGTTGCTCAAATCGATTGAAAATCAGTGGCAGAAATTCCCCATCGATCCCTTCTCCATTGTCCGTGATCGTGATTTTGATATGCGACTCGGCCTGCGCCAACGTCGCTCGCACCCATCCGCCCTTTGGCGTGAATTTCAGTGCGTTGCTAAATAGATTCCAAAATATCTGTTGCAACCGGGCTGGGTCGCCTGTGACCGATCCCGTGTGTCGATCGATGATCGTCTGAAGATCGATCTGCTTCGCATCCGCGCTTGCCCGCACCGTCTCGATGGCTTGGTCCAGCACGTGAGCGATGTCCACCGGCTGCACATCCAGGCGGATGGTGCCAGAAACAATCCGGCTCATGTCCAGGAGGTCCTCGATGATTCGTGCTTGCGCACGCGCGTTGCGCTCAATGACGCCAATGCCCTGCAGAATTTCTTCTGATTGTGCCTGGCGCGATAGGATGTTTGCCCATCCCAGAATCGCATTTAATGGAGTGCGAAGCTCATGGGACAGCGTGGCAAGAAACTCGTCTTTTGCGCGACCGATCTTTTCCGCTTCTGCTCGCGCATTGCGCTCGGCTTCGAGCAGGCGCTCTTTTTCATGCTCTACTTTACGCCGGTCACTGATGTCGTTGGAAACCGAGAGGTGAGCTATGGAACCATCCGGCAAATGGATAGGTGCCGAATGCGATTCCATAGGTTTTTTCCGCCCGCTCTGGCTGATCATTTCGTATTCCCAACGCATTTTCTGCCCACCGCACACACGATCGTGATTTTTCTGCCACTCCTCGACATTCGCCGGGGCGATAAAGTCGAATATGCTTGTCCCTTGAATTTCTGTGGCATCACGGATTCCCACCATCGCCTTTCCGGCTGGGTTGATGTGAAGAATAATGCCGTCCCGCGAGACGATCTTCACGCACTGCGACGTGCTATCGACTATCTCCCGAAGCATATGTTCTCCTTCAAAAGGTAAAGACCTATCGAAAGAGGCCGAAGCTTCTTCGTGGGGTGATTGCGTAAACATGAGGTCATTGGAGTATGGAAGGCGGGACTCGCGTGGGGCGACACCGAGGTTTGTTCAGTTGACATTCGCCCCGGAATTGGACCGTGGATGTGGATGCCACATATTTATCGCCACCCTTAGTGCTCAGGCAGGGTTTCCCCTATCAGGCAAAATGCCCGCTTCGCTCGTAGGCGAAGCGGGCATTGAGTTGTCGGTCGCCAGGCGGTTATTCCGAGGCGGCCACGTTGATCGTGGTTGTGGCCAGATCAGTCAGTTTCTTGTCCGTTGCGCCTTCCTCATCGAGAGTCTGCTGCAACAGCTTGACGCCGTCTTTATCGCCCAACAACTGGGCGTAAGTCCGTGCACAGCCGTAACCAGCAATTTCATAATGCTCGACGCGCTGCGCAGCAGAGATTAGCCCGGCATCGCGCACTTCTTCGTCGCCCTCTTCCTCGATCATCTCCTTGCCCTCCTCGATTAACCCTTCCATGCCTTTGCACTTGGGGCCGCGTGTCGTCTGACCGTGCTTTTCTAGAATCTGCTCCAAGCGGGTGGCGTGTTCTTTTGTTTCCTCCAGGTGTTTCTCAAAACCCGCTGCCAGCTTCTCGTTGGTAGCGGCTTTTGCCATTTTAGGGAGTGCCTTGATCAGCTGCTTTTCGGCACTGTATAGGTCTTTAAGCTCGTGAATGTATAGGTCTTTAAGTGTGTTTAGTTTCATATGCATGAACAAATCGAGCGCTACCTACAAGCTGCGCGTATGATCAAAAATTTTGTCCGCATATTTTTTTCGTCGTTTGAGAAATTGAATTAGCCGATTTATGTGTGCAGCAGTTTTTTGACGGCGGGTGCGCGCAGCCGATGGCTTTCCGGCAATCTGGTGCCAAGCAGCGGACGACAGTACGCATGGAAATCCTGAGTGACGCCATTGCCTTCCTCATTGATAAAATTGTCGGGCATGTGCTTGGTCTTGCCAGCCACTTTTGCAATTGGCACGAGATCATAGTCCACGCTGTAGTCGAGCACGGGACGCTTGATCACCACCGAGCCATCCACATTATCCCACATAGCATATTGCACGGCTTTCTCGCCCACTTCACGCGCCTCGCGCGCATCGCGGTCGGAGCGGCAACCGGGGAAGGACCGCTGCAAATAGCCGAATGTATCGGAACGAACACGCTTAATCTTCAGTTCTTTGCGAATGCTTTCCGCGAGCAAATCTCCCAGCGCACCGGTGCCCGAGAGTTGCACGTTGCCATGAGCGTCGCGTTCTTCGCGCTCCATGAGCTTTACAATCATGGCCTGACCTTCCGCATCGGAGATGCCTTCAGAAACAGCGATCGTGCACAGCCCGTGCTCTTTGTACACGCGGTCCACATCGGCTAGAAATTTCCCCATCTCAAAAGCGCGTTCCGGCACATAGACCAGGTGCGGACCGTCATCCACATATTTGCGAGCCAGGGCACTGGCGGCGGTCAGGAAACCCGCGTGGCGACCCATCACCACGCCGATATACACTCCGCTGAGTGCGCGATTGTCGAGGTTAACGCCCATGAAAGCCTGAGCGACAAACCGAGCGGCAGAGCCAAAGCCCGGGCAGTGGTCATTCTCCATGAGATCGTTATCGATTGTCTTGGGGATGTGCACCGCGCGGAAATCGTAGTTGGCTGCCTGCGCCTGCTCATTGACGATGCGCACTGTATCGGAGGAATCGTTGCCGCCGACGTAAAAGAAATACCGCACGTCGTGTGCTTGCATGACTTTAAACATGCGGTGGCAATACTCCTCATCGGGCTTGTCGCGTGTGGACAGCAGCCCGGAGGACGGGGTATTTGCCACGGCTTCCAGATTATTCGTGGTCTCGCGGGTGAGATCGACGAATTCTTCATTGATGATGCCGGTGACTCCATGCACAGCTCCGTATATGGAAGTAGCCTGGGTAAATTTGCGGGCTTCAAGAGCCACACCGATCACGCTTTGATTGATGACGGGGGTTGGACCACCGCCCTGGGCGACAAGGACTTTGCCTTCTAAACGACTCATAGGGCCGCAGAGAATATCCGCTCGCCGTGCGGATGCAAGGCCGATGTAGTCGGTGGCAAAGAGAAAAACCGCTTTCGACATCCACCATCGCGTATGGCTTAATCTCCGGGCGATGATTTCGATCCGACAGCTTG
>CBDUBV010000019.1:0-33462 GCA_965365475.1 uncultured Chthoniobacteraceae bacterium | reverse complement strand
GCCGATGGCACTGCCGCGTGGACCGGAACGGTCGGAGACTTGAGCACGCAATCCTTTTATCCGCCGCATCATCTCACGATGGGCGAGGGGGGTGCGGTAAACATCGTCCGCGATATGAAGTGGAAAGTGCTCGTGGAAAGCTTTCGCGATTGGGGCCGCGATTGCTGGTGTGCAAGCGGGCAGGATAACACGTGCGGGAAACGGTTCGGCTGGCAGCTTGGCGACCTTCCGCACGGTTACGATCACAAATACATCTACAGCCATCTCGGCTACAATCTCAAGCCGCTCGACATACAGGCCGCAATCGGACGGGTGCAACTCGCGCGGCTTGCAGATTTTGGCAAAGCTCGCCGGGCGAATTGGAATTATCTCCGCGCTGCACTCGGCGATTTGGAGGAGTTTCTTAGTTTCCAACTTCCCACGCATGCCACGAGCTGGAGCGCGGGGGAGTTTGCGTGGGACGCTTCGGGTGCGCAGTCGGACCCGTCTTGGTTTGGTTTCATGCTCATGGTGCGACCAGATGCGCCATTCTCCCGCGTGGAGCTTAGTCGGGAACTGGATGCGAAGAAGATCGGCAATCGCACCTTGTTCGGCGGCAACCTCACGCGCCAGCCCGCATTTACACAGGCGCGCAAGGACCAGCCCGGCGCTTTCCGGCAGGTGGGCGATCTGCACGGAGCGGATACGATCATGAACCAGGCGTTGTTTATCGGAGTGTATCCTGGGATGACTCGGGCTCAACTCGATCGCATGGTGGAAGCGATCAGCGAATTCACTCGGGCCAAGGCTAGCGCATGAAAAGCGAATCGTGCCCGCTGGACGGAGTCCGTTTATTGACCCTGCCGCATTTCCAGGATTCGCGCGGCGAGTTTGTAAAGATTCATCACGCGGATTGGTTTCGCGAAATAAGTTTTCGCGAAACGTATTACTCGCGATCAAACAAAGGCGTGGTGCGCGGAATGCATTTTCAGTATCCGCCCCATCATCATTGGAAACTGGTAACGTGCATGGTGGGTGCCATCCTGGACGTCTGCGTGGACATGCGAACAGATTCCGCCACCTGTGGGAAATGGATGGAGGTACGACTCACGCACGATGCCCCACGCGCACTTCTTTTGCCGCCAGGCATCGCCCATGGATTTCTGGCGGAATCGGATCAGGCCGTGGTGCTCTACCAGTGTTCCACCGTGCAGGAGCCAGCCTCGGAGGGCGGAGTGCATTGGCAAAGTTTCGGCTGCCCGTGGCCGGTGGATGCTGCGGTGATGTCTGATCGCGACCGGGCTCTTCCGACATTTGAGGAAGCCATGCGAGATTCACGCTGTAAGGAATTTTCCTCATGAAAATCGCAGTGATCGGTGCCTCGGGGCTCATTGGGAATTACATGATGCAAGTCGGAGCAGATCGCGGCCATGCGATGCTGGGCACTCAACGCACCGGCACCGAGACCGGGCTGGTGCGGCTGGATGCCAATGATCATCCCGCGCTGGAATCGTGGCTGAGAGACGTGGGGCCGGAGGCAATTATTTATACCGCTGCATTTTGCTGGGTGGACGGATGCGAGAACGCGCCAGCGGATGCGATGCGCGAGAACGCCACGAACCCTGCGTTTGCTGCCGGCATCGCTGCGGATTTGAGGGCGCGGTTTGTTTATATCTCGACCAGTTATGTTTTTGACGGAAAGAAGGAAAGTTATGGCGAAGAGGACAGCCCGAACCCAATAAACGTCTATGGGGAATCGAAATTGCGCGGGGAAGAAATGGTTATGCAGGCTATGCGCGGTGAGGCGTTGATTCTCCGAACCATGGGGGTGTATGGGCGGGAGAAGCGGGGCAAAAATTTTTACTACCAGATCGCTCGAGCGGGCGCAGAAAACCGCAAGGTGAACGTGCCGGAGGATCAATTTGGCAACGTGACCTACGCAGGCGATTTTGCCAGCGCGTGTCTGCTGCTGGTGGAGCGCAAGCGCACGGGAATTTGGAATGTCGCAGGCCCCGACCCGCACGTGCGTCGCAGCGACTTTGCCCGATGGATATGCCCGGATGTTGTGGTTCCGGTGACCTCCGACGTGCTGGGACAGACTGCGCGTCGGCCCGTGCATGGCGGGCTGGACATCACGAAACTGGAACAGGAAGCACCTGGGCTCATGCGAGCTTTTGTCAAAATCGACCTATGACTGCCACACCACACGTCACCGTCTGCATCCCCTCGATGAATGGCGGAAGCTATTTGCGCGAATGCATCGAGTCGGTGCTGAGCCAGCAGATCGCGGACATGGAAGTACTGGTCGGTGACAACGCATCCGATGACGACACTAGCGCAATCGCTACGAGTTTCCAGGATCCCCGACTGCGATTGATCCGATACGAGGAACGCCTTGAGATGTGTGCAAACTGGAACCGGCTTCTGGCCGAAGCGCGGGGCGAATGGATCAAGCTGCTCCCTTGCGATGATCGTCTCACTGTGGGCGCGATGCAACGCGAGCTGGACGCCATAAAGCCAGGGATCGCGCTCATCGCTGGGGGGAAAATCGTGTGTGCACGTTCGGGCCGAAAAATGTGGGTTTCCCGGCGAACTGCGTCAGGGCATTTCCCTGGCGCGACAATGCGGTCTAGATTGCTTCGTGCCCCGGGCAACCTGCTTGGCGAACCCGGCTCAGTGCTGTTTCGGCTTGAGGACTGGAAGCGGTGCGGAAAGTTTAACGAGTCGCTTCATTACTTTTGCGATGTGGAGTTTTACGCCCGGTTGCTTGCTTGCGGCGATTTGATAGTGCTGGAAAAACCTTCCGGCATGTTTCGAGTTCATGGCGGCTCAATGAGCGCGAAGCAGTTTCGACGAATTGCCAAAGAATATCATCAGTTCCGGGAGCTTTACAGTTTGCAACCCGCCGACGTACTTCAAAAGACGCGACTAAAGTGTTCCACTGTCCTGCGGCAAGCCTGCATCATAGTGCTCAATCGGCTTTAATACGTTCCGTCTCCTCGGAGATCACATAGAGCGGGCGGCGTTTGCCTTCAAGAAAGAGTCCTCCGAGATATTCTCCAATGATACCCAACACAAATAGCTGCAACGAACCCACCATCAGAATCGCAACCATCAGGCTCGCCCAGCCTTGTACGGGGTGATCGAAAAACAAGGTGGCCACCACCACATATCCCGCGAACACCATGGCTGCAAGCCCTACCAGCAGTCCAAACATCGTCGCCACGCGCAAGGGCTTGATCGAGAAGCTCGTGATCCCATCGATGGCCAAGGAAAGTGATTTAATCAAGGTGTAGCCCGGCTCACCTGCAAATCGCCCATCACGATGATACTCGACCGCTTCCTGTCGGTAACCCGCCCAACTCATCATGCCGCGCAGAAACCGTTGCTGCTCCGGCATGGAATTAATGACATTCAGCACCCGACGATTGATCAGGCGGAAGTCGCCGGTGTCCGCAGGGATATCGTATCCGGCCAAAAATCCAAGCACGCGATAAAACAACCACGCAGTCCATTTTTTGATGAACGGCACGTCTTTGTGGCTCAGGCGTTTGCCATACACATTGTCCACGCCCGCATCCATCTTGGCCATCATAGTGGGAAGAAGCTCGGGCGGATCCTGCAGATCCGCATCGATAATCAACACCCGCTCGCCCCGCACCATGGCAAGCCCTGCGCTGACCGCAAGTTGATGACCAAAATTGCGCGATAGCCGATATCCGCGCACAACTGAAAACTGGCGTGCCAATGCGCAAATGCCAGCCCATGTTCCATCCTTTGAGCCGTCGTCCACCAACACAATTTCGTAGTTGTAGCCCATAGGCTCTGCTACGAGTTGAAGTCGCCGCATCAATTCGGAGAGGTTTGCCTCTTCGTGATAGCACGGAACAAGGATGGAGAGTTCGATCATGGAGCTAACGGGCTAGCAGCATGAGTAAAGGCACCAGCTGGGATTTGTCATCTTCAAAAACTTCCACAACGCTGATCAAAGCCAGACTGGACAACGAGTCGGCGGGTAAAGGCTCTGTCGAGAGATAAAGTGTCGGGTCTGAAGCAGAGCGACGCAGCAGCACGCGCCGTGCACGAGGTTCTTCCCAGCCGGATGCTGTATGACCGCCATTCCTTGGCGTAATAAGCAGGTCCACTCTTGAACCTTCGACCAGCGGTGCTGAGAAACGGAGTCCAATTCTATTATGGGCAAGCAAATCTTTTTCGGGGAGACAGTATAATTCGCTGGTTGTAAATCCAGGAGGCATAAAAACAGTAAAAAGCCCTGCCTGCACTATAGAACCTGGCCATTCGGTAAGAATCTGCAGCGCAGGATTACGAGACGCCAACTGCATGAGAGATGTATATCCGGGAAACCAACCCGCTAGAGCATCTTTGCGCACGACAAATAAAGTCTTTGAAGGAGCTCCAGCATTTTTGTAAATTGCCGTCACTTCTTCGGCAGGCAAACTCAAGGCCATATGCCCTTGGCGGAGTGCCCTCGTCAATGGCGGATGTCCGCTCACGTGGTGCAAGCTGTTAAAGGCAGGGAGCGTGATCAGCTTTAGTTCCTTTTCTTTTAATAACGACGTTAGAAAATGCAGGGCCGCGCGATCCTGAGGCGGCACTTGGATGCTTTCCGCTCCAGGCAATGCGAGCGGCACGGTGAGATAATCCCGCTCCAGCCGATCGGTGAGCCATTCTCCAGCTAGTAATATTGAAAATATGCACGGCGCGAGAACTCCCCATCGCCGTGACGAGCCGGGTGATTGACTCCCCAGCGCATGGTGCAAACATAACACGGCTACCAGCGCATGCGGGAAGACCGCGAAAGAAAGCTGGCCTCCGGCTATGGGAACCATTTGCAATGCACCAAGAAAGCAATACGCAAGAAGCAACAACACAGCCACCCGATCAGCAGTCGGTGTGCACCGCAAAAGGCTTCCTGCAGCCAGTGCCAATGCGAGCAAACTGCCTGCTTGAAGAAAATGAAAAGGCGCGCCACTCGTGATGAGATGGATGGGCGGTCGAAGTGCGAAGATAAAGATGCCCACGCTCGCCACCGCCAATACCACACGATCAGATGGCCATTTAATCCGCGCCGCAAGCCAAGGGAAAAAAACTCCGGCTATAGGCAGAATTACAACCCACCATTGCCACCGCACCGGGATACGGAAATTGCTGAATTGAATCATCAGTTGGGCAGGATCGATGACCGTGCGTTGAAACCAACCCGTGATTGAGTCGCCACCGGCTAGCAGAAGCAGCAGGACGAACGCCATCGCGCCGCACACGCCGACTGCTACTGCGGTGAATTTTTTGAAATAACCAGGCTCTAGGGAATCACGCTGCGCACCGTGCCACCATAGTCCCAGCAAACTAATGCTTAACACGCTGCCAAACACCCAAAACACGGGAGTATCCGTGAAAGGACGCACGATGACCAACGGTGCAAACACGATTGGCAATGCCACCCAACGGCCAATGCTGCGCGGGAGACCGGATAGCGCGAGCGCAAACCAGACCGCCGCACCTGCATAGATGCCAACATTGATCTTCAGCATCATGAGCAGACCGGTGATGACGCCACTGAAAGCCCAGGTCCACGAGGTGCGCAATTTCGTGGCTGCGATCACGACCAGCCAGCTTGCGACCAGCACCACGCTGAGCGCGGAAGGGTGCAATAAATCTTGCTCAAGCCCGTCGAGAAGTCGGAAGCTTAGAACGGTGGCGGTAAGGCCCCACCACAGCGATCCTGTCCAAAGCCGTGCGGCGATGCCTGTGCCCACTGCCGCGACGGCCCAGCAGATGGCGGAGTAAATTCTGGAGTGATCGTGTGTAGCCTCGAAGCCCACTATCACGTGCAGCGCCTGCAAGACCTGAAAATACAATGGACCGTAGAGGTTCGTCTCGCTGTAGAGCGTAGCACCTTGGAAATAATCGGCGAGTTCGAGCAGGAAGAAGCCTTCGTCGTCCCAGAATCGCAGACCCACAACTGCCACGCGCCAGGCTGCCCAGATCAAGCCGAGCACCAGCGCGCACCAGACCAGGACTTCTGCCGCTCCTTTGCGGGTTGTTTGCATAGCGGAACTCATTTCCGGAGAGACACGGGGGCGGGTGTCGGAGTAAAAGGCTGCGATGTTGTTTTCCCTCCGATCGCTGGGCGGTGCGCTGGTGGTGTTGATAGTGGCACTGGCCGTTCGTTCTATGATGTTTACTCTCCCCCTGCAAGCGGGCTTTGACGAGGTGAAGTATGCGCAGTTCGCTGAAATCCTCCGCGAGCAGGGTGTGCAGGGGTTGCGCGATCTCGCGGCGCGATACGGAACCGATCCGGAGCTGTCTGTCGCGCCGCTTCCATATCGAATCGGCTACATCGCGCTGGGTGCTGCCACGGGCGCAATCGCTGGCGTGGATGGAGTGCAGCCTCTGGCATGGGTGGCGCTTTTCGCCAGTGCCCTGCTGGTGGTGGCGGCGTTCCTGCTCGCCCAGGATTGGCTCGGGCCGCGTGTGGCGTGGATGTGCGTGCCGCTCCTGCTCGCTTCACCGCTTGCGATCCATCTGGGGCGGCGGGCGTTGCAAGATTCTCTCATGGCGCTGTGCTTGATCCTCACGGTCTGGCTTGCGCATCGCGTGTGGACTCGCGGTGGCAAGAGTGCTGCTGTGGGCTTGTGCATCGCTGCATTGGCTGGGTTTCTTGTGAAGGAATCCATGCTGTTCCTTTACCCGTCGTTGCTGTTGGCGGCGATTTTTTATTGGGTAAAAGGTTACCGCAATTTGCGTGCGGGCTTTTTTGCACTGCTGGCTGCGCCGATCTTGTATTTCGGCATCATGGTGTGGGTGGCTGGTGGGGTGGAATCCTTTTTTCACACGTATCTGTCGTACTCCTCGATGCAGTTTCTCATCCCGTATGCGGTGATGTACCAGAAAGGTCCATGGTTCCGATATTTTATCGACTTGATGCTGATCTCGCCATGGGTCTTTATTCTGGGCATGGCGTTGGTGGCTCGCGGTTCGGAGCGGATGCGAGCCTGGAAAAATGACGAGCCATGGCAGCCTGCGCATGGGTTCCAACTGCTGGGCATCTATCTGCTATCGGGGCTGGTCATTTTCGGGAATCTACCCATCCTCAATGCCCGGCTGGTGCTGCATCTGGACACGCTGTTGCGCATCGGGCTGGTGGCGGGCGTGGTGGCGGCTACGATGTTTATGGCGGGCAGGCAGCCGCTATTTGAGTTGCGGCGCACGGTGCTGGCCATCGCGATCGTGGTGGTGCTGACGGTGCTGGATTTCATGCAGGCGTCGCGGCTCTTTGGACGCACAGGGATGTATGATCCGATCACGGTGCAATTGATCAAATACATGGGCTTTGCAAATGCAGCACCGAAACCGCCTGCGGAAGTTGGCAACCGGGAGGGTGCTGAATGAGGATTCTAATCACCGGCGTGTGTGGGTTTGTGGGATCGACGTTGGCACGTGAATTTGTTGCGAGCGGCCATGAGGTGGTCGGGCTGGACAATCTGATTCGTGCAGGTTCGGAGCTGAATCGGCGTGAGTTGTCGCTGCATGGGGTGAAGCTGGTGCATGGCGATCTGCGCGTGGCGAGCGATCTGGAAATGCTGCCGAGAGTGGACTGGGTGATCGATGCGGCGGCGAATCCGAGTGTGCTTGCGGGGGTGGATGGCAAAAGCTCCAGCCGCCAGCTTGTGGAGCATAATTTGTGGGGCACGGTGAATCTCCTGGAGCTGTGCAAACGCGACGGGGCGGGATTTATTTTACTCTCCACAAGCCGTGTGTATTCGATCCCGCCGCTGGCGGCATTGAACGTGCGGGTGGTGGACGATGCCTTTGTGCCTGACGCGATGCCGCCGGGAATCTCGGAGCGCGGGGTGGCGGAGCAATTTTCCACGGAGCCGCCGCTGTCCTTGTACGGAACGACCAAGCGGGCGTCGGAGTTGTTGGCTTTGGAATACGGTGCCACGTATGGGTTTCCCGTGTGGATAAATCGCTGCGGAGTGCTGGCGGGTGCGGGGCAGTTCGGACGCGCGGACCAGGGAATTTTTTCGTTTTGGATTCATAGCTGGCTGGCGGGTCGGCCATTGAAATATATCGGGTTTGGTGGCCTGGGGCATCAGGTGCGTGATTGTCTGCACCCCGCAGACCTTGTGTCCGCGCTGCTCAAGCAAATGGATGAACCGTTGGAGACGGACAAACCGCGAGTGATGAACTTCGCTGGTGGCACTGGGATGTCGCTGGCGCAACTGAGCCGCTGGTGCGGGGAGCGTTTTGGACATCGGTCGGTGCAGGGAGTTAGCGAGGTGCGTGCGTTCGACATTCCATGGCTTGTGCTGGACAGCTCCCTTGCGGAACGCACATGGCAATGGCGACCGCGACATGGGCTGGACTCTATTTTAAATGAGATCGCCGCGCACGCGGAAGCAAACCCGGAGTGGTTGGAGATCACAGGCTCATGAAATCGCCCCTGCCCGAGAGTCATGAAGAGCTGCGGTTGTTATCGATCGTGATTCCGGCGCGAGACGAGGAGGGCTGCATCGCTTCAACGGTGGAGCATCTCGGCGTGGAGCTGCAACTGCGGGGCGTGCCGCACGAGATCATCGTGGTGGACGATGGCAGCACGGATGGCACCTGGGAGATTCTGCAGCGCGAGCGCGAGAAGGTGCCGGCACTGCGCCCGGTGAAGAATTCGGGCCCGCATGGGTTTGGTCGGGCCATCGCGCTGGGGCTGGCTTCGATGCGCGGCGATGCGGTGGTGATCATGATGGCGGATGAGTCCGACGATTGCCGCGACGTGGTGCGGTATTGGGAAGCACTTGGCGAAGGCTACGACTGTGTGTTTGGGAGTCGCTTTATGAAAGGCGGCGGGTTGATTGATTATCCGCCGCTCAAATATCTGGCGAACCGGATGGCGAACGCGTTTGTGCGGATGTTATTCCGCCACGGATTGAATGACACCACGAACGCGTTCAAAGCTTACCGCAAAACGGTGATCGATGGCGTGCAGCCGATCTTGTCGCCGCACTTTAACATCACGGTGGAGTTGCCGCTCAAGGCGATTGTCCGCGGATACAGTTTCAAAGTGGTTCCGATCACCTGGCGGAATCGGCGGCATGGCGCGGCGAAGTTGAAGTTGAAAGAAATGGGCAGCCGGTACTTGTTTATTTGCCTGTATGTGTGGGTGGAGAAATATTTTTCCCGAGGAGACTACAACAAAGCGCCGGAGAGCTGACGCTGGCGCCGATCAGTCGTCCAGATCGCGATTGCCTTTGGCGGATTTCAACCCGCGAAGCTTGCCATGGATGAAAGGATCGATCTCGCCATCCATGACCGCTTGCACGTCGCCAGTTTCGACTCCGGTGCGGTGGTCTTTGACCATCTGGTAAGGCTGGAAGACATAGGAGCGAATCTGGCTGCCCCACGCGATGTCGCCTTTCTCGCCGTATTGACGCTCGATCTCCGCACTTTTTTTGTCCTGCTCGATTTTGTAAAGTTTGGCCTTGAGCATGTTCATGGCGGTGACACGATTTTTCATCTGACTGCGCTCCGCCTGGCAGGCCACGATGACGCCGGATGGAATGTGCGTGAGACGGACTGCGGTTTCGACTTTGTTTACGTTCTGCCCGCCTTTGCCGCCGCTGCGAAAAGTATCGAGCACGATGTCTTTCTCATCGATCTCGATCGGGGCGTCCTCTTCAAATTCGGGGATCACATCGAAGCTCGCAAAGGAAGTGTGGCGGCGTTTGTTTGAATCGAATGGCGAGATGCGCACCAGGCGATGGACACCGACTTCGGTGCGTAGATAGCCGTAGGCATATTCGCCTTCGACGTGGAGGGTGACGGACTTGATGCCTGCTTCATCGCCCTGCTGGATGTCCACGATGCTGCTGCGGAATCCATGCCGCTCGATCCAGCGTTGATACATGCGCAAGAGCATATCCGCCCAATCGCAGGATTCCGTGCCGCCTGCTCCGGCGTGGATGGTGAGGAATGCGTTGTGCGAATCGAACTCGCCATTGAGGAGTTGCTTGAGTTCGAATGCATCGAGATCGGCCAGGGCTCTGCGATAATCGCGTTCGAGATCGGTGAACGCGGCTTCGCGGGATGCGGGATCGGTTTCTTCGGTGACGAGTTCCTTGATCATCTCCAGATCGCCGACCTGCGTCTCGAGAGCTTCAAAGGGTTGCAAGGTGCCGCGCAGCTTGGAGACTTGCTCCATGGTTTGCTGGGCTTTTTCTTTGTTGTTCCAGAAATCAGGTGCGCCCATGAGAGCTTCGATTTCTTCGAGGCGCTTTTTTAATTCCGGATAGTCAAAGATACCTCCGAAGCTGGCCGACGCGGGCTTTGAGAGTATCGGTATCGATGGCTTGCAGGTCGATGGTCATGCGAGAGAATATGCGGTGAAGGAAAGTGTTTTCGCCAGCGGAAAAACGTTTGGCACTTGGCGGGCTGCTACGGCGTGCTTCTCGGGTCGAGCGCGTCGCGGAGACCGTCGCCCAGGAAGTTGAGTGCAAGCAAGGTGAGTGACATGAATGCGGCGGGAAAAACCAGCAACCACCAATAGCTGCGGACGGGGTTGATGACTTGTGCGCCTTCCGCCAGCAAGGAACCCCAGCTTGCCTGAGGTGCTTCGACGCCAAGCCCGAGAAAGCTCAAGAAACTTTCATCCAGGATCACCGCCGGAATGGTAAGCGTGAGGTACACGACGACGACCCCGGAGAGATTCGGCAGCAGATGGCGCACGAGGATTTTAAAATGACTCTGCCCCAGGCTTTGCGCAGCGAGGATGAAGGGCATGGTCTTGAGCGCCAGCACCTGGCCGCGCACGATGCGAGCCATGGTGAGCCACTCGATGAGGCCGAGCGTGATGATGAGAATCACGATGCGTGAATGCGCGATCATCCACTCGAAAGGCCCGCCGGTGAGCCAATCCTTGAAACGGGCGTCAAATGCATTGATGAAGATGAGTATGAAAATAAGGCGCGGCACGGCATATAGGATGTCCACGATGCGCATAAGAATGGCATCGGTCTTGCCGCCGATGTACCCCGCAAGCATGCCATAGCTGGTGCCGATAACGAGGCTGATCGCTGCACCTGCGAGGCCGACCAGCAATGAGATGCGGGCTCCGGCGAGGACGCGGGCGAGCGTGTCGCGTCCGTTCAGATCGGTGCCGAATGGGTGCGCGAGACCGGGCGGTTCATATTGTGCGGGGCTTACCTGGCCGTAGCCCTCCGGCAACAGCCATGGCCCGACGAGTGCCGCCAGCAGGATGCCAAGCAGGATGAGACTCGCGATGCGAACGCGGGGATTGCGTCGAAGTCGGCTCCAAGCGTCGGGCGGTGCTTGCGGGATACCCATTTACAAAGAAATCCTCCGGTCCAGCAGGCTGTAGCAGATGTCGGCTGCAAAATTAAAAAGCACGAGCAGGGTGCAATAGACGATGACCACGCCGCCCAGGAGAAAGCCATCGCGATTTAAAATGGAATAGACAAAGAATGAGCCTGCACCGGGGATATTAAAAATTGTCTCCACCACGATGGAGCCGGTGAGCAAGTGTGCCGCGAGAGGACCCGCGAAGGAAACGACTGGCAGGATGGCGACTTTTAATGCGTGTTTGAATACGATGCGTGTTCCCGAGAGACCTTTGGCACGTGCGGTGCGGATGTAGTCCTGGTTGAGCACTTCGAGCAGACTGGCGCGCATGAGCCGGGCGATGTAGGCCACGTAAGGCGCTGCAAGCGTGAGGGCGGGCAGGATGAGCTGTTCGGGTCTGCCCCAACCGCCTACAGGAAGCCAATGCAGCCAAAGCGCAAAGACCAGAATGAGCACGGGACCCGTGACGAAGGTGGGAATGGATACGGCAAAGAGCGCTGCAAGCATGGCTGCGGTATCGACAGGGGTATCTTTGCGGACGGCGGCGAGTGCGCCCAGGAGAATGCCGCCGGTGATTGCGACCAGGAAAGCAATCAGGCCCAGTGTGAGTGAGACGGGAAGGCTTTGGCCGAGGATTTCGTTGACGGTGCGGTTGCGGTATTTGGTGGAAAGCCGCAGGTCGCCCCGGACGAGGTCACCGAGGTAACCGGTGTATTGTTCCCAGAGGGTGCCATCGAGTTTGTATTTGGCGAGAAGCTGCTTCTCGATGTGCGGTGGGATTTTGCGTTCTTTATCGAAGGGGCCGCCAGGGGCGAGCCGGACCAGAAAGAAGGTGAGCGTGACGACGCAGAATAAGACGCCGACCAGTGCAAGCAAGCGATTGAGGGTGGTGGTCAGCATCGCAGGGATAAAGCAGCACTGCGTGGTCCCCGATGTCGGGAACCTCAGGCGAGCAGGACGGACGGGTTCTCGATGAGGCGGCGCAGCTCTGTGAGGTATTGCGCGGCGACGGCGCCGTCTGCCACGCGGTGATCGCCGCTGAGGCCGATGTTCATGACGTTACCGGGGACGATAGCACCTTCTGGGGCGACGACGGGTTTCTTCACGATCGCACCGATGGCGAGGATTGCTGCCTGGGGCGGGTTGAGGATCGCGTAAAAGCTGTCGATGCCATAGGCGCCAAGGTTGGAGATGGAGATGGTGCCGCCTTGGTATTCTTCGGGCTTAAGCTTTTTATTGCGGGCGCGAGCGGCAAGGTCTTTCATCTCCGCGCTGAGCTGCGTGATGCTCTTGGATTGGGCGTCGCGAATGACGGGGGTGATGAGGCCGTCTTCGAGCGAGACGGCGACGGAGAGATGCACGCTGCCATACTCGATGATTGCGGATTCGGTGAATGTGGAGTTGATGCGCGGGACCCGGGTGGCTGCGAGGGCGGCGGCGCGTAGGACGAAGTCGTTGATGGTGAGCTTGTCCACGCCGACGAGTTCGCCTGCGGCTTTGAGCTGCGCGCGCAGAGCGAGGAGCGGGCCTGCATCCACATCGATGTTGAGATAGAAATGCGGGATGGTGGTTTTGCTTTCGACCAGGCGTTGTGCGATCACTTTGCGCATGCCACTCAGCGGCAGACTGCGTTCTGCGCCAGCCTTGATCTGGGTCGGGGTGGCAGCGGGTGCGGCTGGTGATTTGCGGGCGGGAGCCGCCTTGGCATTCTCGACATCGGCAGCGACAATGCGCCCGCCGGGGCCGGTGCCTTCGATGGCGGAAATGTCCACGCCTTTGGAAGCTGCGATCTTTCGTGCAAGCGGAGAGGCTTTGCGACGTTCACCGGTGGCTTCTGTGGCTGGCTCGGCGGGTTTGTGATCAGTCGCTGGCTCTTTGTTATCTGACTTCGAAGGTGCAGCGGATTTCTTTTCCGGTTTTTCCTTTGCTGTGGTTTCGCTTACGCTCGATGCGTCCTCGCCCTCTGCGAGCAGGATCATGACTGCTTCGCCCACTGCGACTTTGCCGCCTTCATCCACCATGAGCTGATGCACGGTGCCGTCTTCAAAAGCTTCCATCTCCATGGTCGCCTTGTCGGTCTCGACTTCGGCGATGATCTCGCCCATTTCCACGGTGTCGCCGACTTGTTTGCGCCATTTGACGAGCGTGCCCTCGGTCATGGTGTCGCTGAGTTTGGGCATCTGGATGGTGATAGGCATGGGAAAAATGGGGCAAGTGAGTTTAGCAAATCTCCAGCACGCGCGCGACGACGCGGGCGGCATCGGGCAACTGAAGAGGTTCCAGGCGGGGGCTGTAAATGGCCGGGGCATCCTGTGCGGTGACGCGCAACACAGGCGCGTCCAAATCGTCGAAAGCTTTCTCCTGGATGGTTGAAGCGATCTGCGCTCCCACTCCGCAAAATGGCTTGTTCTCTTCGACAAGAACAGCGCGGTGCGTTTTGCGGACGGTGGATAGAACCGCTTCTTCATCCAGCGGACGGATGGAACGCAGGTCGAGCACTTCAGCGTGGATATTGTGTTTATCCGCAAGAATCTCGGCGGCGGAGAGAGCGGTGATTACGGCGCGGCCGTGAGCGATGAGCGAGACGTCTGTGCCTTCGCGTTTAATGTCTGCGCTGCCGAGCGGGATGAGGTATTCCTCCTCGGGCACTTCCCACGATTGGCCGTAAAGCACGGTGTTCTCCATGAACATCACGGGATCGTTATCGCGGATCGCAGTTTTCATGAGACCCTTGGCGTCGTAGGCCGTGGCGGGGCAGACCACTTTCAAGCCCGGCGTGTTGGCGAGAAAATTTTCGGGCGTATGAGAATGGGTCGCGCCGACATTGGTGCCGCCATTGGCCGGGCCGCGGATGACGATGGGCACGTTAATAAGGCCGCCGGACATGTAGCGGACGCAGCCTGCGTTGTTGATGATCTGGTCCCATGCGACATAAGCGAAACTCCAAAACATCAGCTCCACCACGGGGCGAACTCCGAGCATGGATGCGCCGACGGCCATGCCGATAAACCCGGCTTCGCTGATGGGGGTGTCCACGAGCCGTTTGCTGCCGTAACGCTCCCACAGACCTTCGGTCACTTTGTAAGCACCGTTGTATTCGGCCACTTCTTCGCCCATGATGACCACGTTTTCATCGTGCTCGATTTCTTCGGCGAGCGCGTCGTTGAGAGCTTTGCGGTAGGTGATCTGCGGCATGGGTCAGGAATTAAAAAAGTGGCGTCCGGTCTGGCCTGCTTCGGTGTCGTTATCGACCTCCCAATAGATATCGGCCATGATGTCGGACTCGTTCGGGAAAGGGCTGTCCTCAGCAAATTTGGCGGACTCCACCGCTTCGTGTTTGGCTTCGTCGTCGAGCTTGGTGGCAGCTTCATCATCGATGACGCCTTCCTCAATGAGTTGGCGCCGGAACAGCCGCAGCGGATCGTGCTCGTTCTTGTAGCGTTCGATCTCTTCGGCTTTGCGGTATTTTTTCGCATTGGCGTCCGCAACGGAATGGCCGTAGTAGCGGTAGGTGTCGATCTCAAGCACGGTGGGGCGGCTTTCGTCGTGTGCGCGCTGGATGGCGGTCCAGGTCTTGGCGCGAATCTCGTAAAGGTCCTCGCCGTTGATCACGTCCCATTCGATGTCGTAGCCCTCAGCGCGTTCCGCCAGATTATTTCTAAATGCTGAGGACCGGGCGAGACTGGTGCCCATGGAGTATCGGTTGTTCTCGATGACGTAAATAACGGGCAAATCCCAGAGGCCCGCGAGGTTGAGCGATTCGTGATAGACGCCCTGGTTGACAGCGCCATCGCCGAGAAAAGAGAGGCAACACCCTTTGAGCCCTTTGTATTTCAACGCATACGCCAAGCCCAGACCGAGCGGGGTCTGTCCTGCCACGATGCCATGACCGCCCCAGTAGTTTTTGTCCGGCGCGAAGAAATGCATGGAGCCGCCTTTGCCTTTGGAGCACCCGGTGGCTTTGCCGAAGAGTTCCGCCATGCATTCATCCATCGACATGCCGACAGCCAGCGCGTGCCCGTGATCGCGATAAGCAGTGATGACGTGATCATTTTCCCCAAGAAGCGAGCAGGTGCCGACCGCGACGGATTCCTGCCCGGTGTAGAGGTGCAGAAAGCCACCCATCATTCCTGCGTTGTAATATTTGAGGGAGATTTGTTCGAAGCGGCGGATGCGGAACATATCCCGGAGGAAAGAGATTTTTTCCTCGTTCGAGAGCGATTGATTTATTTCTGCGCGCGCTGACGGATTGGAAACTGTGGCTGTGGCCATGGGTGGTGTAACTGGTAAACTAGAAAGCGTCCCCGATCAAATGCTGGAGATGATAAAGTGAGTTGTGTCCCGTCGCGCCCTGGAAAACAACCCCGCTCAAGCTTGGGAGGCCGATGCGACCTGCACCGGTGTGCGCAGTTGAGCGCGGGATCCCCACAGCACGCACGCGACGAAGACACCGGTGAAAAGCAAATCGCTGAGCAAGGAGCTGCGGAAGAACATCCATGTGGGAGCGAAACCAGGCAGTCCTACTGTGAGCGACTGCACCCAGCCTGCGAGAGTCTTTGCGTAGGCGGGTTGCGCGATCCAACTGGCGGTATTTGTGACGAGATAGAAGAAAACCGAACCTGCGAGTGAAGCGGGCAGGAGAGCAAAAGCAGCTTGGCGCAGATCGAAGCGGCGATGAATCTGGAAGCCGACGAAGGTGAGGAGCGCGAGCGCGGCGTAGCGCACCCAGAGCCAGCCGCCGAGCAGTTCTGCGCCGTAGTAAGCATTGAGGGCGAGGTCGGAGAAGAACAGAGCGAGCAGCGGGAAGGCTATGGCCCAGCGTTTGGGCATGGCAAAAGCTCCGCACAGAGCGAGTGCTGCGATGGGAGAGAAATTCCACAACAAGCTGGCGGAGTCTGTGCCTGCCACGAACGGGACGGCGACACGCATGACAATGACGAGCAAAAGAAGAACGAAAGCGGGAATCATAGGCGGATACTATTTAGCCAAACGCTAAAAGTTGGCAATGAGAATCGAAGGGCAAAAAAGACCGACTGAAGTCGGATCGGCTGTTGGACAGAAGCGTTATGCTTCGTCGCTAGAGCATCAGGCATCGTAACGCGCTGGCCGAGGCTCTCCTTCGGCGGCCAGAGTGCGGAGGTTCTCCACCACCAGGTCCTCAACGAATCGCGTAAAAAGACCATGTGCGGGAAAGCGTGTGCAGCTCATGCCGGGGCCGGGATACCCGCTGTCGTTATAGTCTTCAGGGAGCTTCATATCGTCAGCATCGCCTGCTATAGCATGGTGGAGCGTGATGTCGCGCAAGGTGACGCGGCGCAACGGGGCACCTGGGTAGCCGCAGGCAATGATCGGATATGGGCCCAGATCGCGCGCTACGAGATTGGTGATGCTGACGTCTTCATACACGCGACTTTCCACGATGGTGGTGGCGATGTCGGAGCTTGTGACGCCCTGCTCTGCGTCGCCCGTGCCGCCGTAGCCTTGGCGCGTCACGTTGCCGGAGAGCCTGTTGCCGTGCCGCAAAAGGATCGGGCACTGGAACCCTTCCATCGTGATGTTGGAGAGGAGGATGCGCCGCAGGGGTCCGCCGTCGGTGGTGCAGAGATCGATCCCGGTAAGGCCGTTCCAGAATCCAAGAGGATGCTTCATCGTTTTGGAGACGGAGCGACGCAATACGATATTCGAGAACGTGATATTCTCGAAGCCGCCCACAGACCCCGTCCCCAGCTTGAGTGCCGAGGCGTGCGTAGCCACGATGCAATTGGTCACGACGATGTTGGCCGCGATGGCTTCGCCTTCGGACTTGATGCAGATGCCGTCGTCTGACGCGTCGATGTGGCAATCGGAAATAAACACATTCCGGCTGGAATCCACATCGATGCCATCGTTGTTTTTATTAGAGTGGTTCCAGATGGTGAGACCGTGGAGTCGCACGCCGTCGCAGCAAAAATACCGCTGCAGCCAGAATGCGGAGTTGCGCAGGGTGAGGTCCTCCACTGTCACGTTGGTGCAGGCGATGAAGTGCAGGCCGTATGGACGCTCGGGACTATTTTCAACTCCATCTTGAAAGCAGGCCTCGTCCCCGGAACCGTCGATCACCCCTCCGCCGCAGAGGCGAATATCGTGTTCCCCATCTGCATGCAAAAACGCTTTCCAAGGCACCACATCCATGCGACTCACCACCGAAGATTGCATGGCTTGAAAGGCGCTTGGGTCGGCCACAGCTTTGAGGGTCGCGCCGGGCGTGATCTCAAGGGTAATATGTGATCTCAGGTGCAGTGTGCCGCAGAAGTGCGTGCCGGGCAGCAATCGAAGCGTGCCGCCCCCGTTTGCTGCAAGTATGTCCATTGCTGCTTGCAATGCCAACGTGTTGTCGGCTCCGGTGGCGGTGATTGTAATGCGTTTTTCACAATCCGACTCGCCAATGGAGAACCTGGAGGAAGCTGCGATTTGTTGCATGGTTTAGGAGAAAAAAACACCCGGCACGCTTGCGCATGGCCGGTTGTTTTTCTGTGATGGTGCGTTCAGCTAAATTTTGATCCACATCTGCATTCGTTCAGACCGCAGATTGCTCGGGGTTAGCTGTGTCGCCGTCTGCGGGCGGCGACCAGCGCCAGCCCTGCGAGCCCCAGGAGAGCAGCCGAGGAGGGTTCAGGAACGAACGCTACAGCGGCAAAGTAAGAGCTGTTGGTATTGCCAGGAAAATTCGAGGCATCGGTAACAGAAAGAACCGGTGTGAAATTTCCGGCACTTGCCGTGAGGCCGCCAGCGATGCTTCCTGTGTAGGAGCCTCCCGCTGTTCCAGAGAAGTTTTGAAGACTTGATAGAGGAGACTGGGAAATACCGGTGGCATCGAACATGGAGTTCTGGCTGAAAACGCTAAAGACATAGCTGCCGGAGCTTAGACTGTTCAATGAACTGCCGGTGATGGTCTTCGCGGTGCCATCTACTGCGGAAGCGTCCGTGGCTGTCGTGCGGCCAGCAAAACTCGTGGCATCCACGCCTTTCAGTGTGCCATAGGTGACTATGGTTTCTGCATTGCTCAATCCGGTCGATAGCACCAGATCGCCTGGGTTGGCGTTGGGAAGCACATATCCGAAGATGGCCACGCGGGTGTCGCTGGCAAGCAAAGTCATCGCATTGCCGCCGAAGGTCGCCGAGGGACTGCTCAGGCTTCCATCGAGCGCAACGCCCATGAGGAGCACAGCGTTTGTACCAGCAGTCGGTGTGTAACCAGACGCCACCGTCACGTTGGTTTGGTAACTGCCCTGTGGGGCGTTGATGCTGTCAAAAATAATCTGCGCGTGCGTAGAACCAGCAAAGATAAGAAGAGAGAGGACGGTGAATAGTTTTTTCATGAGGTTGGGTGGTTGGGATTGAGGAGGTGCGAAGATGGTGCAAACATATGGACACTTGCTTGCAGAGCACAACCTGGAGGATGAGTTATCCGTAACATGACCCATTGATTTTTCTTTAAATTTGAAGAATGTAAATGGCATGACATTTCCCACCATGGCCGATGTCGCAGCGGCTGCCAACACGAGTGCGATGTCGGTGAGTCGTGCACTGCGCGGGGATCCGCGCTGTAGCGCAGCACTTAGGAAGCGGGTATCGGCAGCAGCAAAGCGGCTTGGGTATCGGATCGACCCGCTTCAAAGTCTGCACATGACCCGACGACGTCTGGCCAAGGGTGCGCTCCGCGAGATGGGATGTCTGGTGGCATTTCTGGATATGAGCCCCTCTGCACCAGGCATTCCGGGCAACCCAAGTACAGGAAGACTCTTTCGGGGAGCGCACGCGAGAGCTGCGGCATTGGGTTTAAAGATGGAAATTTTCGCGCCGCAGCAGGAAGGCATCAAGCTGTCCAGATTGCGATCGATACTCACTGCCCGTGGAGTAAGCGGGATGGTTGTGGGCCCCATGCCGCACGCTCATTTTACATTGGATATGGATCTCTCAGGAATCGCGGTCGTAGCGCTGGCCTACTCTCTGGAGGAACCCAATCTGCATCGCGTGAGTCACAATCATTATGTGGCTACCATGCAGGCGTTGCAGTGGCTTGCGGGGCAGGGACGGCGCCGCATCGGCATGGCGATAGAAAATCATTTGCAGGAAAGAGTGGGGCGCAGATGGCATGCGGCGTATATGGAGTTCTGCGAGAGTCACCATTTGCCTCGGTTCCCAGCCTTTCAATTCGATTGGGATGCCTCCGATTGGGAGAGCCGCAAGCAGTGGTTCCAACCGGCCTGTGAGTGGGTCGCCCGACATCGGCTCGATGCGGTGTTGGGCCTGGACCCGTGGATCATGGAAGCACTGACGAGCCAAGGCAGTCGCGGGCTGAAGGACGTGTTGTATTTCGATATGGATTGGTACCCTGGGAAGACCAGAAATCGGCCACCGTGCATAAACCAAAGATTCGAGGACCTCGGTGCAATAGCCGTGGATCAGATAGTCGGTCAATGGGCGCGCTACGAGTACGGGGTGCCCCAGAATCCGGTAAACATTCTGCTGAATGGGGACCTGATCGCACCCAAAAGTAGCAAGGCTGCGCAGTGACCCGAGTCATTGCGGGATCGGGGCACTGGTGGCCGGAGCTTGTCGAACAGCTAATGCTGCTGGTGCACCACCAGGGTGCCATCGACTCATTCCTTATTGTCTTCGCGGTGCGCAATGCTAAACAGCGACCATGTCTGCTGTTGCATTTCCGTCCAGAGCCCGGTCTCCATTTCGCGCTTGGGAACTCCGGCATTACTCGCCAGCAGTTTCTCCTTCCCGGTGGGTGCATGCCACTGTGCCCGGCGCCGTGCAACTCGATTGGGCGGCTGCTGAAGGCTGGCCAGAATATTGGGAAAACGATAACCACCGAATGTTCGACTGGATGGAGTCGGTGAGCTGGGTGTACCGGGCATCCGTGCCTGAGCTGGCACGTACAGCACGGGAAGAGGTCTGGTGGGTGCTGCAGGGGGTGGACTACGCATTTACGCTTTTGGTGGATGGCAGGCAAAGACATCGGCAGGAAGGCATGTTTCGCCCGGTCGAGATTTGTCTGGCTCGCGCAGGCGAGAGCTTGCCATCGACCGTGGAGGTGCATATCGACCCGCCGCCGATGAAGCCGGGTGCTCGCGTGGGTCGGTGGCAGGCGGATCAATCGTGCAAACCTCCTTATAGCTATGGGTGGGACTGGCACCCGAGATTAATCCCGTCTGGCATCTGGGACGATACATGGCTCGAGACACGGTCAGTGAGCCATCTGCGGGAAGTGGATTTTTCCTATCGATTGGAAAATGGAAACGCACGCCTTTTTTTGCGCATGGAGTGCTCCATACCGGGTCAGGGCAGTCTGCATATCACGCTACGGAACGCGCACGGGGATGCTGTGATCGATGAGCAGACGTCGGGGCTGCAATGGAGCGGAATTCTGCATGCACCTGAGCTATGGTGGCCGCACGACCAGGGAGGTCAATGTCGATACCACCTTGAAGTGGCTTTGTGGGTGGATGGTGCCTTGGCGGATACCTTTGCGCAGAGGGTGGGTTTTAGATCGGTGCGCTTGGTGCCGTTTGACAGGCAGGCTTCGTTTCGCATGGAGATGCCTATCAGCCAGCCCACGGTTCCGATCACGCTGGAGATCAATGGCCGACGCATTTTTGCAAAAGGCTCCAACTGGGTTCCTCCGGAAATTTTTCCAGGCCTTGTAGATGAGAGCACCTATCGTCCGCTTCTGGAGTTGGCGAAAGGTGCCAACATGAACCTGCTACGGCATTGGGGTGGCGGGTATATCCAGAAAGAAGCCTTCTACGAAATGTGCGATGAGATGGGATTGCTGGTGTGGCAGGAATTTCCGCTTGCGTGTCTGCCTTATGAGGACAATTCGCACTACCTTGCAGTGCTCGATAGTGAATCGAGAGCCATTCTTCGCAGGCTTTCGCATCACCCGTGCATCGCGATCTGGTGCGGCGGCAACGAGCTTTTCAATGGATGGTCGGGCGCAACTCCGCAGACCAAAGCAATCCGGCTGCTTGATAAAAACTGCTATGAAATGGCGCGAGAGATTCCTTTCCTCCCGACCTCGCCAATGAGCGGCATGGCGCATGGGGATTATCGGTTCCGCTTTGGTGAGCGAGAGGTTTTTCAAACGTTTGCCGCTGCGCAGGCCACCGCTTACACCGAGTTCGGCGTGCCCGCATGCTCGCCGGTGGAGGTTTTACAATCCTTCCTTCCTGCGGACGCGCACTGGCCGCCGCAGAGAGGCACGAGTTGGGAAACACATCATGCATTTGGCGCATGGGACGGCGACAAAGAGAGCTGGCTCATGCTGAGCCAGGTGGAACACTACTTCGGCCCGCAAACGTCTCTGGAAGCATTGGCTGCAAATAGTGCGCGACTGCAAAGCGCGGGATATCAATTTATATTTGAAGAAGCGCGTCGGCAGAAACCTATCTGCTCCATGGCACTCAACTGGTGTTTCAATGAGCCCTGGCCGACTGCAGCCAATAACAGTCTGGTGAATTGGCCCGCACGCGCGCGGCCTGCCCTGGATGCCGTGCGCACTGCGTTGCGTCCCACTCAGGCCAGCATTCGCATGCCTCGGTTTGCCTTTGCTCCTGGCGACTCCTTTACTGCTGGGCTCTTTCTGCTGCACGATGGGCCGGAGCCGTTGCCGCCGGCCTGCATCGAAGTGTGGATCGAGTGCGGTGGCTTGCGTGCGATGCTTGCTCGTTGGCAGTGTCCTGGGACCGAAGCCAATAAGAATCAAGCGGGGCCTGAATTTCCTGTGGATTTGCCAAGCTGTCCGGATAGCGCAGAATTCACGCTGGTTGCACACGTCGCAGAGAAAAGCGAGTGGGACAGTGCCTATGTGCACCTTATCCGCTGAAATGAGTCCAGTGGGACAGGATTCATGATAGCAGCAGCCGGATTTAATGAAAAATCCTGATTTTTTCGTGTGGGATGCTAGGAGTGATTGTTTGCGGTATTCCACTACTCATCGATCATGAAATTTCTTTGCTTTCCTTTGCTACTCATCACCCTCGCCGCTGCACACGCCTCCGAGATTGAAATATCCGAGGGGTGGCCCAACGTGGAAAATATCTCGTCCGAGAATGGGAAAATTCGCGTGCACAAGGAAGCGTGGTCGGGCGAAGAGCAGCTTGGGGGCGAGTTGCCTCCGATGGAAGGGCGCTTGAGTAAGCGCGCTTTCCGTGTTCCTACCGGAGGGCAAGGTCGTTTTGAAGTTCAGTTCTACGGGGACGACAGTAAAACACCACAGAATCTGTCTGATTATAATGCGTTGCAATTTTATATCTCCACAGAGGAACCCGTCACATTGAATGTGGGCACCGCTGCGGCCTCCACGGATGGGGCCTCAGAAGGTGTTTTTCCTGTCGCGAAAGTAGATGTTCCACCCGGCGACTGGCGGGAGATTACCGTACCGTTTGCTTCGTTTGTGGAGCCGACTGCTGCCCGCCCGATCGATTGGTCGCAGGTGGTTCGGGTATCGGTGGGCGTCATTAACAAAGAAGGTTCCGGCAGTTCTTCTTATTTCAAGGTAGCAGATGTGCGCGCGGTGAGAGAATAGTCGCTGCTACCCTGCGGCGGTGAGTCTATTATATCTTGACGTAAATTCCGCGCGTTACCAAATCCCGGCATGCGAAAATTGTCCATCGGACCGGGGCTTGCTGAAGGGGTGACGTCTGCCATCTTGTTCGCGAGTGTACCCGTGGTGATCCATGCCACTGCTGCCAACGTATGGACGCTGGGCTTGGTGCGCCTGGGTGCGGCGATGCTCTATGGCTTGCTGTTTCAATCTCAGACTCGGCTCCTAGCGCACTGTGCGCTGCGTGAGTGGGTGATATTGGCACTGATTGGGACTGCTTTTTCTTTGCACTGGGCCACTTACGCCTGGTGCATGAAACTGGCCGGAGCTTCGGCAGGAAGTCTAGCCATGGCGACTTACGGCGTGTTTTTAGTGTTTTTGGGCTGTTTAAAATCCAGAACGCGTCCGCGAACGGTCGATATGGTGGTGCTGTCGGTAGCTCTTGTCGGCGTAGGACTTTCGATACCGAATTTCACTTTGAAAGATGGAACCACCTTAGGACTTTTGTTGGGCATCGTCAGTGCTTTCAGCTATGCATTGCTGCCCCTACTCCACCAGGAGTGTGCGCATCTGCACACCAATCTGCGATCCTTCGGTCAATACCTGTTTGCGCTTCCCCTTTTTCTACTGGCATTGCCATGGACCAACTGGGATGCATCCCCGAGCACTTGGTTGCAACTTGCCTACCTGGCCTTTGTGGGGACGATTGTAGCCCACAATCTCTGGGTAAAAGCATCGACCATACTCCCGCATTTTCTTACCGCGCTTTTATATTACTTTCATGTGGCGATGGCGGTGGCACTCGGCATTGTGGTTCTGGGCGAGCAGCTCACGTTTCGCACTGGGGTAGGCGCAGTGCTTATTTTAGGCTCAAGCCTGTGGGGAGCAATGCGCTACCAGCGCACGAAAGGCTCTGCGCAAGTCACTGATCTCTCGTGAATATGGTCTGTAGCAAAGCCACTGTCGGCATTGGTGAGACAGTTCCCACGACACGGTGGGCTTTTATTGCCGACAGCGGATTGTGGATGATGTAGGCTCGCACGTTCCCTCCTGCAATGAGACACACACAGAACACATTCGATCCTTACGCATCCGACACATGAGTTCCCCCGCGCCAGCCAACAAAGAGCGCGATGCTTCAGTCCGGGAGATTCTTTATTTCTCTATTGGCCACGTGCCTGCCGCTCTGGCGGCCAATTTCTACAATGCACTCAACGCGTTGATGATCATCGCGCTGGGAATGAACCCCATACTTCTGGGTCTTATCCTTGCCATCAAAACGATGTGGGACGCGATCACCGACCCGGTGATGGCCTACATCACGGACAACGCGCATACACCGTGGGGTCGGAGAAGGCCATTTATCTTGTTTGGGTCCACTGCGCAGGTGCTGTTGCTGATAGCTATTTTCGCATTTTTTCCGCGAGATGAATCGATCAGAACCAATGCCAGCCTGGTAAAAGTGGAATCCCGAGAGCGGGCAGCTCCTGCAGCGACAGCGGCACCTGCCAAGGCACCCTCCAAGCCGCGCGGGCCCATCGAATCCATCACTCAAGGAGTGAAGGCATTTATGGCGGCGGATAATGACTACCACCAGCGTGTCGCGTTGTACCTGCTGGGAGCGTGTCTGCTTTTCACGCTGATGACCACTATCTCATCCGTGCCATACTCCGCGTTTGGCATTGAGTTATCTTCTTCCTACGACGGGCGTACTCAAGTGTATGTTTACCGCTCGGCTTTCGACAAGGTGCTGGGCATGGTCGGGCCATGGATACTTCCCTTCTGCTTTCTACCGATGTTTACGACAGTGGTGGACGGCATGATGTGGTTTGGGATTATCACGGCCATAATAGGCATTCCGTGCGTGGTCTTCATGTTTCTCAAGACCAAAGAGCACTATGCTGCTCCGCCCAAATCCCAGCCGAGACCCAGGATACTCAAGTCGATCTGGCTTACTGCCAAAAATGTTCATTTCTTAAAAATTATCGGTTTATTCATTTTTCTGGCACTCACCAACGGTGTGTTCACGCAGATCGGATTATTGCTTACCATTTACTGGGTCTATGATGGAGATGCTCTCGCGGGTGCCACCCTGGGCGGTTACGCTGGCACTCTCGCCACCTTATTGGCATTTCTATCCTTGCCCCTTATTAATTACGGCTGCCGCAAGCTGGGCAAGGACGGTGCGCTGCGGCTGGCGATCCTCTGGATGTGTATCGGGTCGGCACTGAAATGGGTGCTGATCACTCCCACGTATCCTTATCTCCAATTGATCCTGCCCTTCTTTTTCTCGGTAGGCATCAGCAGCGTGTTCACAATTCTGCCGACCATGATCGCCGATGTGACCGATGTGGATGAACTTAATAATGGCACGCGTCGCGAAGGCATGTTTGGTGCGGTGGCGGCTTTTCTTATGAAAACCATCTTCACGGTGCAGCCCGTGCTGGCAGGGATCGTCCTGGTGATGTCGGGCTTCGATGCGGGGCAGGGCGTGCATCAGTCTGCCGAGACCATATTTAAAATGCGGCTCATGTTTTCGTTGATTCCTGCCGGGCTGCTCACGTTGGGACTTGTAGTGCTTTGGCGATACCCTTTAACCCGGAAAAAAATGGAAGAAATAAAAGCGCAACTCGTCATCCAGCGCGCTGCGCAGGAGGAACTCCGAAGAGCGTCCGCGCCGAGCGGTCCCTACTCGGGAATCTGATAGCCGTCTCGTAGCATGAGGTCTTTCATCACAGGTGGTGCCGGACATCTTGGGCGTGAGCTGACCCGGCTACTCACCGACCGCGAGGTGGCGACTTTCGACATCGCGCCGTCGATGCAGACAGGATGCGCATCCATACAGGGAAATCTGTCGGTGGCTTCCGAGGTGTTGCAGGCCGTGCGCGACTTTCAGCCCGAAGAAATCTTTCATCTTGGCGGGCTGCTTTCGGCATCTGTGGAGAACAACCCCGCCACTGCGATGAAGGTAAACGTGGATGGTACATACCACGTGCTGGAAGCCGCGAGAGAATCCGGCGTAAAACGTGTCGTGTTCGCAAGCAGCTATGGAACTTTCGGCACCTCGGGAGGTACAATATTGCGCGACGATTCGCTGCAACGTCCCACTCTTCTTTACGGTGCTCAGAAACTATTCGGTGAGCACCTCGGCATGTGGTACCGACGCCGGTTCGGCTTGGATTTTCGAGCCATTCGCTACCCTCAAGTGATCGGACGCGGCATTCGCTCCACGTGGCATTGGGCACCAGAAATGATCGAGGATGTTCTCGCGGGCCACCCGCATACCAGCACATGGGCCTTCCCGGCCTCCCGCAATCTCATGCTGTCACTGCGCGATGCAGCCCGCGCTACCGCTGAACTGATGAACGCCCCGGCAGAGAACATGAAAACAGCATGCTACAACGTCGCAGGAATCGGGCAGTCCATTTTTGCTTCTGAACTTCGCGATTACCTTCTCGCTCAGCATCCCGGTGCGGATATTATTTTAAAAGATGGACCGCTGCCGCAGGATGCTGATCGCGAGACATTTGAGGACTCCGCAGCCCGTGCGGAGTGGGGTTGGCGGCCGATGGACGACACACTCGAGCGCATCATAAGCTCCATGTCAGCATGAAGATCACCTCTGTTGAAGTCGTGCGCTTGTTGTCGGAAGCGTCCGTGCATTCCTATGGCTGGGAAACACGCATGCCGCAGTGCAGTGATGTGTATGCGGAATGGAATACCGCTGGGCCCGATGGCACCCGCAAGGAATCAACCGGGATGTATCGTGCGAATCGGTTGTATGTGGAGATCGGAACCGATGTCGGTCTTACTGGGGTATTTGGTCCGATCACGCCAGTCGCTGCATTGCTCGTGATCCAGGATGCAGCACCGTTTTTGCTCGGGCGAGATCCATTGCCTGTCACGCTGCTCTACGATCAACTCAATCGCCGCACCTATGCGGGGCGGACGGGAGACTGGCAATCCATGCTCGGTGCGGTGGACTGTGCATTGTGGGATTTGCGAGGGCGAGCCTATGGCCAGCCGGTCTGTGCGCTCCTGGGTGGACCGACCCGCGCGACCGTGCGAGCTGGCGCGGCTGGGTTGAACCTTTCTCATGCTCCGGAACTGTTGCGGGAGCGCGCGGAGATGTTCCGCGATGCAGGTTTTGCAAATCAGAAATGGTTTCTGCGACATGGTCCGGGCTCCGGAGTCGCTGGGATGAAAGAGAATCTGCGCGTTGCCGAGACCTTGCGAGATGTCGTGGGGGCGGAAGGTTCGTTTGCACTC
The DNA here is from genome assembly GCA_965365475.1 of uncultured Chthoniobacteraceae bacterium. GTDB lineage: Bacteria > Verrucomicrobiota > Verrucomicrobiia > Chthoniobacterales > CAKUMP01 > CBDUBV01. The sequence goes on along the minus strand of CBDUBV010000019.1, from coordinate 6,242 downwards.
GATGTCTGGACCACATGGCCGCGTCGTTATGCAGTGGAAATGTGCCGTGAACTTGAGCCGCTGCGACCGGCCTGGATCGAGGAGCCCCTGCCAGCGGATGATCTGGATGGCTACAAATTTCTGCGACAATCCACTTCACTCGCCCTTGCTGCTGGAGAGCACCTATTCACGGTAGAAGCTGCTTTGGGTTTTCTCGAAGCCGGGGTGCTGGACTATTTTCAAATGGACATCGCGTGGTGTGGAGGAATTACAGGCGCACTTGCTCTGGCGCATCTGGCGCAGGCTTACCGCACTCCTCTGGTTCCGCACAGCGGTTGCCCGCTCGCCGTGCTGCAGCTTGCCGCCGCGCTACCTCTGCCGGCTGTGCTCGAGTTCCCCTGGGTTCCCGTGGTGCTTCAAGCTGAGTGCCTGCCATTGGTCTCTCCGCCAGAAATTTGTCGTGGAGAAGTCACTGTGCCGATCAGTGCCGGTATGGGATTTTGCTTTGATTCGGCGAAAATACGGGAACGCAGACCGGTCAGCGTCGGGGATTTATGTTCACGATGAGACAGGACTCAATAGAAAACCGGCAAACATTTTCTTTAAATCTTGACCCGCTCCGCTTTAGATCGAATTCTTTGTTTACGCGGCTACTACGACGCGTTCCAACCTCACCCCTTACCCCACTACACACAACATGAAATTATCTATCTATATCCTGGCTCTACTCGCTGCATTCACACTTCCAAGCCAGGGACAAATCCTGTCGGACAATTTCTCGACCAACACGCTTGGCAACTACAACACGCCTACAGGAGGGTCCAATCGTCGTGCATTTACTTACGATGCCACAAACGAGAGGCTCAATGGCACAGCTGAAGCGAGCCGGGTGAGTAGCGCGACACATAAGACATCCATCGGCACGTTCAACGGCTTTACTACATTCAATATGTCCGTCGATTTCCTCACGACAGCAAATGCCTCCACACAAAACAACGCGAGCGTAGGCTTGCTGGGCATCTCGGATTCCGCCACCACGTTTTCCAATTCCTTCAACGGCTTTGATGTCACGGTAAAGGGAGTGCAAAGCGAAGTGGGCGGGGCGAGCGGCGACGCACGGTTGCGTATCCGCATGAACGATAGCGGCACCGGCGAGCTTTTAAGTTCCACCAAATTCACCACGGCCGATAGTACATGGTACACTCTGAACCTTAGCCTCACTCAGAACAGCACGAATAATTTCACGGTGTCTGCATCGATCACGCTTCAGGGCAGCTCTACTGTCATCGCTTCCATCGCACCCACCGCAGTCACTAACAACAGCATTGGCGGGACCACATCGCTCTATGCCGGATTCGGAGTTGGACTCGACAGCACGTTAAAAGGTGGTGCGGCGGCAGATAATTTTGTAGTTGTCCCAGAGCCAGGCGCAATCGCCCTGCTGGGATTGGGAAGCCTTGGACTTTTAGCGTTTCGTCGTCGCCGCTCGTAGCCTCCGATCATTGCCCTCTTACATAATTTATTCATCTCACGAATGGGCACCGGCATACGCGGGTGCCTTTTTCGTATCAGCCATAGTTCCATCCATTCTTTCTTCCATGACACATTTCCCCCCCACCCACGTCATTTCTGCCACACTCGGGCGCTCATGCGCGATCCTATGCTTGACAAGCGCCAGCGCTCTGGCTGGCTTGACAGTAACGAAAGTCTCTGGCCCTCCCTCCGGAGCGGGCGTGGTAATCCAGCAAACCGAGCGGGATGAATCCGGACCCACCAGCATGCGATATTACGCTCCGCGCGCGGGTGCTCCCACGAAGACGGACCATTGGGTCTATAAAAAAGGCGCATCCAACGGCGGTGTTCACGGGAAGTATTACTACCGCGACAGAGACTTGGGACAGACTTTCACCACGGGCCCGGAAGGCTTCAAAATGCGAGCGATCACCGTCAGATTGCAGCCGGTAAATGTGGACGGTGGTGGCAACCCGGCAAACGCCAAAGTGTCACTGCAACTTATGAAAGTGACCGGCTCACCTGTGGTAAACAACAATGGGACCACCAAATACATTAATGCCGCACAAGCATCCGCAACCTCGCCCAATGGGACATCCTACTGGAATGGAGCGGGCGGCACCACAGCTGGCCTCTGCACCAATCCCCAATGGTCCACCTACGCAGCAGAGTGGCCCAACGATCCGAACGATCTGAATAACCGCTACCGGTGGCCGGTTATGTTCTACAGCGATGACTATCTTCAAGGCGAAACCTACACGCATGTGGCAGTCGCGCGCGGCGGCATTGTCCCCGCAAATCTGGTGGAAAACGACTACATGCGCTGGGAACTCTCTGGAGAAGATCAGTGGCAGCTTGAACCCAACTCCACTTACGCATTCCTTTTCCTATTCGACGAGCCAGCGCCTTCGGACGGCAACGGCGGCAGCGTGAACCGCAATATCCCTCTCTCCAACAAAAACATCCTGCCTGAGGGGAATCTGACCGACCCGTTTCCTTCCGGACACATGATTCGGCGGGATGGCGCGTCTCTGGATCGGGAGAAAGTATTTATCCGCGATGTCAACGACCCGCAGGACCTTGCCGAAGGGCGCTTTGCGGCAGAATTCCCCACCGACGCTAATGGCAATCCTGACTGGAACGCTCGGCTCCATGTCCAGCCCGGCACGCTCGGCTATCCCGATGTGGACACTTACCGCGACATGTATTTTATAATGGAAAAAGTCAGCGAGCCAGCACCCGTGCCCACCAGCAAGATCGGTTCGATTCAGCAAAATGCAGACTTCGCCAGCGACCCGCAATGGACCGGTCAAGGAAATCGCGATGGTATCGATGACTACGGCTTTTCACCCACCAATTACGCTGGTGGTGCTATCGGAGAAATAGGCGGAGTTCTCGATCGCGGCAACGCCTATAGCTACTATCTGGACATGGCCAAAAATTATAATTTCACTGCTACTGATACGCTTCGGGCAAGCGGCACTTTCATCATCCGCGAGATACCCAACGTCACTGCAAACGATGATTCGTATTTTGGCCATCTGCCATCCATCTCGGGAGCCTTTGGTCCCCAATTCATGGTCGGGTTCCGCATCCGTGAGCACACGACTCCAGGTGTATTTCGATTGCAAGTGATTGCCGGGGCGACGCCGGGCACGGATGCGGGCGGTGGCCTACTTCATGCGGGCACGATAAGTAGTGGGACGCCCCACACATTTGAATACATCTGGCGAGCGGATGGCACCTTCACTGCCAGACTCGATGGAAACATCGTGGTCTCAACCATGGTGACCCGCGCGGGGTTGGTTGCCGGTGCCATTGCAGGTTTCGGCATCGCAAGCCGCGATCGCAGCACATCTGCGTCCAACCGGGCGGCAGAACTGTATCTGGACAATCTGAGCTATTCGTCCATGGGCGAGGGCATGGTGATCACCCGCTGCCAGTATCTTCCGGCAACCCCGGCTTTTGCCCTCACGTATCAATCGCTCGACGGGCAGAGCTTTCAAGTGCGCCGCTCGCCAGACATGGTAGCCTGGCAAAATCTTGCTGATACGCTGGAAGGGGATGGGTCCATCCTTACTTATACTGATGCTGTGCCCGGGGTGGAACGGATGTTTTACCGATTAAGTTCCAACTGAAGTGCGAGTTTCGGATTGCCGGGCGGCGGTAATTTTTCCAGAGGCATTTTCTCCGCCAAATGGATGCTTCTTTTCGGCTCCCAGTCACGGTAATGTTCGCGGACTGAACAATGAGCGAGGCATCTCCCGACAATTCCGAAGACGATCTGTGGGTGGAACAAACCCAGCAAGGCGACTCTTCCGCTTATGATCATCTCGTAATCAAATATTCCCCGCGTCTCTACGGATTGGTCTATAACATGACCTCCAATCACGAGGATACCAACGACTTGTTGCAGGATGTCTTTGCCAAAGCTTACCGCTCCATCGGCGGGTTCCGCAAGAAGTCCAGCTTCTACACGTGGATTCACACCATCGCAGTGAACATGACGATCAATTTCCTCAAGCGTCGCGGCAAACGCAGACACATGAGCCTCGATGACGTGGACAGCAACATCCAGAACGACAAGGAGTTTCTGGAACTGACCTCCGGCAGCGATCCGGTGCGCGAAGCCGATCTGGGAGAGCTGCAACAAAGATTGAACGAGGTCATGCAGAAACTGTCAGTAGAGCATAGAACCGTGGTGACTCTCTTTGATGTTCAAGGACTTCCGCATGCTGAGATCGGGAAGATCCTGGGCATATCGGAAGGCACCGTCCGGTCCAGACTTTTTTATGCACATCGCCAGTTACAAAATTACTTGGAGGAATTTCGCAAGCGATGAGTTGTGGTCGGGTGCCTGCATTCATTCAAAAAAACTCGCGCCACATGCACGTGCATGCGATATGATCCTACGTTAGAAAAACCAGCCGATGCCATTAACTGAAAAAGATATCTCCACCTTGCTGAGGCTCAAACGCCATGAGCAGCCGCCGCCGGGATACTTCGATAATTTTCTTACGGAGTTCCACCGACGCCAACGCGCAGAATTATTGAAGCGGCCATTGTGGAGAATTTGCATGGACCGGGTGGAGAACTTCTTTGGCGAATTTGCTGTGCCCCGTGCGGCTTACGCCACCGCATCGTGCATATTTGCAGCGCTCCTCATTGCCATTGTCTCCAGCGAACATCGCACTTCTTCGGAAAGCTCTCGAGCAGAACTTGCCGAGTTGAAACCTTCCGCAGAACGGATCGAGCTGTGGAATCATCTGCCTGAGTTGCCACCGCCCGGCGTGCAGCAAAGAGTTTACACTGCTTCCGAAACTCCGCGGTATGTGCTTGATGTCCGGCCTGTGAGCTATGAAGGATCGTTCAGTTTCTAGTCGCAAAGCATGCGCTTTCGGACTTGCCGGTCTGCTTGGCGCACTGGCAATTGCCTCGACGTCGGCCGCCGATGACATCGCGGACCGGATCGGCACGGAACTCAAAAGTGTCTTCGAGCGCAGCCACCCGGCTGTCGTCAAGATTGCGGCGACCGATGAACACGGAGCGCTTTCTGGCACGGGGTTTTTCGTTGATCCTGTGGGCACACTTTATACTGCCTATTCCGTCGGAGGCGAAGCCGATGGCATCACCGTGACCATGGGCGACCGTCGCTACACCGCGAAGCGGCTCATCGCCGATGCTCGCAGTGGTATCGCTATATTAAAAGTAGAAGCCACGAAGACGCCTTTCCTGCCGCTGGGCCGGAGCGAAACTCTTGAGCCTTCCACCCCGGTGATGACAGTGGGTTACCCGATGGACCTGCCAGTGGCGTGCAACTTCGGATTGGTAGCAGGTTTTGATATAAAGCATCAGGGCAAATTTTTCTCCACGCGCCACATACGAGCAAATGTCGCGGTGCAACGGGGTCAAGGCGGTGCGCCTTTGCTCAATCTGCGCGGAGAAGTAGTGGGCATACTCATCAGCAGCCTGGATAATGGCGCGGGATGTTTCGCCCTGCCGATTGAGGCTGCTGAAAAAGTCCGCGCAAACTATGTACGCTTCGGCGACATCCGGCACGGCTGGATCGGTGTAGTTGTCGAGCCGGCACCCGTGTCGGAAGCGGGTTCTATAGCGCGGGTGGCGCAAATGGCTTCCGGCACAGCGGCTGAAGCGGCGGGCCTGCAGGAAGGCGATGTATTGCTGCGTGTGGGCCGCACAAAAATTCAATTTCCGGAGGATGTATTTGAAGCATCTTTTTTTCTAACAGCAGGCGATCAGGTGCCGGTGACAGTGTGGAGGCATGGCAGGACGATCGATCTGGAGTTGACCCCGCAGGAGCATCCTGCAAACTCTCGCGTCCAGGCAGTGCAAGTGGTTCCGGGACTGCCGCTCGGCATGGACCAGCCGAACTAGGACCTGCGCCTTGTCCGTTTGGTGAGGCGATCAAGGGTTGGGCAAGTTATTTAAGTGTCACTCGGATATAGCTCGCAGATCCGCAAGCCCAGGAGTTGCTCAGCGGAAGCAAAATCTCCCCTTTTCCTGTGCTGTTGTCTAGGACTCCGTTTCGCAACGAGAGTGGGGCAAGCAATGTGTTCGCTTTTCATAACCATTCAAATTTTAATGGTAATATAATTAAATTCTGAGCGCAAAATCAGAAAACGTGTCACTCGCTGCTCATATGCACGGACTTTTCTGAAAAACTCGTGTCAAGGGTTAAAGTTACAAAGTTTTGAAGGACAAGGAGAAGCGAACTTGTCTCAGTTTGCGCA
>CBDUBV010000018.1:0-33621 GCA_965365475.1 uncultured Chthoniobacteraceae bacterium | reverse complement strand
CGATGGGGCAAGGACAAACCCGAAAAAAGCCTCGGAACCTGGACATTTCCCACAGAGTGAGCTGGCATGCATGGCGAACCTCAAGAGGCACAACCGCTCGGACTTCTGCGTGACCGCGCCCGCAGGTGTGATGATTTATTCTTTGATGCTTGAGACCACTCCCTGACGCGGAACCATCGGCGAGATTTCTCCATTTGATTCAGTGTCCGGTGGAGCAACGCTGTCGCGAAGATGAAAAGTCTGAGGAACAACTATGTGCTGATCCGGTGTGTCCGGGCGGGACATTTTTTCTGTTAGTATCGTGAAAGCCACCTTCGCTTGTTCTTCAGCATTCGGCTCGCTGAGCGAGAGCGAAGGAAAGATATGCGGTGCCCAGACATTGCTGCCAAATGCCGCCACAGATACATCTTCCGGCACCCGAATACCGGCCTGCAATAACGGACGGTAAATGTGCAGCGCGAGGTGATCGCTTACCGCGATGACGGCAGTGGGGCGCTCACCGACTCCCGAGACTCTGTGGAGCACCTGCGTTTCCCACCCAGGTTCCCCCGAGTCTATCACCTCTATCATCGTCTCCGGAACGATGGAGGTAATGGCGCTTCGACGCATCCGCGCAGGGACGTTGCCTTCGCGGGCACCACAGACCAGAAGAAACCGGCGATGCCCGAGTCTTTTTAGCTCAGATACCAAGGCTGTGGCGGCGCGCCATTCCTCGGTCACCACTGTGGAGATGCCGGGTTCATGCACATTCCCCAGCGCCACGGCGGGCAGCCGACGTTTTCTGACGATCTCGAGATGCTCGGTGGATGCTGTCGAATCCCAGTCGGAGACCGGGAAGAAAACTATGCCGCGCACGTTCATCCGCAGGAACTGGGTTATATGCTGGCACTCCAAAGCTGCGTCTCGTTCGGAGTCTGCGATGAGCAAGGAGAGACCCTCTTTGCGGCACATACTTTCCAATATGCGGAACACGGCTACGTAAAATGGGTTGTTGAGGTCAGACGCCAGGAAGCCGACAAATGTGCTCGAACCGCTCACCATATTTCTGGCGAGCTGATTGGGGATATATCCATGCTGTTTGGCCAGCTCCACGATGCTTTGACGAAACGCAGGGGAAATGCCCGGCTTCCCGCCTAGAGCGCGGGAGACGGTGGCCATGGTGGTGCCTGCCAGCTCGGCGATGTGCCTGAGTGTGACCTTCTCTGGGTTGGAGTTGCGTAATCCCTTGCGCCGCATGGGATGAAAATATGGGGAACTGAGCCGGAAAAATCGATAGAAATCAGCTTGTATGCCCATCGCAAACGTTTACGGTGTCCAAGTTTACGATGTTCACTTTAGCTCATTCCGTTACTCACTTCATTTCCATGCGCGACCGGATCCGGGACGCGATCCTCACGCCTCTAGTTCCATTGGAAATGACATGTCGTGTCACAGCAGAACCGGTCCTTTTCCAGGATCGCCTGGACAGCGCTCCCACAAATGTGGCCGTGGGCGATACCTGGGGCAGTGCACCTTTCGACTGCGCGTGGTTTCATTTTCAGGCGACTATTCCCTCTCAACCTCACCGACCTCTTTCAGCCAGAATCGATGTGAACGGGGAGATTCTCCTTGTGGATAATGAGGGAACCCCGCTACGCGCGCTGACCAACGTCACTTCGGAATTTGCCCGCTGCCATGGTGAACCTGGCAAAGTCGAGTTCCCATTGCCCAAAGAGATGATCGCCACCGGGCGGGTGGAATTCTGGGGCGATGCGGCGTGCAATGACTTATTCGGCGGGTGGCAGGGCCAGGGGCGCATCGTGCATGCGGAAGTGTGCGAGATGCGTGAGGACCTTCGTGCTTTGTATTACGACTTCGAAGTGCTCTGCGATGTGTTGGTGGAACTGGCCGACGATCAAGCTCTCTGCGACAAGGTGTCCACGGCGTTGGGTGAAGTCTGCAAGATGCTGGAGGACGCGCTTGAACCCAAGTGTGTGGACCGGGCACGGAAGTTTCTGGCGCATTTTTTTACCCCCTCGGATCACACGGATTCTCTCAACATCTGGGCCGTGGGCCATGCACATCTCGACCTGGCATGGTTGTGGCCGATCCGGGAAACCATCCGCAAAGGTATCCGGACGTTCGCCACAGCGCTCGCCAACCAGAAACTTTATCCCGAGCACATCCTGGGCATGAGTCAGCCGCAGCTTTACGCATGGATCAAGGAGCGCGACCCAGAATTCTACGAGCGCATCCGCCGGGCGGTGAAGGACGGAGTCGTGGAGATACAAGGCCGGTTCTGGGTGGAACCCGATTGCAATATTCCCAATGGAGAATCCCTGGTGCGACAAGTGCTCTATGGTGCTCGGTTTTTCCAGGATGAATTTGGCTACGCGCCGACGGAGTGCTGGCAACCGGATGTGTTCGGCTACAACGGCCAGCTCCCACAGATTCTTGCCAATAGCGGCCACGACGTCTTCATGACGCAAAAGCTCTCGTGGAATATGATTAATCGATTTCCGCATCATTCCTTTCATTGGGAAGGCATCGACGGCACCAGCATTCTCACGCACATGTTGCCCGAGGAGACATACAACGGCCCTGCTGCACCGAGGTCCTTGAAAAAGATTCGCGATGAATACGCCCAGCGCGATGTCTCCGGGCACGCGCTCATGTGCTACGGCATTGGCGACGGTGGAGCGGGACCTGGCATCGAACATCTCGAAAGATTGAGGCGTCTGGCGGCATTCGAGTCATTGCCTCGGGTGCGGATCAGCCGGACGCCGGAATTTTTCGCTGAATGGAAAAAGGATGCGGATAAATTCCCACGCTGGAAAGGCGAGTTGTATCTGGAAAAGCACCAGGGCACGCTCACGACTCAAGCTCTTGCCAAGAAGAACAATCGGCAGTGCGAGATCGCACTGAGGGATGTGGAAGCGCTCTCCATCCTTGCTGCAAACCTCAGCGATTATGCCTATCCCAAGCGAGAACTGGACGACATCTGGAAAGAGGTCTTGCTGTATCAGTTTCACGACATCCTGCCCGGCTCCTCGATCCGACGGGTGTATGACGAATCGTCTGCCCGCTATGTCGTTCTTCTACAACAACTCGAGGTGCTGCGAACCAAGGCCAGCAAAGTTCTGGCCAGACACTTCTCCGGAGATCCCCTAGCGGCTGTATTTAACATTCTCACGCATGCACGGACAGAATGGTTGCAGTGCGACGGACAGTGGCATCGTGTCACCACCCCCGGAATGGCCTATAGCCGCATTCCGGAAGAGGCCACGCCGGTGGAAGGCTTATTGCGAGCGGGCAATGATGTTTTGGAAAACGGACTGCTTCGCGTGATGTTTGCTGCCGATGGCTCCATCGCCTCGCTCTTCGACAAGCGCACAAGCCGCGATCTGGTGCGTGCCGACACCACATGCAACCGACTGGTGGTGTTTCCTGACAAAGGCGATGCCTGGGATTTTGACGCGGACATCCCACGCAAAAACGTCTGGCGGTTCATGGAGGAACCACCAGCCTACCCAGCTCTTGTGTCGTCAGAATATTGTGTCGAGGGGCCAAATGCCACGATCCATCAGACCTACCGCATTGGGCAGTCCACCATTGAGCAAACCATTCAACTCCAGGCCGGTTGCGACCAACTGGTTTTCGACACCCGGGTTGACTGGCACGAAACAGCGCACATGTTGAAAGTGATTTTCCCGACCGTGATCACCGCCGATAATGCCCGATTTGAAATTCCTTTCGGGTCGCTGCGTCGCTCCACACGGGAAGATAATTCAATCCAGAAAGCTCAGTTTGAAGTTCCCGTCCAGCAATGGCTGGATTTAAGTGAACCGGGCGTCGGCCTCGCATTCTACAACGACTGCAAATACGGGTTCCGGGTCAAACACGGTCAGATTGAGATGACCGCACTTCGCAGCGTCCCGCATCCCAGCTGCGCGGTGATCACCGTCGATGATGCTGGAACTCCAGGCCAGTCAGCGGTCGCTGATTATGGTGACTTGGGGCAGCATGTTTTTCGCTATGCAGTGCAACCACATGATGGAGCGATAGGCGAAGCGGAATTGACGGCGCGAGCACGGATTTTCAACACGCCACTGCTCCAGCAGCAAGTCGGCGAAGCAGCGATTGAGTGTGGTTCGTTTATCGAGATAGACCATCTCGCCATCGAGCTTGTCGCGCTCAAACAAGCGGAAAGCGGGGAAGATATGGTTCTTCGGCTGTGCAATGTGAGCACGCAGCCTGTATCTGCTGAGATAGCCAGCCACTGGCCACTTGGAAGTGTTCACGAAACCGACCTGTTGGAGCATCGGCTCGCATCGATACACTTGAACAAAACAAAAAGTTTCCGCATAAGGTTCGAACCGTTTGAAATAAAAACAGTGGTTCTCACAACAGTTTGACTTCTGAATGAATGTTACGCAACTGGCGAGACATTCTATTTCTTTGGAACGATCACCCGTAACGGTTTGTTAGCGATGGTGAATTCCATCGGCACTACTCCGATCACCTCGCCATCCACTTCCACCGGCACGGGGTCGCTGCTTTCTACCCGTAATGAACGGGCCTGAAAATACGTGATGTCTTTCATCTCCAAATGAGTGCCAAACACGATGCCTTGCAAGTAACGGATGATGTCGATGTAGCCCAAGTTCTTAAAAATCAGCACGTCCAGCAGCCCATCATCGTAGCAGGCGTTTTTAAAAATAACAAACGGTCCGCCATAGTAGCGTCCGTTCCCTACGAGCACAAAACAGCCTTGCTCCTCTCCCAAACCATGAGCTGATACCCGGATGCGTGGAGGCTTGCGCACGGCAATCTGCGCGGCGGAAACCAGATAGCTCACAGGCCCGAAGTTTTTTCTAAAACGATAGTCGGTCTCCTGCACGATTTGCGCATCCAGCCCGACTCCTGCGAGCTGCACGAAGTATTGATCGTTGGCACAAGCCAGATCGATCTCGCGTGTGTGAGCAGCTTCAATCACCGCCCAAGCCTTTTTGATTTGGGAGGGGATGCCCAGTTCCGTGCTGAAAACATTCATGGTTCCCACAGGCAACAGCCCCAATGAGACCTCCGCACCCGCGATGCCATTCACCACTTGATTGATGGTGCCATCGCCGCCTGCAGCAACCACCGTCTTGTATCCCTGCTCGACTGCTCGTTCCGCCATGGCTTCCGCATCGCCCGGCCCATCGGTGACGCGCAGAACGATGCGGGTGGATAACGCCCGGATTTCAGTTTCTGTCCGACTTGCCTTTTCGCCTTTGGCAAAGCGATTGAGAATGACGAGGATTTTTTCCATAAGGTAGGTGACAGAAAAAATGGCTCCCGGACACGAGTTCCGGGAGCCATATTGAAATAAGAGTATCTACGGACCTGGGCTAGGTGGCAGACTCGGTCTGAGCTACCATGGTGATGGAAGTCCGCGAGCCACGAATGTCGAAAGGCGCGCGCTCGTAAACATCAACAGTAGGACCGTCTGGCACTGCAGGGTCTTGTGGCTCAGTACCTACAAAGAAAAGCATCTCGCCTTCGCCGTTAAATGTATAGGCCGCGCCCGTGCTGGTGATCTTGGCCGTGTAGTAGCCATGCATATCACCAAACGATCCGACTGCACCGTTATCCTCCACGATTATTCCCGTAACAGAACGACTGCCTTCATCGACGAACGCACCGTTTGTGGAGCGGTAAGTAAAGCCCTCGTAAAACACCAAAGCACTGCCCGCAGTGATGACGTTGTCCGCTGCCGGAGCGTTTGTGTAACTGAACTCCAAAATGCCAATCATATTTTTGCCCGATATCACGGCTTGATACCGTCCATTTGCGCCTGTTGGGAGGACGCCACCGTTGCTCCAGGGTCCTCCGGACCATGCGGAAGCCGTGGAAACACCAGCGAGAACCAGAAGAGCGAGGGAGGCGAATAGGGATTTCATAATGGTTCTCGTATTGAATATATTTTGTCCCGCTGATCAAGCTTTAATTTTGACAACCGAGATTTGACGCCAGAGCTGGCAATGCATGGCGTCGCGTAAGGAGCGAACCTTCCAGCTTCATCCCGACAAGCAAGGGTTTGATATATTGGGATGACGTTCCCGCTCCACAACAAGTAAATACCGACTGTTGTTGATGACCAACCCCAAACGCCTTGCCCGCTGCTTGGGGCTCCATCCAAGCCACGTCTCCCGTGCTGCCAAATGAGGAGCCGCACCACTAAAACTCAAAATTGCCACCCATCGTCCCTCGGCTTCAGCCACATAACGTACATGGCGACCTCCAAGTCGTGAACTTTTCAAGTAATGCTCGGTTTCAAGTAATTGGTCGAAGCGCGCTCTTTCATCCTCTCGCAATCAACGCAGGCTTACTCGGTCCAGCAGTTCCTGGCTTTCCTTTTAAATATTCATATCGATTATCTATCGCATCGGGTTTCGGATGCCTGGTTGATTTCCACGGCTCCGTCTCGGTGCCTTTCCAAGGACTGCTCAGATGAAACGGCTCTGCCCACCTGTATCCGAAGCCACGTAGGGATTGAAAGTACTGCGCTGCTTTAAAAAAGATATTTTTATCTTTTGTTCTTGATGCGGGACTTTTTTCTTGCCATTCTGCTCTTCGATATGAGCCATGCACTTCCCATCTCTTCACCCGTCGGCACCCCTCTTCGCAACCGCACAGTCGGTGAGCTTGTCGCGGAACGCCCCGGACGTTCCCGCATTTTCCAGGCACTCAACATCGATTTCTGCTGCCAGGGCGCACGCACTCTGCAACAAGCCTGTGAAAGGAAAAATATCGATCCCGAGCTTGTCATCGCACAACTGGATGCTGAGTCGATCGTTGGCAACGAGCCGGATTTCAACCCTGCGTCGCTGCCGCCCACAGAGCTGTGCGATTACATCGTGGAGACCCATCACTGCCATCTTCGCAATGAACTTCCGCGTCTCCACGCCATGTCGCGCCGCGTGGCCGATGTGCATGGAGGTCACACTCCATCTTTGGTCGAGGTGTTTGAAGTATTCTGCGGATTGGAGCAGGAGCTGTTCAGCCACATGATGAAGGAAGAGCAGATACTTTTCCCCGCGATCAAATCCATGGAGAGCGAGGCCACGAGCATGGCGTTGGATGGCCCCATCGCGTGCATGATTCATGAGCACGAGGACGCTGGCACCGCGCTGGAACGCCTGCGCTCGCTCACGCACGATTTCCAACCGCCGCAGGATGCATGCAACACCTACCGCGCGCTGTTCTCCGGCTTGCAGGAACTCGAAGAGGATATGCACCGGCATATTCATCTGGAAAACGCCGTGCTTTTTCCTGCTGCACAAGCTATGTCTGCCGTGGCGTAGTTCCCTTACTTTCCCCGGCATGTTCATCTACGGCAAAACCACCACCAATGCCATTGCGGTGATGAGCTACCTTGCCACCGATCCCGACCGTCGCGTTGGCTCCGCCGAGATCGCCCAGGCGCGCAATATCTCTCAGTCGCTCACTGCGAAGCTGCTCACGCAATTATCCACCGCCGGGCTGGTCAGCGGCATTCCGGGTCCGGGTGGGGGATATACGCTGGCGAAATCCGCCGACGACATCTGCCTCATGGACATTGCTTCGCTCTTTGAGCAAACGGACACCTCCACGCCGTGTCCGTTCGGTCCCAACTATTGTGGCACGGGGAATCCCTGTCCCATGCACGACACGCTTATGGTGCTTCTGGAAAAGAACGACCGCTTTATGCGGGGAACAAAGCTGAAAATTTTTCAAAAGAAATCCCGCTGATTTATGTTTCGCACTCTCAATCTCCGGGCGGTGGCAATCGCAACAGCAGCGACCCTGGCTTTGATCGTGAGCATCGTCATCGGGTCGCGGAATCTGGGCAACTTCGATCCGGCTCTGGTTGCCTATTTGTTCGGATGCATCTTTGCGTGTTTCGGCGTGGTCTATCGCTACTCGGTGTGGTTGCAGCGCCCGCCCACCTGGCGGTATTTCGCGCGCGGGTGGCAGTTGTTTTTTAATGGACGCACATTTGCTTACGGATGGGAATTGGTCAGTCATTTCTTCGTGCAGTTTCTTGGGCAGAAATTCATCCGCAATCGCGGCAAGACTCCGGGCTACGGGCACATGCTCATGGCATGGGGATGTCTGCTGGCGTTCGCGGTCACCTTCCCACTGGTCTTCGGCTGGATTCATTTCGGTTTGAAACCCGGCGGCATCGACACCTACGAGATTTATACTTTCGGTTTCAAAGTCATGGAGTTCCCTCTGCATACGTGGATTGCGGAAGCGATTTTCAACGCGCTCAACTGGTCTGCCATTCTAGTGATCGCAGGCGTGATGCTGCTCATCCGCCGTCGGCTTACTAATGCAGGCCAGATTGCAGTTCAAACATTCGAAGGTGATTGGATGCCGCTGCTTCTGCTGCTTGCGATCTCAGTTACCGGACTTGGCATCAGCCTGGACTATCGTTTTATGGAGGGACGCGCGCATCAGTTCATGGCGATTACGCATGCGATCACGGTGATACTTTTTCTGATCTGGATGCCGTTTGGAAAATTCTACCACATCATCCAGCGGCCTGCGCAACTGGGCATCGCCATTTACCGCAAAGCGGGCGCGGAAGGTCCGCAGGCTGTCTGTCCGCATACGCACGAACCGTTTACTTCGCAGATGCAGGTGAATGATCTCAAAGACGTGACCAGCGAATTGGATTTCCACTTCCATCGTCGGGACGGCTCTTCGCATCTTGATTACAGCCCACAGGGCAAACGCGCACTCATCGCACAGGCTCATCTCAAAGCTCGGGAAAAATCCGGGGCGCTATTCGGATAGAACATCATGGCCAGATTGCCCATCCCCGCAGAAGAAATCATCGCCCAGTTCGGGCCTTCGCTAAATTTCCCGCCGAAGGAAGGTTTCCCCGGACGCGACGATCCGGACCGCGTGGTCAAGACGCACTGCTGTTTCTGCGGGATGCAATGCGGGATTCAATTGCTGGTGAAAGACAATCGCGTAGTGGGCTTCGAGCCGTGGGAGGAGTTTCCTTTTAATGAAGGCCGACTATGCCCCAAAGGAGTTCAGCGCTATCTGCAAAACAACCATCCAGACCGGCTGCTGGAACCCATGGAACGCGCCGACGGCGTCGGCTTTCGCAACATCGGGTGGGATGCTGCGATGGATCGAGTGGTGAGCGAGATTCGGC
Source organism: uncultured Chthoniobacteraceae bacterium (assembly GCA_965365475.1). Lineage (GTDB taxonomy): Bacteria > Verrucomicrobiota > Verrucomicrobiia > Chthoniobacterales > CAKUMP01 > CBDUBV01. The sequence goes on along the minus strand of CBDUBV010000018.1, from coordinate 24,446 downwards.
GCATCCAGACACAGCATGGACCCGATGCTTTCTCGATGCTCTCCGGCGTGTCGTTGACGAATGAGAAAAGCTATCTCGTAGGAAAGTTTGCCCGCGTTGCATTGAAGACCAGGAACCTCGATTACAACGGGCGACTTTGCATGGTGAGTGCAGGTGCGGGAAATAAAAAGGCATTCGGCCTGGACCGCGCTTCCAACAACTATTCCGATCTTGCCCATGCGGAAGTGGTGATGATCTGCGGCACCAATGTGAGTGAGACATTTCCCACGCTCACGCATTGGATATGGCAGGCACGGGATAACGGAGCGAAACTCATCGTCGTCGATCCCCGGCTTACGCCCATTGCGCGCACGGCGGACCTGCACCTGCCCATCCGGCCAGGGCGCGACTCCGCGCTCTACGGCGCGATCCTGCATCAACTCATCAAACACGATTGGCTCGACCACGATTTCATAGCGAACCACACCACAGATTTTGAAAAGGCCAAAGAAGCGGTCAAGGATTACGATCTGGACTGGGCTGAGAAGACCACGGGGATCGCGCGCGAAAAGATACTTCTGGCAGCGCAATGGTGGGGGCCTGCGAAGACAAGTTTTCTGCTGCATGCGCGCGGCATCGAACACCAAAGCAAAGGAGTCGAGAACGTTCTGGCATGCATCAATCTGGTTCTGGCGACCGGGCGTATTGGCAGGCCCTACTGCGGCTACGCGACCATCACGGGACAGGGTAATGGACAGGGCGGGCGCGAGCACGGACACAAGTGCGATCAGTTGCCTGGCAACCGCGATATTGAGAATCCGGAGCACCGCAAATACATCAGCTCGGTGTGGGGCATCGATGAGCAGGAACTCCCGGGCAAAGGCCTTACCGCTTACGAATTGCTGGAAGCGATTCATCGTGGCGAAGTCAAAGGCCTGCTGAGCATCTGTTTCAATCCGCTGGTTTCATTGCCGAACAACCACATGGTGCGCGAGGCGCTGGAAAAGCTGGAGTTCTATGTGGCTATTGATTTTTTCCTGAATGAAACCGCAAGGCATGCGGATGTCATTCTTCCGGGCTCTTTGCATGAAGAAGAAGAAGGCACGGTGACAACCGCCGAGGGTCGCGTGGTGCGAATCCGCAAAGCGGTGAATCCTCCGGGTAACGCTCGCGCGGATACGAGCATTCTGCTGGAGCTGGCACGCAGACTCGGAGCGGAGAAGCAGTTTTCCTTTGCCACTGCGGAGGATGTTTTTAATGAACTGCGAGTGGCTTCCAAAGGCGGCACCGCCGACTACTACGGCATCACTTACGAAAAGATAGAGAAGAACATGGGCGTGTTCTGGCCGTGCCCTTCGGAGGATCATCCGGGCACGCCGCGTTTGTGGGAGAATCACGAGTTCAAGACACCGGACGGGCGTGCGCATTTTCACGGCGTGGCCTACCGCGACCCAGGAGAGATTGCGGACGAGGAGTTCCCGGTCATTCTCACGACTGGACGCGTGGTCTCCCAGTATTTAAGCGGCACGCAGACGCGTCGCATCGGCAAACTGGTGCAGCAATATCCCGAGCCGTTGTTGGAAATTCATCCTAAGCTGGCGGCGCGATTTGGAATAAAAGACCGCGAGCTGGTGCGCGTGGTCACACGCCGGGGCGCGGCGGAATTTCCCGCACAACTTGTCGAGACCATCCGCGAAGACACGGTCTTTATTCCCTACCATTGGCCAGGGAAAAAATCCGCCAACCAACTTACCTCCGGCCACCTGGACCCCGTGTCGAAGATTCCAGAGTTTAAAGTCTGCGCATGTCGGCTGGAACCCCTGGGGCAGCCCGCTCCGCCTGCCGCATCCACCCAAGCCTACGCCAGCGCATGATCTCCACGACTTTCCGCACTGACCAGGAGTTCTTCCTCGATCCGCAGCGCTGCATCGGCTGTCACGCATGCGAGATGGCCTGCGCCGAGTGTGAAACCAATGGCCAGACGCCCATGATCCATGTGGACTACGTGGACCGCTACTACAGTCCGCAGACTTCCGTGCAAGTCTGCATGCATTGTGAAGACCCGGTCTGTGCGCGCGTGTGTCCGGCGGTGGCAATCGAGAAGGACGAGTTTGGCGTCGTGCACAGTGCCAACACCGCTCGCTGCATCGCATGTTCCAATTGCGTCAACGCATGTCCCTTTGGTGTTCCCAAAAAGATCGACCCGATCGATCTCATGATGAAATGCAACCTGTGCTATGATCGCACCAGTGCCGGGAAAAAGCCCATGTGCGCCACGGTTTGTCCCAGCGGTGCATTGTTCTATGGAACACGCGAGGAGATGGCACGGCGTCGCCCGCAGAGTTCACCCGTCAACACCTTCCGTTTCGGGCGCGAAGTCGTGAAGACCAAAGTCAATATCATGATGCCCAAAGGCGCCACGGAACTGGTCGTGGACGCCGAACCCGCTTAAATCCATGGACTCCACGCCACTTCCTCCACGATCCCCCGCTGAAGTCGATTTCCCCATCGATCGCATCGAGGCGGAACATGTGACCCGACGCGAGTTCGCGAAGTTCCTGTGCCTGGTCTCTGGTGGCATGGCAGTCGGTTCGGGATGGGTGGCACTCAAAGACAAAATGTTTCCTCCATTCCGTTTTGAGGGTGAAAGGTTCGTCTGCAAAATCCAGGACATCGCTCCGGGCGCCACGCACCCCTTCCAGATCGAAGGTTCCAAGACACCCTTCATCCTGATCCGGCTCAACGACGGCTCCTTCCGTGCGTATGAGCAGAAGTGCACACACCTCGCATGCGCGGTCTATTATTCGCCGGACAAAGACCGTATCGAGTGCCCATGCCACCACGGATATTTCGATGCACACGATGGGAAAGTGCTTGCCGGGCCACCCCCGCGCCCGCTTCCGCATCTTGAGGTCGCCGTGCGCGACGACGCCATCTATGTCCGCGAGCCGGGAGCTTCCGCGCTTTAGCATTTCCAAATTTGCACCAACCTTTTCCAGCATGAACCCAACCCGAGAGCCCCAGGCACATCCTTCCAAAACTAACACCCTCTCACTGGGCATCGTCTGCGTGTTGATCCTCATACTGATCATGCAAATCTGGCTGCTGACTTCCGCGCTGAACGAATCGCTCGATGGAAATAACTCGGTGAAATGGCCCGCGTTTATCGCTTCCGTGGTGTTGTTCGTCTCGGGTGCAGCGCTCTTGCAATATCTGCCCGACCCGATCCGCAAAGCGCGCAAACGCGCCGAGTCCGCTAAGCAGGTGGATAAGTATTAGTCACACTATAAAAAAGCGGCTTGTATTTATTATAGATAAAAGTATCTTTTTTTATTGCTTGGCGACGGTTGCTTTTGCTATCCACTGATTCCGTATGAATTCCTCCCGCGATTTTCTTCCCAAGTGGACTCCTGAGGACCCTGTATTCTGGCAGGCCGAAGGGCGGGCCCGGGCCTGGCGGACGCTCTCGATCACCACCACCGCGCTGGTGTTGAGTTTCGCAACGTGGTTTGTAATGAGTGCCATCGTCGTCCGCCTCCCTGGAGTCGGCTTCAAATTCTCCGAGTCTCAACTTTTCTGGCTGACCGCCATGCCGGGCCTGGCGGGTGGAAGCCTGCGGCTCGTGCACATGTTTCTCATCCCGCTTTTCGGCACGCGCAAAGTCATCGCCGTGGCCACGCTTGCCAAGCTTCTTCCCTGCATCGGACTGGGATTCGCTGTGGTCAACATCGATACGCCTTATTATGTGTTCCTGCTGCTCGCATTTCTCGTGGGACTCGGCGGAGGCGACTTTTCTTCCTACATGCCGAGCACGAGCCTGTTTTTTCCAAAACGGCTTCAAGGCACGGCGCTGGGCATTCAGGCTGGAATTGGCAACTTCGGCGTGAGCCTTACGCAGTTTGTCACTCCGTGGATCATCACATTCGCTGTAGCAGGCTCGCTGCTTGGCGGTCCTCAACTATTTACCAAAGGCGAGGTCTCGCGCCCGATCTGGCTTCAAAACGCGGTTTATTGGTATATCCCGTTCCTGCTGGTCCTTGCGACTGTGAGCTGGGTGTGGCTGCGCAGTGTGCCCGTGAAAGCTTCCTTCCGCGAGCAGCTCGATATTTTCAAAAACAAGCACACGTATTTCTGCACGGTCACCTACATCATGACATTCGGCACGTTCTCGGGCCTTGCCGCCGTGTTCCCGTTGCTGATCCGTGGCATCTACGGTGGATTTGAGAACGCTCCCGATCCGCTCACTTATGCATTTTATGGTCCGCTCATCGGTTCCGCCATGCGCGTGCTCTGGGGGCCGTTGACGGATAAATTTGGAGGCGCTATCTGGACTCAACTGTGCGGGATTGGTCTCGTCCTGGGTTGTGCAGTGCTGGTCTTCGGCGGATTACTCTCGCCCACATCGCTGGATCAGTTTCCCTATTTTGTGGCTGTCATGCTGGCCATGTTTGCGCTTACGGGCATTGGAAATGCAGCCACCTTCCGGCAGTATCCGGTGATCTTTGCGCACTCGCCGCGGCAGGCTGCTGGCGTCATTGGTTTCACGGCGGCCATCGCGGCATACGGACCTTTTTTATTTTCCATCGCGTTGGGCTGGAGCAAATCCGCCACGGGTTCTTTTGGCACTTTTTTCCTCGGCTTGCTCGGCTACTGCATCGCAGCGACAGCGGTGAACTGGTGGTTTTACGCGAGGAAAGGCGCAGAGAAAACCAGCTAGAGCATGCTCCATTCACTACCTGCAAGCGCGACCATGCACCATTCGAACCCACGATCCGCCTACGCGATTCTCACGCTATCGACCGTGGCGTTCACGCTTATGTTTGCGGTGTGGCTTATGTTCGGTGTGTTGGCCATTCCTATCCGCAAAGAATTTGGTCTTACTGAATCGCAATTCGGATGGCTGACTGCCATTGCCATACTCAACGGCGCATTCTGGCGGCTGCCATTTGGCTTGCTGGCCGACCGATTCGGTGGGCGGATGGTTTTTACTCTTCTGGTGTTGGCGACGTCTGTGCCTGCATTTCTCGTGAGCCGGGCAGAGACATATCTCGAACTCATGATCTACGCTTTTCTCGTGGGCATGGCGGGCAACTCGTTCTCGGTGGGAATCGCATGGAACTCGGCATGGTTCTCCAAGGAACGCCAGGGCCTGGCACTGGGGGTTTTCGGCGCGGGAAATGTGGGTGCTTCCGTGACGAAACTCATCGGGCCGCTCATGATTTCGCTGGTCCCGGCTGCGGGCTACCTTGGCGGATGGATTCCCGGTGGATGGCGGTTTGTTCCTTTTCTTTACTGCGTTCTGTTGGTGGTGATGGCTGCGGCACTTTGGTTCGGCACGCCGACTGTGGACCGTGTGCCGGGCAAAGGGCGTCCGCTGCACGAGTTGCTCCGGCCATTAAAACAAATGCGCGTCTGGCGGTTCAGTCTTTACTATGTCGTGGTCTTCGGTGCGTATGTTGCGCTCTCGGTCTGGCTGCCTCGATACTACGTGGATGTCTTCGGCCTTTCTCTTCCGAAAGCAGCGCTTCTCACCACATTATTTATCTTCCCCGCGAGTCTTCTGCGTCCCCTCGGTGGTTGGGTGTCGGATCGCTTCGGTGCGCGCAGGGTCATGTATTGGGTGTTTGGCAGCATGGCGGTGTGTTTGCTTCTGCTCTCTGCGCCGAATGGCCACATCGTGCTCTACACGCCCACCAAGGACGACCCGCAAGCTTCCATTAGCATCCTTCGATTTGTAATGAATCCCTGGTTATTCACCGTGCTGATATTCATCGTCGGCTGCGGCATGGGCATCGGCAAAGCCGCTGTATATAAATATATCCCCGAATATTTCCCGCAAGATATCGGAGCTGTCGGCGGACTCGTGGGCATGCTCGGTGCGTTGGGCGGATTCTTCCTGCCACCTATTTTTTCCTACTTGTGGAAGCTGACCGGCGTTCCGCAGACCACATTCATTGTTCTTTTTCTCATCTCCGCTGGAAGCCTGCTCTGGTTGCACCTGGTCGTGTTGAGTCTGCTTCAAAGTGCCAGCCCCGAATTGGAACACGCTATCGAACCGGAGTCGCGCTCCTGAATCCTTCACCATCAACACACACACCATGCCCGCAACCTCATTCATCCCACTTTTCTCCGGTCTCTTCATCGCATCATGCATCTCCTCGAGTGCGCTCGCGGGCTCCATGGTTGCTTCGCCCGATGCATCGCCCGCGCCTTCCTATAAACGCGTCTCGATCGATCTGGAAGAACGGCTTCGATACGAATTCCGCGAAAACACATTTGATTTCAACAACAGTGCGGATGCGCCAACCGACGGCTCATTCCTGCTGCAACGTGCGCGACTCGGCGTTGCGCTTCGGCCTGCTTCCTGGCTGACATTTTACGCTCAAGTGCAAAGTGCTTTCGAGTTCGGCGACCGTGGAGACTTGCCTGGCGTGAACGCTGCCGAAGGCGATGATGCAATCGATCTTTACCAAGCTTATGTCGAGATCGCCGATTACGATCAACTTCCCATCGGGCTGAAGCTTGGGCGGCAGGCTTTTAATTACGGCGACCAACGCCTGGTGGGGAGTTTCGATTGGAACAACCTGGGCCGCACTTTCGACGCTGTCCGGGTGCGTTACCAGCAGGAACGGTTTTGGTTGGAAGCTTTTGCAGGCAGCGTGGTGGTCGTGGAGCATTCGGGCTTTAACCAATCCGCTTTATTTAACGACACCACCGATCAGGTTTTCAGCGGGCTGTATGCGTCCACGTCTGCCATTGCTTCGCATACGCTTGATGCCTATCTGCTATGGCTTTTTCAAGAGAATGGAAATAGCGGCAACACCCGTTCGCCCTTGCCGGCAGCGGGATCGCAGGGTGGCGATGCATCGGGAGGAATGAACGTCGCGACTCTTGGCGCGCGTGTTAAAAATGATCCGAAAGCCAGCAGAGGCTGGGAATATGACGCCGAAGTTGCGGGCCAGATCGGACGACTTGCAGGGCTGGACCTCGCGGCGTATGCACTCCACATCGGCGCGGGATATGAGTCCACGCTGCCTTGGTCGCCGCGTGTTTATTTGCAGTACAACCACGCATCGGGCGACCGCAACAGCACGGATGATCGTTCCACCACATTCCAGAATCTGTTTCCTACGAATCACAAATTCTATGGATACATGGACCTTTTCTCCTGGCAGAATATGCACAATCCGAGTGTGACACTGAGCGCGAAACCTCACAAAGACATTACGCTGGCCGCCGACCTGCATTTCTTCTGGCTCGCCTCCACCGATGACGCATGGTATCGCGCCAACGGAATCAACCGTGCCCGGCCTGTGAACGCCACCGCATCCTCGTATGTCGGTTCCGAGTTGGATGTCACCGCGCAGTGGAAACCCCATGCACGCCTCGGGTTCCTCGCAGGCTACAGCTTGTTCATGCCCGGCGATTATGTGCGGCAGACTGGTCCAGCTTCCGATGCGCACTTTGTTTATTTCCAGACTGAGGTAAAGTTCTAAGGCATGCGCGTGCGTCGTCTCTACATATCACCGGGGCACAACTATTTTCATCATCATGGCCAACCTGCTGGGCAACATCCGATTCAAGAGGTGACCGAAATCGCATGCGTTGCGGGCAAAGGCATCGTCGGTGACCGATTTTTCGATTACAAACCTGATTACAAAGGCCAGATCACATTCTTCGCGTGGGAGACTTTGCACGAGCTTTGGAACGTATTCCCGGCACTTCCGCGAAACCCGGCGGCGACCCGGCGCAATGTCATCCTTGAAGGCGCAGAGCTAAACGGGCTCATAAACAAAGGCTTCCAGGTTCAAGGCATTGATTTTCTTGGCGTGGAGGAATGTCGTCCGTGCTATTGGATGGATGAAGCATTCGCTCCCGGTGCGGAAGCGTGGCTGAGAGGGCGTGGCGGTCTGCGCGCCAAAATCCTGAGCGATGGAATCCTCCACGTCGATGAGTGAAGGGCGCGTGTCTCTCACGGCCTGTGTTCTTGCGGGAGGAAAATCCACGCGCATGGGGCAGGACAAAGCTGGCGTGCTGTATCGGGACCAACCGCTGTTGCAGCATCAGCTTGCGACCTTGAAGCAGATTGCCCCGGATCACATGCTGATCTCCGGCCGCAGCGATGCGTGCCATGCACAAGCTGGCGTGCCGGTGATTCTGGATGAAACTCCCGATGCTGGCCCGCTTGGCGGTGTCGCCGCGCTTTTGCAGGCCGCGAGCACTCCGCTGGTTCTGATCGTCGCTGTGGACATGCCCTTGCTGACAGCGGATTTTTTGAGAATGTTGTGGGGCCAATCCACGGAAACGTGCGGGAGAGTGGTTCGCAACAGCGGGCATTTTGAAGCGGTCGCGGCGGTCTATCCGAAAGTTGCTTTGGGCATTGCGCGGACGATGCTCGCGGATGCTGATCGCTCCATGCAGATGTTTGTTCGCCAGTGCATGCAAGCCGGACTGGTGTCCATCGCGGACGCTACTGTCGATGAAGCCGCATTGTTCAAAAGCATGAATCGCCCGCAGGATTTGCTGGTGGGATAAGCTCATGGAAATCTGGGTTTTCATTTTTGTGGCGGCATTGCTTTACTCGTCCGTGGGCCACGGTGGTGCGTCAGCATATCTAGCCGTGGCCGCATTTATGGGGCTCAACGCCGTGTCGCTGCGCCCGACTATACTTGCGTTAAACGTTCTGGTTGCTTCGATCAGCTTCGCCAGTTTTGCGCGAACGGGGCATTTCTCGTGGCGGTTGTTTTGGCCGCTTGCATGCGCCTCGGTGCCGTTTGCATGGCTTGGCGGAACCTTGATTATTCCGGAAACCATTTACCGACGCATCATCGGCGTGGTGCTTGTGATTGCTGCGGTTCAACTTTGGCGGAAGCCTGCGGAGGCGCACCAAGATGCGCCTCACGAGTTGACTCTTCTGCCTGCTTTGGGGATCGGTAGCGGCCTGGGGCTATTGTCTGGCGTCACGGGAGTTGGCGGCGGCATCTTTCTTTCGCCGCTGCTTATTTTGAAACGATGGACAGATGCCCGCACGACATCTGCGGTCGCAGCTCCATTTATCATAGTCAACTCCTTGGCCGGATTGGTTGCGTTGCGAACAAATGCCAGCTCCATCAGTGCGGAGTTTATCCCGTGGGCAATCGCTGCGCTGGGCGGTGCGCTGATCGGCTCCCAACTTGGAAGCAAAAAACTAAGTCTGCCCGGCCTGCGCCGTATGCTTGCGGTGGTGCTGTTTGTCGCCTCTATTAAACTCCTGCTTACATAAACGATGAACTTCCAAGCTTCGCAGACCGCCCCGGTGAACGTGCTGTTCTTCAGCTCAGCGAAAGTCGCAGCAGGCGTTTCCTCATTCACCATGTCGTGCGCTCGCGGCTTGAGCCAGGCGGAGTTCTGGGAGGAATTGCTCGCAGAGTTCTCCGGCCTTCGCGCGGTGCGCGAGCAGGTCCGGCTTGCGATCAACGGAGAGTTTGCCGCAGCAGCCACGAACATTTATCCTGGCGACGAAGTCGCGCTCATCCCGCCGGTCTCGGGCGGTTGAAATTCCATGCAGATCGATATCGAAATAACTCCGCATCGCATCGAGGTAGCACCGATGCATCCCGGCCTGGAGTGCGGCGCGGTCGTGGAATTCACGGGTCGCGTCCGACCCTATGAAGGTCGCGTTTTAATCCAGGCACTGCGCTACGAAGCCTATGAATCCATGGCTGAGAGGGAGATGCGGAGGATATTACTGCGGTTGGGAAATGAATTTCCGTGTTTGCATGCGCGGGTCATCCATCGTGTGGGCGTCATTCCTGTTGGCGAAGCTGCCATCTATCTGTCCATGAGTGCCCGGCACCGTTCCGAGGCATTCGGCATGGCGATGCAATTTATGGATGAATTAAAAAAACATGTTCCGATCTGGAAAACGGAGGCAATCGAATGATGTCGGTGGAAGCCACCTGGCATCTGCTGGACGCCATCTGCCCGCAACGATCCGGGCGGAGAGTGCCGCTGGACTCCGCATGTGGATGCATCCTGCTGGAAGATGCCGTGGCGGATGCTGATTATCCCGAGTTCAGCCGGTCCGCCATGGACGGCTATCTCATCGCGTTGGCAGATTCGCGGGAGGAATACATCGTGCACGGCGAGCTGACGCCCGGACGGCCCGCAAGAGCACCGGAGCCGGGCGGTGCGATCAGGGTGTTCACCGGTTCAGCCGTTCCCGAAAGCGGATGCCGTGTGGTTATGCAGGAGGACGTAGTCGTGATCGGCAATCGCATGAGGCTGCGCTCTGTATCTGATGAAATGCACATCCGGCCTCGCGGTTCTCATGCCAGGCAAGGACAGGTGCTGGTGGCTTCCGGACAGGAATTGACGCCGGGGAGAATCGCGCTTCTGGCTTCGGTCGGCATGCACCTTCCGCTGGTGGCGGAGCCCGTCCCGGTGGCTCACATCGTGACCGGCAGTGAGCTGGTGCATTGCGCAGACACGCCCGCGCCTGGAGCCATTCGCGACAGCAACTCTCCCTTGATTCATGCGCTTCTGCGCCGGTCTGGTGCGCATCGGAAGTATCATCTTCATGTCGAGGAATCCGTCCACACGCTGGTGTCCGCGCTTTCGCTTGCCAGCGCGGCTGAATTCATTCTGATCAGTGGCGGGGCAAGCGTGGGCGATCATGACCATACCCGCGCCGCGCTGCGAGAGTCCGGTTACGAGCTGCTGGTGGAGAAAATAAACTGCCGTCCGGGCAAGCCGCTGGTCATTGCGAAGAAACACGATGCAATTGCAATCGGGCTTCCAGGCAACCCGCTCTCGCACTTTGTATGCTTTCACCTTTTCGTTCGTCGTCTTCTGGCTCGCATGCATGGCACAGTGCCAGCGACGCTGCATCGTGCGAAGATTACGGAAGACATCCCGGCCAACGCCCGGGAAAGCTGGCTCCCGTGTTCTCTTTCGTGGGAGGATGCCACCACGTGCGCCACGCCGCTTCGCTGCATGGATTCCTCCGACATCACCGTGCTGTCGCAAGCTTCCGCGCTGGCTCGTGTGCCATCCGAAGGACTTGCAAGCCTGGAAACAACTGACGTTCTTTATTTATCATGAGTTCCACTCCATTCAGCCATCTCACAGCATCCGGCGAAGTCACCATGGTGGATGTAGGCCATAAGCCTGTGCAAAGAAGAGTCGCTGTGGCTCTGGGAGAGATACACTGTGCGCAGGAAACGTTGCTGGCTCTTCGCGCTCAGGCATTGCCGAAAGGGGATGTTCTCGCAACCGCGCGCATCGCGGGCATCCACGCGGCAAAGCGCACCTCCGATCTCATTCCGCTTTGTCACTCGCTCGCGCTGGACAAAGTCTCCGTGGATTTCACGTTGTTCGAAGACCGCATCGCGATCCGCGCGGAAGCCATCACCCATGCGCGCACCGGGGTCGAGATGGAAGCTCTCACCGCAGTGTCTGTCGCCGCGCTCACGCTCTACGACATGATGAAAGCCGTGGATAAATCGTTGGAGATTCAAGCCATCCGGTTGTTGGAGAAAACCAAGGAATGAAAGTCGCGCGACTTACAGTCAGCGACCGCGCAAGTGCAGGCGTGTATGAGGACTTGAGCGGTCCGGAGATCGAAGCAGCCGTCGCGGAGATTTTTGCGGATATGCATTTGTCATGGGAACGGATGATTGTGCCCGATGAAAAGCCTGCCATTGAACAGGCTCTTGTGCACCTGGTGGACGACGAGAATTGTTTGCTCGTGGTCACGACCGGAGGAACCGGACCTGCATTGCGCGATGTAACTCCCGAGGCTACGCGTGCCGTTCTTGACAAGGAACTTCCCGGCTTCGGCGAGATTCAACGCGTCGCAACGTTTGATGTTGCTCCCACCTCCATCCTCAGTCGCTCCACGGCCGGCGTCAGAAAACGCTCGCTCATTATCAATCTACCCGGACGACCTTCTGCTGTGCGTGAGTGCCTGACGGTGCTCGCGCCCGCCGTGCGGAAAGCACTGGAAATTTTATCCCTCTGAATCATGGACACATTCGGACGCACCATTGATTACATGCGCATCTCGGTCACGGACCGCTGCAATGAGCGGTGTCTTTATTGCATGCCGGAAGGCTACTGCGGATGGGCACAAAAGCCCGATCACATGACTGCACAGGAAATCCTGCGCGTGGCCGAGGCCGCCACGGAACTCGGGTTTCGAAAGTTCCGTCTGACCGGTGGCGAACCGCTTCTGCGCAGAGACATCGTGGAAATTGCCGAAGGGTTGTGGAAAGTGCCGGGCGTGGAAACACTCGGTATCTCCACCAACGGCACCTTGCTCGCGGACCTCGCCAAACCGCTGCATCAGGCTGGTGTGCGCTCGGTGAATATCAGTCTCGATGCATTGGAGCCCGAGATGTACCGGCGCATCACCGGCGGCAGACTGCGCTCGGTGTTGGACGGGATTCAAGCTGCCGTGAACGCCGGATTTGAAATAATCAAGCTTAACTGCGTGTTACTGCCGGGTCAGAACGAGACGCAGTATGCACCGCTGATTGAGTTCGCAGCGCGTCATGGTATGCCCATTCGATTTATCGAGCTGATGCCCCTGTCGCATGGCGATGTGTTATCGCCCTCGCGGTTCCTCTCTGTCACTGATCTGATGAAGCGGCTGCGCGAAGTGGGGACACTGGTGCCTCTGCCGGAATATCGTCCTGGGCATGGGCCTGCCCGCTACTACAGCTTCACCATGCCGGGGCTCGAACGTCCTGCAAAAGTGGGTCTCATAGGTGCCATCACCACTCCGCATTTTTGCGAGACATGTAACAAGCTGCGCCTCACAGCTGATGGCAAATTGCGCCCATGTCTGGGGCAACATGGCGAGATCGATCTTCTGCCCGCGCTGCGTGCTGCGAGCGATCCCACGCATTTATTGCAGGAAGCCATTGCCAACAAGCCTGAGAAACACGAGTTCGGCGAGTGTTATCAACCTTCCCGCCCGATGACTGCCATAGGCGGTTGAACCACGGATTTTTCTTTGATCACACACCAGGTTTCCTCCGTGGTCCGACCATGTCTGATTAGCCTCCAGTAGGAATCCGCAGCCCGTTCCGAGTAATCAAGGCATCCGGTGGTTTGATTCACAAAACAAGCTGATTGTCCCTGCCCTGATATAAATATGTGGCAGGTGATGCTATCTGCTGTGGAATCGCAGAAGGCGCGATCGTTTTTTCGAGGAGGGCGTCGAGCACTTTGGCCCGGTGGAAGCTTTTCACCTTGCCACTCAGGAAGGTGAGGAAGCTCTTAGCAAAAGCAATGTGACCAAAACTTCGAAGCCTGGCAAAGCGGCGGCCACCAAATGTGCGGGCGGCAATCTCATCGTCTAAGATCTGAGACTTTGGCCCCGGCATGGCCCTGCGTCGGCGGCATTGGCGGGTTGGAGAAATGACCATCGACAAGCGTGCCATCTTTACGCAACTTCTCTGCACTATGAATTTCGTTGAGTCCGTGGTGGACAAGTTGCGGCGCCATCCCAAGCGCATTGTTTTTCCCGAAGGCACCGACCCACGCATCCTGCAGGCTGCGGAACGTTTCGTCTCACTCAAAGCCGGAATTCCGATTCTTCTCGGCAACCGGCAGGCCATTCATCATGCGGCAGAAGAGCATGGCGTGAAGCTCAAACATGTCATGATCATCGACCCCGAGAAAGCCTGGGATTTGCCCACTTTCTGCCGCAACCTGGAGAAGCTCGACCGCTATCGCAAGATGGGCATCACCGATTCGCGTGAGATCATGCTGCGCCCAAATTATTTCGCAGCCATGATGCTGCAATACGGACAGGCCGACGCGCTCGTGGGCGGTGCCAGTGGCTATGCGGGCAGCCTGCTGCGTCCACTCATCCAGCTCATCAAGCCGCTGCCCGGCGTGCAGTGTATCTCCAGTTGTCTGATCATGGAGTTTCCGCATCGCGATATCGGCGAGGACGGTGTTCTATTTATGGCCGATTGCGGCGTTATCCCTTCGCCCAGCATCGATCAATTGGCGCAGATCGCGTTCATGACCGGTCGCCTGGCCCGGCAGCTAAGCGGCATACGCCCCCGCGTGGCGATGTTAAGTTTCTCCACGAAAGGCAGCGCGGTCACTCCCGAGACGCAGAAAGTGCTGGCGGCCACTGCGCTCGCAAAACAACTGGCTGAGAGCGCATTTATCGAAATGGACATCGATGGTGAACTCCAGGCCGACACCGCCATCCTCTCCGAACTGGCGAAAGTGAAAGCGCCGGACAGCGTGGTGGCCGGTCGAGCAAATGTGCTCGTCTTTCCCGACCTCAACAGCGGCAATATCGCCAGCAAACTGGTGCATCATCTCACCGGTGCCCGCACCTACAGCCAGATTCTTCTCGGCCTGTCCAAGCCTGCTGCGGATCTCTCACGCTCGTCCAGCATCGACGACATCGTAGCAGCCGCAGCCATCGTCGGTCTGCAAGCCGTGGAGTATCGCAAGATTTACCCCATCGATATTTTCTAAATGCCTCAATGAATACGGTAACTCCCAGATTGTTTGTCGCCGCCACGCAGCAAAACGATGGCAAGACAACCACCGCGCTGGGTCTGTTTGCCGCGCTGCGCAGTAAGTTCGGGCGCATTGGTTTCATAAAGCCGGTCGGCCAGCGCTTCGTCGAGATTGAAGGCAAACGCATCGACGAAGACACCCTGCTCATGGACGAGACGTTCAAAGTGAGCACTCCTCTGGAAGACATGAGCCCTATCGCGGTGGAACCCGATTTCACACGCCGCTACATCGACAATGCCAACAGCGATTTCCTGATACGGCGCATCCAGAACTCGTTCGATCGCTCGTGTTGGGAAAAAGATTTTGCCATCATCGAAGGCACCGGCCACGCAGGCGTCGGTGCCGTGTTCGATCTCTCCAATGCCCGCGTCGCCAGCGTGCTCCGAAGCAAAGTGATCCTGGTCACAGGCGGCGGCATCGGGCGTCCCATCGATGAGGTGGTCTTGAATAAAGCACTCTTCGATCGCGAAGGTGTCGAAATCCTCGGCGTGGTGTTGAATAAGGTCCTGCCCGAAAAGACAGACGTGATCCGTGATTTCGCCGGCCGCGGACTCAAACGATTGGGTATCGATCTGTTGGGCGTCGTGCCCGCCGTCCCCATGCTCGCCACGCCCACACTGCATCAGGTCTGTGAAGGGATCGGCGGAGATTTTATAAACGGAAAGGATTTTTCCCGACGTCGGGTGACGCGCGTGATTATCGGAGCGATGAGTTCCACCCATGTAATTGATCATTTCGCGCCGGGCACGCTTATCATTACTCCGGGTGATCGTGAAGATGTCTTGCTCGCTGCGTTATCTACATCGTCGCTGCACGATCCAAAACACGCGCTTGCTGGCATCGTGCTTTCTGGAAATATGCGACCGCATGGCGCGGTCATGGACCTGCTTAAAAGCTCTCATTTGCCTGCAATATTGTCCGATGCAGATAGCTACACGGTGGCGCGCGAAGTCAACGCCCTCACGATCAAAACCCTTCCGGGCGATTGCGAGAAGATTGAGCGCATCCAGAGTCTGATCGCAGAGTGCCTGGATGTGGATTTGATTCTTGGCAAGCTGTGAAGGGGGGAGGCAGGGATAGTGTAAAATTTTGATGCAAGCGGGTTTGTCAAAGACCAACTTTACCTTTCCATGAATGCCAACCACCACTACTACGCGCTCGTAATGCTTCGGGCAGCCTCTCCGTCTTTCATCACATCTTTGGTGAAGGCCGTGGGTCTCAAGATGCGCGAGCACTTTTGCGCTGTGTTCCGGGAGACGCATTCATTATAAAGGACGCATGCTAAAAAACTTTGCAAATGGGTGGAGCAAGGACTCCTTTGCAAATCGACTCAGACAGACGAGGCTTCGGCTTCTTGCGCAGGTGCTGGCCGATTTCAAACCTCCCGTGTCCATTCTGGACGTGGGCGGCCAGCCAGAATTCTGGAACTCACTTGATTTGCGCTCTCTGCCTGAAGTGACGGTTGTAATACTAAATCTGTTTCCCACGGACGTGAGTATGCCCAATGCAAAATCGTGCGAGGGAGATGCGCGAAGCATGAAAATGGTTGCCGATGGCGAGTTCGATGTCGCGTTTTCAAATTCCGTGATCGAACACGTCGGAGGCTTGCGCGACCAGAAAGCTATGGCGCAGGAATGCATGCGTGTGGCCAGGACATATTTCGTGCAAACACCCAACCGCTATTTCCCTCTTGAGCCGCACTTTCTGCTGCCGGGGTTTCAATTTCTTCCCCATGCAGCAAGAGCTTATCTCCACAGCAAGCGCGATCTTGGATGGTAGAAGAAAGCGGTGGACTATCATAGCGCATTGGAAGAAGTCGAATCCATCCGTCTCCTGAATGCTGCGGAGTTGCGCCGCCTCTTTCCAGGGGAAACGTTATGGCGTGAAAAAATATTTGGTCTTACAAAAAGTTACGTGGTCTATACCACTCTGTCTGCGCGCCCATGATTTCCCTGGTAAACAAAATCCTCACTCTGTGTTGTCTGTTTGCGCTGCTGGCGGCAGCCTGCAAGCGCAGCGATAAGTCGGCGGATGGCACCGTGGAGTTACGCGTCCTCATGGCACCGGACCCGGAAGGTGTATGGCGCGAAGTCTTCGAGGACTTTCACCGAATCAATCCGGGAATTCGCGTCATTCCTATCGAAGGGCCTACCGCGACCAACACCCGTGAGGATCTGTATGTGACCTCGTTTTTAAGCAATTCCGGAGTGTATGACCTTGTGTTTGCGGATGTACCTTGGGTTGCGAAATTCGCGGCCGCTGGCTGGATCGATGATCTCAGCGAGCGAGGGGATCCCGCCTTGTGGGATCGATTTATTGCAGGTGCTCTGGAAGGCGGACGGCACGACGGCGGCATCTATCGTATGCCGGTGCAGATGGACGGCGGCGTGCTTTTTTATCGCGCAGATTTGTTGCGCGAAGCAAATGAGAAACCTCCAGAGTTTGTGCATGACATGCTACGCATCGCGCGGAAGCTGCAATCGCCGCCGGAGCGTTGGGGCTATGTCTGGCAAGGCAAACAATATGAAGGACTCTCCTGCGACTTCAATGAAGTGCTGGCAGGTTTCGGCGGCACATGGATCGATGCGGAAACGGGTCACGTGGGCCTCGACGAGCCGCAAGCAATCGCGGCAGTATCTTTTCTCGCCAGTTGTCTCGGGCCGGATGCGATATCGCCGCCCGGCACCACCACCTACGAGGAGGAAGCGGGGAGGCAGTTGTTTGAATCGGGCCGCGCGGTGTTTCACCGGAACTGGCCATATGTCTGGAAACTCGCGCAGCGCGAGACCTCGACCGTGCGTGGAAAGATGGGGATGATTCCCATGCCGCGCACTGAACAAGGCACGCATGCTGCCACGTTGGGAGGCTGGGGGTTTGCGATTACCAGCAGCAGTCAACATAAAGATGAGGCATGGAAGTTTCTGAAGTATATGGCCACGCTCGGCCCTGTGAGCGCTCTCTATGAGGGCAATGGAAGTCTGCCCGCACTGCATGAGTTTTATCAGACTAGTCCGGATGCTTTTCTGCAACAAATCTACGTCGTATTTCAAAACACAAAGCCGCGCCCCACTGTGCCACAGTACGCGCAAGCCTCGGACATCCTGCAGCGCTACGTAAGCTCGGTGCTCACGGGTAGGTTGTCGCCGGAGGAAGCCATGCGGGCTGCTGCGAAGGAAACGCGCTTGCTTTTAGGAAAAGAAAAATGAAACGCGAGATGTCTAATCAGACGTTTGGGATGGTGATGCTCTCGCCCGCGATGCTGTTTGTCGCGTGCGTTGCGGTGTGGCCGCTGATTCGGACTCTGTGGCTGAGTCTTTATACGCAAAATCTGGCAACCGGCCTGGAACCGGAGTTCGCGGGCATGGCTAACTATGTGCGGGTGATGGGCGATGGCCGATTTCTTCACACGCTGCGGGTTACGGCCATGTTCACGGTTTGGGCGGTGAGTCTCGAACTAGTGCTGGGGCTGGGATTTGCTGTGCTGATGAATCGCACGTTTCGTGGGCGAGGGTTTGCCCGCGCCGTTACGCTCATCCCCTGGGCCATGCCCACCGCCGTGCTGGCACTGGCGTGGGTCTGGATATTTAATGACCAATTTGGCATTTTTAACGATCTGCTTCTGCGCACGGGCCTCCTTGATAAGCCAGTAGCATGGCTTGGAAATACTGGAACTGCCATGTTCTCACTGATCTTTGCCGATGTGTGGAAGACCACGCCGTTCATGATGATCATCCTGCTGGCGGGACTTCAAAACATCTCGGCTGAACTTTATGAAGCTGCGGCAATCGATGGTAGTGGAGCGTGGAATACTTTTTTTCGCATTACCCTGCCAATGCTGGTGCCTGCCATATTTCTTGCGGTGCTATTTCGGACGTTGCAATCGCTGGGCATCTTCGACCTGGTCTATGTGATGACCGGCGGTGGGCCAGGTGGGGCTACCGAGACGGTCGGAGTTTATACATATGGCACCTTTTTAAGATACCTGGACTTTGGCTACGGAGCTGCTTTGGTGATGACCACTTTCGTGCTCATGGCGCTGGTGGCGGCTGCAATTTACTGGCCACTATCGAGGATGAAAGGAGGCTTATGAAGCGGACGGGCTTGTGTATGCTTGTAGCGCTGGTGGTGGCATTCTGCCTGGCACCATTTGCGTGGCAGGTGGTGACCTCGCTCAAGAGCAGCGAGGAAATCATCCAGATGCCGCCCACGTATGTCCCGGACAGCGTGACTGCGGAACACTACCGCGCGTTGTTTGTGCGGAAACCTTTCGGTCGCTATTTGTGGAATAGTTTTTTCGTATCCGCCGTCTCCACGTTCGTGTGCGTGGGGGTAAGCGCGATGGCTGCATATGCCATCGCACGCTTGCGAGTAAAGGGTTCCACGTTGATCCTTGCGGGCTTGGTGGCGGTGTCACTATTTCCGCCCATCGTTTTTTTCTTCCCACTCTATGAATTGGTCCGCGTGCTGGGCCTCACGAATCATCCCCTGTCCTTGATCGTGCCATACGTAGCGTTCAATCTACCATTTACGATACTTATTCTCTCTGCGTTTTTCCGCACTGTGCCGCCGGATATTGAGGAGGCGGCGAAAGTGGACGGCTTTAGTCGCTGGCAGATACTTACCCACATCATCGTCCCGCTCTCCGCGCCGGCCCTGGCGACCACTGCGATTCTTGTGTTCATTTTTTGTTGGAATGAATTTTTGTTCGCCCTGTCATTTGCGCAGGCGGACGAGGCCAAGACAGTGACGGCAGGGATCGCGAGTCTGAGTGGTGGGTCACAATTCGAGATTCCCTGGGGACCAATTTCCGCTTCGGTCGTGGTGAGCACTCTGCCACTCATCGTGCTGGTGCTTTTGTTCCAACGCCGGATCATACAAGGACTCACCTCGGGCGCTGCAAAGGGGTAAGAACAGTCGTGGTCATCGGCTCTCATGCACGGCATGCGAGCTTGCATCCGCATGCCGTTGCTTTATTGGTCTTGGGCATGTCCGATAAAGTCGTCATCTTCGATACCACGCTGCGCGATGGGGAACAGTGCCCCGGTGCCTCCATGAACATCCGTGAGAAAATGGAGATAGCCCGCCAACTCGCCCGCCTCAATGTGGATGTGATCGAAGCAGGCTTCCCAGTGATCAGCGAAGGCGATTTTGAGGCGGTTCAGAAAATTGCCACGGAAGTGAAAGGGCCCATCATTGCAGGGCTGGCGCGGTGCACGCACAAAGACATCGATGCAGCAGGCGCAGCTGTGAAACCAGCAGGCGAGCGGGGGCGCATCCATGTTTTCCTCGCCACTTCGGCCATTCACCGTGAGTTCAAGCTCCGCAAAGCACATGAGCAAATCCTCTCCATGGCGGTCGAAGGGGTGAAGCGGGCGCGGGCGCTGGTGAAGGACGTGGAGTTTTCCCCGGAGGACGCCTCGCGCACGGAACCCGAATTTCTAGCACGCGTGGTGGAAGCTGCGATTGGCGCGGGTGCAACGACGGTAAATATACCCGATACCGTCGGTTTCGCTGTGCCTGAGCAGTATGCCCAATTGATTACTTATTTGCGCGAGCACGTGAGCAACATCGACGATGCAGTGATCAGTGTTCACTGCCACAATGATCTTGGCCTGGCGGTGGCAAATTCGCTGGCGGCTGTTAAAGCCGGTGCCCGCCAAGTGGAAGGCACCATCAACGGTATCGGCGAGCGCGCTGGCAATGCGGCATTGGAAGAAGTGGTTATGGCACTGAAAACACGCTCCGACTTCTTCGGCGGTGTGGTCACCAACATGGAGACGCGAGAGATTGTAAAAACCTCGCGGCTGGTAAGTCGGATGAGCGGCCTGCTTGTGCCGCGAAGCAAGGCGGTGGTCGGAGAGAACGCTTTTGCGCACAGTTCCGGAATCCATCAGGATGGTATTTTGAAAAAACGGGAGACCTACGAGATCATGGACCCGAAGGATGTCGGCTGGGGTGAGACCGAGTTGCCTTTGACCAAGCACAGCGGACGCCACGCGCTGGCCATTCGCCTGGAGCATCTTGGGTATTCCCTAAGCGATGAGGAGACAGAAAATGTGTTTCGCCGATTCAAGGAGATTGGTGACCGCAAGAAATTTGTTTACGACGACGACCTCGCAGTTCTGGTGGACGACTCCATGATCGGCCAGCAAGAAGCTTATACTCTCGACTATATCCACGTGACCAGCGGGAGCACCACCGTGCCGACAGCCACCGTGCGCCTGGTGAAAGGCCGCAAAACCTTGCAGGATTCCAGTCCGGGCAATGGAGCTGTGGATGCCGCGATGAAGGCCGTGGATCGCATTTTAAAAAAGAAGGGTCATCTTGTGCAGTACCACGTCGAGGCAGTGACGCAAGGCAAGGATGCCTTGGGCGAGGTGACGCTCAAGGTGGATTTCGGGGACGGCTCGCTCATCACAGGCAAAGGGGCAAGCACAGATGTCATCGAGGCAAGCGCGCGAGCGTATCTGAGCGCAGTGAATCGTGCGATCCTGGCGGTCAAATTGCACAAGTCTCCAAAGAAAAAAATCGCGTCAACTGTCTAGGTTAGCCCCGCATAAATCCTGAGCCGGAGCGCGGGCTATTCCAGGCAATCCGCAACCCGCCGAACGAGTGCCGGGAGGGTATAGGGCTTCGCAAGAAAACCGACTGCGCCTGCTTCCAGCAGCTCAGAAGCACCCATCTCCTCGGAGTACCCGCTGCAGATGAGTATCTTCACATCGGGATTGATGTCGCGCAATTCGTGGAAACATTCTTTGCCTCCCATCACGGGCATGGTGAGATCCAGCAGCACGAGATCGATTCTGCCATGACGTGCACGGAAGGTCTGCACAGCCTCCAGTCCGTCGCGCGCCAGCACCACTTCTGCGCAGACACCAGCCAGTGCTTCAGAGCATAACTCGCGCAGCTCCGGTTCATCCTCCACAATCATGATGGTGGCATTCAGAGGCTGGCTTGGCAGGTTCTCTTGTGGCTCGTCTTCAAACGTGGGTTGCGGCACCATGACAGGTAGAAAAATAGAGAAACGACTGCCTTCGTTGATCGCACTTTCCACTTCGATGAACCCGCGATGTTGTTTCAGCACGCCATACACCATCGACAGGCCTAGCCCCACACCTTTGCCCAACTCTTTGGTAGTGTAGAAGGGCTCAAAAATGCGCGAGATATTTTCCGAGGGCACCCCGATGCCTGTGTCTTCCACATCCACGATGGCATACAGGATTCCGTCGTTGCCCGGCTCGGCCTGCGTGTCTTTGCCGATGCGCGTGGATACGCGGATGGTGCCCTCGCCGAGGATGGCATCGCGCGCATTCACGATCAGTTGCGTAACCACCTGCTGCAATTGCGATGGGTCTGCCTCGACATAAGGCAGGTCCGGCATGACATCGATCTCCAGCCGGATACCCTCTGGCATTGTAAACATGAGCATGCTCGACGTGCTCTCACACAATGTGCTCAGATTAATCGGCATTGGAAGATGCGGATTCTTGCGGCTGAACGCGAGCAGGTTGCTGGTGAGTTCTGCCGCGCGGCTCGCGCTTTTCTGCAAGTGATGCAGCTTCTCCATAGCCGTGGGTTGTTCCGCGCATTCCGACATGAGCGCTCCGGTATAGCCAAAGATCGCCGTCAGGATGTTATTAAAATCATGCGCAATTCCGCCCGCCAGCGTCCCGATACTTTCCATCTTCTGTCGGTGCAGTGCCTGGTCTTCTGCTTGACGGTCGAGCGTGACACTCCGGTAAAGAACAAGCCGCCCGCAGGGTTCGCCATCGTCAGTAAATGCAGGCGACGATGTCTGGCGTACCATCTGGCCAGCGGGCTCTACGAGTTCAAATTCACAAATCTGCTGCGCCCCGCTTGCCATGAACCCTTCGACCATGAGTGCAGGTGCGCTATTCTCATGCACGATGCGTTTACGACACCTGGACGCCAGGCGCTCGACCTCCATGCCCAGGACGCGGTCTTTCGAAAGGTGAAACAAGCGGCAGAAAAAATCGTTCGCTGCCACAGCTCGCCGGTCGCTACCTTTTCCCTCAAGCAGCAGGATGCCCAGGTGATCAGACGCAAATAAATTCGATAGCAGCAGATCGCGCGTCGCTGGAGACAGTGTTTGCGGGAGGCTATGCGCCGCCTGCTCTATGGGGGGTGCCGTCATGGACTAAGGTCTCGGGAGAAAAAAGCGTTGTTGTTGAGGTGACACGGGGCGTTGCAATTTGTGCAGAATCTCCAACATATCCTCCCAGAGTTTTCGTTTGGCTTCATTCTCCGGATGATGGACCAGATACGATGGGTGGAATGTCACCAGCACGGGGGTTTCGTGTAGTTGAAACCAGCGTCCGCGCACTGTGTCGAAAGGTTCTGTGGAGTCGATAAGCTGAGTGAAAATCGTATGCCCCATTGCCACGATGATTTTTGCTTTGAACCGTTCAAGGTCTCTGCTGGATTGCCCTGTTCGGACACGCGATGGCGGCAGACGCATCGCGGATATGATTTTCCCAAGAAGAGCGGTCTCTTCGTTTGCTGAGGCACTTTCGTCTGTGCCGTAGAGAAACAACACATCGCATTCCGTCAGCTTTTCGGATTGTCGAGGCGCGGGGCGTGCCGGAGCGGCGGCAGGGACCGGAGCTTGGGGAGCCCGGCGGGCAAGCTGTGCGAGTGCCTGTCTAGTGGCCTTCAGTTCCCGCGCTTCTGGCTTTCGAAGGAATTGATAAACGTGCTCGAGAGCTGTGGGGAAATTTTCCATGTATGCGCTTCGGGCGGATCGGCTCCAGCCGCGAGAAAATCATCGGGCATTGCTGCCTCAAATTCCATCCAATTCGACAAATGTGGATGCGTAAAGCCGAGTTTGAATGCATGCAGCATGGGGCGGGAGTAGGGGCCCGCGCGCCTCCCAGCGTAAGTCGTATCACCGCACAGCGGATTCCCAATGTGCTTGAGGTGAACGCGAATCTGGTGGGTGCGTCCGGTCAGCAATCTGCACGCCACAAGGCAATTGGCGCCCATGGGTTGCAGAAACTGGTAGCGAGTAAGTGCGGCGCGTCCTTTTTCCTCCGGCAACACCGCCATACGCTGTCGATTGCGCGGGTCGCGTCCAAGCGGGGCATCGACCTCGCCGGTCGTCTTGCGCAAGTAGCCCGCAGCGATTGCCAGATAGAGTTTGTAAATGTCGCGTCCGGCAAATTGTGCGGCGAGCGAGGCATGAGCGGCAGGAGTTTTTGCTATCACCATGCAGCCGGTGGTGTCTTTGTCCAGGCGATGCACGATGCCCGGACGCGCGGCGGCACCGGGGAGTTCTCCGCAGTGGTGTAGAAGTGCATTGACCAATGTGCCCGACCAATTGCCTACTGCGGGATGCACCACCATGTTTGCGGGTTTGTTCAGCACGAGCAGATGTTCATCTTCGAATAATATATTAAGCGGAATATCCTCGGCGTTGGTCACGGGGGGTGGCTCCTGGAGGTTTGTCCACGAGATGCGGTCGCCTTCTTTCAAACGAAGCGAAGCTTTGGCCGGTTCTTCGTTTACCTGCACCAGAGCGTTGTCGATCAAATGTCGCACACGGGATCGCGACAGTTCGGGGACCAGCGCAGCGAGCGCGGTGTCTAGACGCATACTGGCTTCCATATTGGTGACAATCGTTTCCATCAAGGTGCGTAGTGTATGGACGCGCCCTGCAGGACACAATGCCCCTGATTCGCGAGGCATAGGTTTTCGGAGCTGCGAGCCAAAAATCCCTCCTTGTGTGGAGCGAACAGATGCTGGATGCCCTCGAAAGGGGAAACGACAAGCAATCTGGGACAGGGGACGGGAATGATTTCGGCGTGACCCCGGAACCGGCGGGCGAGACGCCCAATACTGTCGCTTTAAGCAATTTGCACTTTTCTCTGCGGGTTGTTCGGCCAGCAACTGCCCGTGCTCGTAAACACGGACATCTG
>CBDUBV010000017.1:0-34200 GCA_965365475.1 uncultured Chthoniobacteraceae bacterium | reverse complement strand
ATGTGCCTCAGAGAAAGCGGTTAAACACATTCTCCAGCATCTCCTGCCGACTGGAGGGGAGTGCGGGCTCGCCTTGTTGCAGCGCATATTTTTCCAGCTCCGAAAAGCTTGCTTTGCCGGCTTCGATTTTACGTCCCAGCGCGCTGTCCCATGAGGAATAACGTTGCCTGACAAAGGTCGGAATCGTGCCATCTTGAAGAATCGCGTGAGCGGCTTTGAGCCCTCGAGCAAATGCGTCCATCCCTGCGATATGGGCGTGAAACAAGTCCTCCGGATCGTGCGAATCGCGGCGGCGTTTGGCATCGAAGTTCAACCCCCCTGCGCGGAAGCCGCCCATTTTCAGGACGACGAGCATCACTTGCGTGGTGAGATAGAGGTCGGTGGGGAATTGATCCGTGTCCCAGCCCACATTGGCAGTGCCCATGTTCGCATCGATACTGCCGAGAGCACCCGCAGCGGCTGCCACCGTGAGTTCGTGCTCCATGGTGTGGCCGGCGAGCGTGGCGTGATTGGTCTCGATGTTTAGTTGAAAGTGCTCGAGCAAATCGTATTGGCGCAGGAAGTTCAGGCACGCAGCGGCGTCGGAATCATATTGGTGCGTGGTGGGCTCCTGCGGCTTTGGCTCGATGAAAAACGTGCCTTTGAATCCGATTTTCTTTTTGTAATCGACCGCCATGTGAAGGAACGCGGCCAAGTGATCCATCTCGCGCTGCATATCGGTATTGAGCAATGTGGTGTAGCCTTCGCGTCCGCCCCAGAACACGTAGCCTTCGCCCCCAAGTGCGTGCGTTATTTCCATGGCTTTCTTTACTTGCGCGGCTGCGTATGCATAGACGCCGAGTTCGGGCGATGTGGCGCCGCCTTGAGCATAGCGTGGGTTCACGAACAAACAGGCCGTGCCCCAAAGCAGTTTTTTGGAATAGCGATTTTGAAAACGCTCCAGCTCTTTCACAATCGCATCCAGATTCTTGCGGGATTGCAGGATGTTGCGGCCCTCGGGCGCGACATCGAAATCGTGGAAGCAATAGTAGTCGAGCTGGCATTTACCAAGAAACTCGAAAAACGCTGCCACGCGCTTTTTGGCATTGGGCAGACTGGTGGTTCCGTCGTCCCAAGGCATGTGCATGGTCGCTGCACCGAATGGGTCCGCGCCCGTTCCGCGCATGGTATGCCAATAAGCGCATGCAAAGCGCAGATGTTCGCGCATGGATTTATCGCCGACTATTTCCTCTGCGTTATAATGCCGAAACGAGAGCGGGTCGGTGGAGTCTGGACCTTCGAAACGGATGGCTGGGGTGGTAAAGAAATCTGGCATGGTCGGGGAATGGTTTTAAAAGACGCGCAGCCTGACATTTCGCTACGTAAGAATCAAGCTCCTGAGTAAACGCGAATCATAAGTGGCGATCCGTCTGGGCGTCACTCTGGATATGAGCGTTATATTCTTGAGCAAAAACTTCTATATCGTCACACTATTTGTCCATGAGCTTGCATGTGCTACTTCTCACGTTTACGTTGACGTCTCTGCTCAATGCCGAAATCCTGCTCGACGACTCATTTTCTTGGGGTGCTGGAACGCAGCGAACATCGATCCGGGCTGGCGATCCAGTGCAGGGTTCTGCTGTGCTACCCTCGAAGAAAAACAAATGGCAGAGTCGCAGGATGGTTTTTGGTGGGAGTGCTGGAGATAGAAATGGGGTAGCTCAGCATAGGACCAATCCTGAAAATCCTGCTGGCGGAGGAGACATTCTTTACGCATTTATTGCGCCTTCCAGCACGGTGACCACGAGCGTCCGGCTCCGCGCCATGTATCTGCCTCAAAGCACTCCCGGTGTGGGCGGAGTGTGCATCGGGTGGCAGGTAGCAGAGCCAGAGCATGGCTATATCTATAATCAGCAGACCGATCATGTCGCCCTCATGGTGTCGCGCGATGGACGCATTCTGTTGCGAACGCATTTAGGCGTATCACCCATGGGGAAAATATTCATCGCCGAGGGGGAATGGATTGAAATCACATTTACTGTTGATCCTGCGCAGAGCATGGTTTCTTTCCGCATGGAAACGCAGGGCGGTAAAACATCTGAAGGTTCTGCACCCTGGGATGGCGATCTTTCATTCACCCCGACATTTGCCATAAACTTGATGGGGTGCGATGAAGCGGAAGTGGACCGGGTGCGCATGGAACAGCAGTGATACCTTACAAGCTTTCAACCCCTTAATTTTTATGAGCAATCCACTTCTTGGCGTCCTATACCATTGGCTTGGCGGTCTGGCTGCGGCCAGTTTTTACATCCCGTATCGCGGCGTCCGGAGGTGGTCCTGGGAGACATATTGGCTCGTAGGCGGTGTGTTCGCATGGATCGTCGCCCCTGCTACGTTGGCATCCCTGCTTGTACCGGGATTGTGGGGTTTATTAACTGCCACTCCATTTGCCACATTGGCGTGGGCTTATTTTTTCGGATTACTCTGGGGCATTGGCGGATTAACCTTCGGTCTCACCATGCGCTACCTCGGCATAGCTTTGGGCATCGCGGTCGCACTGGGATTCTGTGCCGCTTTCGGAACACTCGTGCCGCCGATCTTCGCGGGTGAGATCGGTTCGGTGGCTCGATCTTTCTCTGGACAGATGGTGCTGCTGGGAGTGCTTGCATGTCTGGCCGGGATCGGAGTGAGTGGGCTTGCTGGCATGTCTAAGGAGAAAGAGCTTTCATCGGAGGAAAAACAAGCCACCGTAAAAGAGTTCAACTTCGGCAAGGGCATGCTCGTCGCGATGTTCGCGGGAGTGATGAGTTCCTGTTTCGCTTACGGCCTCGCTGCTGGCAAGCCTCTGGCCGATTTGTCCAGAATCGCGTTGCAAGAAAGCGGCGGCAGCGAACTCTGGCAAAATCTACCCGTGTTGGTGATCGTGCTGCTCGGCGGATTCACAACAAATTTCGTTTGGTGTAGCGTCCTTAATATCAAAAATCGCTCCACTCACGAATATGCAAACCTTCGCCGCAGCGCAGTGGGCGAGGTAAGTGCTCTAGAAGGGGTGGTGCTGTCGAGTGCTGCCGACTCGGAAGTGGTGCAGGACTCCAGTGCCGCTGCTCACGGCGGGCCCTCGGGGCCAGCCGCGTATGCGGGCCCCGCGCCGTTACTAAGAAATTATTTGCTCTGTGCCATCGCGGGTGTCACCTGGTATCTGCAATTCTTTTTCTATAGCATGGGGCAGACAAAAATGGGGCAATACGAATTCTCCAGTTGGACGCTGCACATGGCCAGCATCATAATCTTCAGTACCCTCTGGGGCATCGTGCTGCACGAATGGAAAGGCACCAGCCTGCGCACACACATCCTGATCGGCATCGGACTGGCCATGCTCATCGGCTCCACGGTGATCGTCGGCTACGGAAATTATGTCGGCGCAACGACGCCAGGGCACTGACATGCGATCCTTGACAATTTGCTAAAAATCCGAGAATTTTTTAACTTTAATTTATGTCAAAAATCTGCGGAATTTTCTGCCCAAACATCGTCCCCTTTCGCGAGGACGGGTCGATCCATGAAGATGAACTGCGGCGCATAGTAAACTGGTTGATCGACAAAGGCGTGCACGGGCTCTACCCGAATGGAAGCACTGGTGAATTCGCGCGCCTGAGTTTCGAGGAACGGTTGCGCGTGGTGGAGATCATTGCCGATGAGAATAACGGGCGTGTGCCAATCCTTGCCGGGGCAGCAGAGAATAGCATCGAACTGGTGGTGCGAGCTGCGAAGCATTACGCCGATTTGGGAGTGCGCGTGGTTTCCGTGACGGGCCCTTATTTTTATAAAGTGTCGCCCGATGGCGTGGAGACTTACTTCCGGGAGGTGGCCAGGCGGTGTCCGCTGGATATTTTGATCTACAACATTCCGCAGTTTGCCAACGAGGTGCCTGTGGATGTGGTCGCAAGGTTGGCCAGTGATTGCCCACGAATTGTTGGCACCAAAGACAGCAGCCGCGATATGCCGCGCTTTCTGCATACCATAAATACGCTGCGCAAAGTGCGACCAGATTTCTCTCTGCTCATCGGGTGCGAGGAGATATTGTATCCCTCGCTCATGATGGGAGGCGACGGAGGCACGATTGCAAGTGCGGGAGTGGTGCCGGAGGCAATCGTGAAAATTTACGAAGACTTTCGAGCTGGCAATTATGATGAATGTCGGCGGGTGCAGCTCAAGCTGCTGGACTTGATCGAACTCATGTTAAAAGCGGGTAATTTCCCCGAGGGTTTCCGATCGGGAGTATCTTTGCGAGGGTTTCATCCCGGCCCGCCCAGGCAGCCGATCAGCGCAAGAGAGCAGCAGTTTCTAACCGAAATGCAGACCCGCATGGCGTGCCTTCTCAAGGATTGTGGTTTCCAGGAAGCGGCGATGCAGTGTGTGCAGCCCAGCGTGGTCTCCATGCTGGCCCGACTCAACCAGCGGCTGCCGTGAAGCACCTCGCGCAGCGTGAATCGTTGGCGCTTGCTGAGGTTTCATCGTGGAGCATTTCTTTTTGCCTCGCAGATCGCGCGTGCCGCGAAAGTCCAGTGCGGCTGTTGGGACTGGAGACGAATGGAGGCGATGGAATGGTGGCAAAATTTGCGGGCAATATCTCTGCTTTGGAAAACGTCCTTGCCTTGTATGCATCGGAGTCACGCCAGCGCTCATTGCGAACAGACGTGCGCATCCTTGCACGCCCGGAAGACGGAATGGACGAGGCTCTTTTTCCCAAAAACAGCATCCATCCACTCTACGAAAACCGAGAGCAATGTCTCCCCGACGACTACACCAACACTATGAAAAATAATCAGGACGCCATTGGAATTCTGGAAACCATCGGACTCACAGCCTCTTTATGCGCCAGCGATAGCATGCTCAAAGCCGCTTCCGTGCAGCTTGTGGGCAAAGAAAAGATCGGCGCAGCTTATGTGACCATCGTCATCCGAGGTGAGGTATCTGCAGTCGAAGCTGCAGTTGCTGCAGGCCGCGAAGCTGTGGGCGATCTGGGAAAGATTGTGGCCAGCTACGTGATAGCTCGTCCGCATCCGGATATGCTTGCGCTGTTGCCCGGCTGATCCACTTTTTCTTATGTGTAAAGATGTTTTGGCCTCGCTGTGCATAGTGCTTGCGAGCATCCTGGCCGGGCCAGCGCTGGTGGCGGAGGATGCCAGTGGAATGGTGGCTGTGCAAGCAAGCGAGGGCCAGAGACAGGAGCTGGTCTATTATATCTGGGACGATGGCAACGGGCATTGGTTTCCCACCGCAGTGGGTTTTGCCGAAGCCGTCGCAGCGCACCACATCCCGGTTCTAGACAGCGAACAAGCCAGTTTCCGTTGGGTTGCAGTCGGCTTATCGGGATGGCAAAGCGATTGGAAACCTGCCGACGCAATCAGGCCTTTGGGAAAAGAGCATACTCTCCCGCCGCAAATAAAGATCTCGCAGTCTGCTTTCGTAAGTGAGCCCATGCACCCGCCCGGTGCGCACCTTGCACTCACGCTGCAATTCGATGCAGTTCAGCCTGTGGATTGGCTGATCCTTAAGCCACCTGCCGGGCCAGGTCGGTTTCCCCGGCATTTCCTGGTAGAATCTGCACTCTTGCCTGATGGTCCATGGTTGCCGGTGCCAAGTGCAAATTTTGTTTTCTTCCCCGACCCTGGGACTAACGAAATCTGGATACCCTTGCGCGGGTTGATCGCTGGCGCGCTGCGGATTCTTGCTCCACAGTCTGGAGAGCCTTCGCCGGGCGAAGTTCAGGTTGCTGAGGCGCGAGTTCTTGGTGGCCAGACTCCGCCTTTCCAAGCCGAGGGCGGCACGCATGAGGAGCTGGCAGCATGGAATAACCTTTGGCTGACTTTCGGCGTAGCAGCAAACGAGGTTCACCAACGCTTCGACCCATTCTGGGAGACCGATCGCCCATTGGACGGCGGCATGGTCTGCATCGGCAGTTGCGAGTGGCTTTACTGGGGTGCGCAAAAACTGAGTTGGCTTCAAGACCCAGCCCATGTGGTAAGGCTCGAGCGGTTTATTCAGAACAATCCGGTTGGCGATGATGGTCTGGTGTGGGCGGCACCGGGCTCTGAGAAACACCTTGGGCATTCGATCCACTACGTAAACCAATCGCTCTACCCTATGGCAGTCGCGTATAATTACCTTATGCGGCGTAATCCGGGGTTTTTAAAACGGAAAGATCCCAAGAGCGGGGTGTCGATACTTGAGAAGGCTCGGAGGGCCATGCGTTTCCAGTTGGACGCTCTTGGTGGAAAATCAGGCATGCTCACCGTGCCGGGTGCGGAGTACGACGGCACCGCTACCAGCAAAGGGGACAACTATTGGGATTTTTGGCACTTCGGCTATCAGTCCGCTTATAACAACGCGTTCTTCTACGAAGCTCTACGGCGCATGGCGGACCTCGAAGAGGCGTTGGGAAACATGGCACGCGCCGAGGAGCTGCGCGCTTTAAGGCCAAGAGTAAAAGAAGCTTTTAACAAAACCTTCTGGAACGACGATACCGGACGCTACGCGGGATGGGTGGATGTAAATGGAACGATGCACGACTATGGATTCACCTTCGTCAACGCGATGGCACTGGCCTTTGATCTTGCTCCGCGCGATCGCGCCGAGTCGGTTCTGCAATGGTTGGATGGTGAACGCACGGTGGAAGGCGATGATTCCACTGGCGCGGACATCTATGCATTCGGGTTTGCGCCGAGAGCGACCACGCGCGATGCCCGATGGGGCGATCCGCCAGTGGTGAATACCTGGGGCGGCGCATTCGATCTCTCTCCTGGCGCGAACGCGGCATTTGGCCAGCAAATTCAAAATGGCGGTTCCATTTTTTACGTCTCCTACTACGACCTCCATGCACGCCAGCGCACGCGCGGACCGGAGGATGCGGCTAAACGATTTGGCATGATCGCCACCGAGTTTCTTAAAGATCATCTTCGACGTGATCCGTCGAATGATGAAGGCGTCTCGGATATCTTTGGCATTCTGCGCGAGTTCCCTGAATCAGGTCTGGTGCCATTGTTTTTCTTCGACGGTATCCTTGGTGCGGACCCTGTTGCGCGGGGCCTCCGCATTACGCCCGCATTGCCCAGCCACTTAACCATGGCCAGGGTGAATAAGGTGTTCTTCGCCGGAAAAGTCTGGAATCTGGTGACGGACCGAGATCTTGACTCACCGGCAATCGATGGTCAGACCGTTGCCCTCCCGTCCACAGGTTCCTGGCTGCTCGCGCCAAATGGGAAGGTCACGCCCTATGAATAAGCTTGCTTGCATCGCCTGGAGTTGCGCCCTGGTTTTCGCACGGGCAGAGACGGTTTATTTTGAAACTTTTCCTGAACACCGCGACCCATCACGTTACACACGAATCGCGCAAATGGCGGAGAAATGGGAGGTGCAAAAGGATGCCGACGGTGCCCGGTTTTTGCGCGTGACCATGCAGCCTGAGACGAGTCGCCGCAAAGGTCTGGTGGTTTGGGACCTGGCGCCTATCCATTTCGACTCGTTGCAAGTCGAGGTCCGCACCGATGCCGCATCGCCGGTCTTTCTGTCGCTTGCGGTAAACGACCGCTTCGGCAACGCCTACCTGTTTGCGCCTTACGGAAAGTCGGCTACCGCTCAGCGGAAACCGCTTCCCACAGGAGAAACCTGGACGCGGTATATAGCGAAAATTCCAACGGACATCACCCGCATGTATCGCCAGGGCAAGGAGATCGCGCCCTTCCTTCATGGACGCGGTGAAGCGGTTAGCGATTGGAAAAATGTGGATTTGACAAATTTGGGAATGAAAATCCTCCATTTCGAAGTGCTCGTCCCGCCGAATTCACCGCTGATTGGGAAAGAGTTC
Organism: uncultured Chthoniobacteraceae bacterium; assembly: GCA_965365475.1. Taxonomy (GTDB): domain Bacteria; phylum Verrucomicrobiota; class Verrucomicrobiia; order Chthoniobacterales; family CAKUMP01; genus CBDUBV01. Next base: position 26,354 of record CBDUBV010000017.1, on the reverse strand, counting down.
ACCTTCGATTTTCGCTATCTTCGACTCGAAGTTAATCGATAGTTTGCGCACAAACGCAACTACCGACAAAAAATTTCGTGTTCTAAGGGAAATACGAATTGACAACATGTGGAGAAGTTTTTTAATTCCAGTCCAAGCCTATTTTTATGTCCAAATCATCCCCCAAAGTTGCACTTGTCACTGGCGCTTCTACTGGAATCGGTGCGGCGGCGGCTGAACGGCTAGGTGCTGAGGGTTATTTTGTTTATATCAATTACAACTCCACAGTTGCCGGCGCAGAGAAGGTGCTGGCGCAGATTCGGTCGCAGGGCGGGGATGGGGCTTGCATCCGAGCAGATGTGGGGGTGATCCCGCAGATTCAGGATATGTTTCGCACTATCCGAGCCGAGCACGGTAGGCTGGATGTTCTAGTAAATAATGCTGGCATATGCCCATTTCGCGAGTGGGACAAGATCACGCCGGAGGATTGGGATCGCACGCACGATGTGAATTTGCGGGGCTCTTTTTTTTGCACTCAGGAAGCGGCAAAAATGATGGTTGAACTAGGAATTCCTGGTCGGATCATGGCCATGAGTTCGATCTCGGCGATCAAAGGTGGAACGGTGCAAGCTCACTATTGTCCTACTAAAGGCGGGCTCATCTCGATGATGGCCGCGTTTGCAGTGAACCTTGGCAAACACGGCATCACGTGCAACTCCATCCTGCCCGGGACGATCGAGACGCCAATAAACGAGCAATACCTTGCGATCCCTGGCAATCGTGAACCGCTGGAACGCGCGACGTGTGTGGGCTACATCGGGCTGCCGCACGATGTCTCAGGGCTTGTCGCTTTCCTGGCGAGCGATGAAGCGCGCTACATCACGGGCGCCTCGATACTGGTCGATGGCGGCGAAATGGTGAATCACTTGTGAGAAAGATCTAATGCTCAAATTTATATGAATTTTTCTGTTAATTTTTTGCCTACCGCACAGATCGATGTTCCATTTCCGGAGGTGTACTGGATGGAGGGATTTGGCGAATGGACCACGTTGCAGTTCCAGATGGGGGTGTTGCGGGATGGCAAGCACACTGTTTTGATCAATACCGGATTTCCCCCCGACATCACGGCACTTGCGGCCGGTTGGAAAGAATTTCTTGGAGATCGAGCGGTGCTTACGCGACCACCGGAATGGGAAACCCGCACGGCACTCCGAGGTCTTGGAGTAGAGCCCGAGGAGGTCACCCACGTGATCGTGACCCCGATCCAGCTTTATGCCACGGGCAACCTGCATTTATTCCCAAATGCCAGAATGTGTTTTTCCCGCAAGGGTTGGATTGAGGACATCATTGCGCCGCTCTACCCTCACCATGTGCCGCGACAGGGTTGTATCAGCGATGAACATCTGAATTGGTTAATGGGCGAAAATCATCATCAACTTCTTCTCATGGCGGATGAACATGATTTGCTTCCGGGAATCCGCTGCCGATGGGTGGGCACGCATCATCGATCTTCCATTGCCGTGGAAATAGACACGGTGAAAGGCAAGGTAATCGCATCGGACTGCGCGTTTCATTACGCCAATGTCGAGGAGAGCCGACCATTGGGGATTGCGGAGAGCATTATTGAAGCTCACGCGGCGTATGAGTATATCCGGCGCGAGGCGGACCATTTTATTCCGATCTACGATCCGGCGGTGCAGGAACGTTATCCGGAAGGGGTGGTGGCGTGAGGATCACGGGAATTAAGGTCACAGATTTAAGCTTCTCCAGGCAGCCGGATACGCTGAAAAAGAATCTATGCACACCGACGACGAAGTTTCGCGATCCGCTTTCCGAAGGCATGTCATGGTTTGGGCCCGTGGCACTAAGTCTGGTGGAAGTGGTGACCGATGAAGGCGTGACCGGGGTGGGCACGATAGGCGGGTTCACCACTGCTGGCAGCGACGTGGTGCGCACCTACCTGGAACCGTTGGTGCTCGGCGAGTCGCCTTTAAATACCGAACGGCTATGGGAAAAAATGTATCGCTCGACAATCCGCTTTGGGCGCAAAGGGTCAACGGTAGCAGCTATCAGCGCGATTGACATCGCGTGCTGGGACATCAAGGGCAAGATGCTTGGGCAGCCGGTGTACAATTTGCTTGGCGGGAAGGTGCGCGACAAAGTCCCTGCGTATGCGAGTCGGCTCTATGCATTGGACGATCTCGACCAGTTGGCTAAAGAAGCCTGCGGATATAAGGCGGAGGGATTCAAGACTTTGAAGCAGCGGTTTGGTTTCGGCCCGGAGGATGGCGCGGAGGGGATGCGTAGAAATATCGAGTTGATCAAGACCGTGCGCGACGCTGTGGGGCCGGAGGTGCGGATCGCTGCGGACGCTTACATGGGTTGGGACTATGCGTATGCAGTCGAGATCGAGAGGAAACTGCGACCATACGACCTGGCTTGGATCGAAGAGCCGTTTATGCCGGATGATCTTGAGAGCTATGTGAGATTCCGCGCTGGCTCTCAGACGCTTGTTTCCATGGGCGAGCATGAGTATAGCAAGCATGGTTTCAAACAACTCATCGACATGGGTGTGGCAGACATCCTGCAACCGGACACCAATCGCGTAGGCGGAATTACGGAAATGAAAAAGATTTGTGCCATGGCCGAGGCGGCGCACATTCCCATCTGTCCGCACTCGAACGAAGCGCATAACTTCCACGTGATCATCACGCAGTCCAATTGCCCGTTGGTCGAATATTTCCCCAATGTGGAACCCGACACCGGAAACGAGTTGTTCTGGAAAGTGTTCACTGGAGAACCTGTGGCGGAAAATGGATTTCTGACGCCCGGCGATGCGCCCGGCCTGGGGGTTGAGGTAAACTGGGACGTGATCGAGACGCTGCGGTATAAAGGGGCCACCGGGTGAGTATTCGCGGAGTTGTTCCTATTCTACCCACCGCATTCCACCCGGACGAGAGGGTGGATTTCGACCGGGTGCCTGCCCTGGTGGAGTTCGCCATCCAGGCCGGTGCTGCGGCCATAGGGTTGCCGGCTTTCGGCAGTGAGTTCTACAAGCTTGATGGCGGCGAGCGGAAGGAAATCATTGCCCGAGCCATCGCCGCTGCGGGTAAACGCATCCCCGTGATCGTCCAATGCAACCACACATCTGCGCAAGTGGCCGCTGCGATGGCGAAGGAAGCGGAAGCGATGGGCGCGGATGCTATTAATACAGCGATCCCACGGGCGTTTCCGGCATCGGAAGGTGAACTGCTGGCTCACGCACGCAGAATCTGTGAGAGCGTGAGTATCCCGGTGATTTTGCAGGACTGGAATCCTGGGGGCCCGACGATTGGTCTGGAATTTGTGACTGGTCTCGCCGCGCAATGCGAGAACTTCTCGGCTGTAAAATACGAGGAGCCGGGTATCGGTCCGCTTATCCGCGCGATTGCGCAGGCCACAAGCGGCAGGGTCGGCACATACACAGGCTGGGGTGGCAGTTTCATGATGGAGCTTATCCCCGCTGGAAGCCTAGGCATCATGCCCGGACTGCCACTGGTGGATTATTTTAATAAAATATGGGATGACTTGGTGAATGACCGGCTGAGCGAGGCACACAGGTGGTTTGCTCGCATCGCTCCCTACATTGCCTTCAGTCTTCAGAATCTGGAGCAGTTTCATCATGTCGAAAAGGCGTTGCTGGTTCGGCGTGGATTGCTTGCGGAACCGGTCGTGCGGTCTGTGACCGTGTGTTTAAACGCCGACGCGCAGCGCTATCTCGAACTGCTCCTGGACGAAACCTGCGCTGCGATAGAGGCGGCGGGGCTTAGTCTTACCCCATCTTAATTTATGACAGCATCTCTTATCTCATCCTCTTCCATGCAGCCGGGACACTGGCTCTCGGGCGTTGAGCCTGTTGACCGTCATGCAGTATTGCGCGCGGAGTTTACTCTCGAGCAGGACGGTGTGGTAGTCCTCGCACTGCTCGGCGCACATTGGTTCAAGGTGTGGCTGGATGGCGAGTTTCTCACGGATGGCCCACATCGGTTTGCAGATTGCCAGCCGGAGTATGAGACCTTCACCAAGCCCCTCTCGGCTGGACGTCACGTGCTGGCATGGCACGTCCACGCCATGGGCGTGACCACGCGCCTAATAGGCGATTGGGTCCCGGCATTTGCTTGGGCGCAAGTGGTCTGCGATGGTGCGGCCGTGGAGCTGCAATGGTCGGGTAAAGCCCTGGAAGCATATCACCCCACCCATCGCCGGTTGGATTGCGTGCTGGGATGGGTGGAATGGTGCGACCGCAGACTGCTTCCGCCTGATAGCTGGAAAGATGCGAGTTTTTCCGATCCTGATTGGAAGCCGCTGGAAGACGTGAAGCTCCCAGGCAGGACTCCGCGTGATGCGGGACTTGCCGCGATGCAACGCAGGAGCGTCCGACCGCGTGAGGTTGGTAAAGGTGAACTCGTGAACATGAGCATCATCGAGCACGATCCGACTTCGGGATTTTTCATACGCGAATTGGAAGACCACACACTTCCCACCCAAGGCATCTGGGCTCGCTACGATCTGGGCCGTGTGCGCCTGGGCTATGCGCGGTTATCGGTTTCTGCTCCTCAAGGCACGGTTGTTCAGATCGCGTATGCCGAATCGCTGACCTTTGGGCGCGTGCATCCCTACGTGAAGACCGGTGGAGGAACGGACTCTTGCATGCTTGATCATTGGGTATGCAAGGGCGGCGGCGAGATGCTCATCCCGCTGCATCCGAAGGGAGCGCGTTTTGTGGAAGTGCATCTCATTTCGGAGACCGCGAACGATCTCGCCATTACGGATTTTACCTTTGAAGAGCGGGCTTATTTTTCCACTGACTCGGAAGGCAGCTTCAAGAGTTCTGACGAGTTGTTGGACCGTATATGGTACACCGGGCGGGACACCCTCGTTGCCTGCTCGGAGGATACCATCACGGACAACCCCCACCGCGAACGTGGGCAGTGGCTGGGGGAAACAGTGGGCCCAGCTCTTGCCTTGGTGTCCGCGTGTTTCTCGGATTGGCGCATCCTGCGGCGCAGCCTCGAACAAGCTGCGCTATGTGTGCTGGAAAACGGGCTGCTGCCCGCCGTGTACCCCGGCACCAAACACATTATTCCATCCTTCTCGGTGCAGTGGCCCAAAGCGATGCTGGACTACTATCGCCACACGGGTGACAGAAGTTTACTGGATTCGCTCTACTCCGTGGCCGAGCGCAGTCTGCGAGCACTGGAGCCGGAAGCGACAGCCGATGGGCTCAAGCTCAATCCTGAATATTGGAACTTTGTGGATTGGGGGTATCGCGGTGCCAATACGGTCTTCCACCGCAATGCCAGGGACAGCACCGATGTGGATCCCGCTCTTAGCCTTTGGTACCTGGAAGCGATCCGGCACATGGTCGAGTGGTCCAGGTGGATCGGGAAGGATGCAAGACCATGGGAGCTTCAAGCGAAAGGAATTGCTGCGGGGCTGTCTTCGCGGATTGATGCCATCGCTGAGGCTGGAAACTGGGAGGCGTATGGTTACCATGCCACGGTGCTTTCATTGCGGCTGGGTCTGGTGCAGGAGGAATCCATCAAAGACGCCGTGGGTTACACTAAAAAATTTCTTTTAAGCTGCTTCCCGAACGATCCCACCGCGCCGCGCCTTTACGGAGTGACCCTGGAACATGATCGCGTGATGACGCCTTACTTTTTGCACTTCGCTTATCCGGCTTTGGTCGCGCATGGCGAGGCCGCATTTGTGCTTGATCAGATACGCGTTTGTTGGGGGTGGATGCTGGACGGAGGCTATACCACATGGCCGGAGGTGTTCGATCCTCGGTGGAGCCACTGTCATCATTGGTCCGCCACGCCTACATGGTTGCTGCCGCGTTGTTTGTTGGGACTTACACCAGCGTTTGATCGCGGAGTGCGGCACTACGAATGGAGCTTCCAGCCTGGCCACGAAACCAAAGCCGCAGGCAGCATCCCGCTTCCAACACTGGATGGCACTCCGGGCCAGAAGATCGATATTTCCTGGGTGAAAAAGGGAGAAGGTCTCTATGACTTCCGCATAGTTTCACCGGAGCCATTGATCATTCACAGTGGCGGCGCGAAGCTCGAAGTTCACGGTGAATGTTGTTTCGATGCCACGCGTGAAAGACAAGAGGGTTCCTTTAATTTTCGCACCACCCAGGCACTATCCAACAAATGAAAAACAGACATCACATACGCGCGGTCCTTTTCGATCTGGATGGCGTTATAGTTCATACCGATCGATTCCATCAAGCAGGCTGGCAGCAACTCGCAGACGAAGAGGGCTGGAAGTTCTCGGAAGCCAGAGCGCATAGCCTTCGCGGCGTGAGCCGCATGGAAGCCCTCGACACGATCCTTGCGGACAATGGATTGCAGGCCGCAAGCGACGCGGACAAAGTAAAATGGGCGGACCGAAAGAACTCTTATTATAAAAACTTCGTAAAAGACATTGGCCAAAGCGAAGTCATCCCCGGCTCCGTGGCATTCGTCCGCGAGCTGCGTAGCCGAGGCGTGCTCACCGCGCTATGTTCGGCGAGCAAGAATGCGCCGGACATCCTCCGACTGCTCCAGCTTGAAGACCTTTTCGACACAGTGGTATGTGGACACGACACCACCAGATCGAAGCCCGATCCACAAGTGTTTGAACTCGCTGCGGAACGTCTTGGCGTGCCTGCGTTTCATTGTGTGGTCTTTGAAGACGCGCCCACCGGAGTGGAAGCAGCAAAGCGAGCAGGCATGAAATGCGTGGGCGTAGGCGACCGCGAAGGGCTGCCCGAGGCTCCGTCCCTGATCGCCAGATACAGCGAGATCGACATCGAAGCATTGCTGGATTCCGGCAGGCCGTTCCGACCCGAGCCGCATGGATGGGAACTGATCGAAGGCGATTTCCGGCCTACGCGTGCGCTATTCTGGGAGACCATGCTGGCTGTGACCAATGGAGCTTTCGGCGTGCGTGGCAATCTGGAAGAGGAAAACGAGGGCGTTTCTTCTTATCCCGCCACGCTCATGAATGGAATAGTGGGTTACGTGCCGTATCATTACCTATGGGCGTTTCCGGGCTATCCACATCGCGGACATACTTTTCTTAACGTCTGCGAATGGACACGGGTCCGGCTCGAAGTGGACGGTGAACGTTTTAGCATGACGCACTCGGGGCCTAGTGAGCATCGTCGCGGACTGAATCTGCGATCGGGCACTGTGTTTCGGCAGTGGAAATTTAAGACCGAGTCCGGGGTTGAGGTGAGTGTCAAAACCACCCGCATCGCCAGCATGGAGCGGAGGCATCTCGCGGCGTTATGCTATGAAGTCAGCGTGTCCGCGCCGTGCCAGGTTGTGCTCGAGAGCGAGACGGATGCTGCACCTTTCAGCAGGATGTTTAACGGGCGTGGCATCGAGGTCCGTGCTCTACAGCGAGATGGCGATTTTCTTTTGGCTAATCAAATCTCCACGACGAGCGAACAATCCATGACCACTGGAATCCGCGAGATAGTGAGCGAAGGCGACCGACGGGTGCAATGCGAAGTAGCCATCGAAGGCGATGTATGCAAGACGCGTTATCGGATCGACGCGGAACCGGGCGGCAGCGTGCGTCTGGAGAAGACGGCAGTTTTTTGCACTGAGATTGAGCAGCCCGACGCAGACCTGGCTGAGACCGTGAAGTTGCTGCTCTCGGAGGCACCCGCGTGCCAGGAGCTTTTTGCTGAGCAATCGCGGTGGTGGGAACGCTACTGGAGCGTGGCCGACATCGAGATCGATGGCGATCCGCTGGACCAACTAGGCATCCGGCTCAGTCTGTTTCACAACAGGCAGAGCAATCCGGAGGATGGCTACCGCAGTATCGGCGCAAATGGCCAGACGGGTGACAACTACTCCGGACATGTGTTCTGGGATACCGAGCAATACATCCTCGTGCCGTATCTTTACAGCGAGCCAGCCACCGTGCGCGGCCTCCTGGAATATCGCTACCGCATTCTGGACAAGGCGCGCGAACAAGCTCGTCTCATGCAATCCTGCGGTGCGGAATACTCATGGAACTCGATCACTGGCGAGGAGTGCGGCCATGTGTTTGAAGCGGCGCAAGGGCAGGTGCATTTGCAATGCGACATCGCGTGGGCGATCGATCGTTATGTGCGCACGACCGGAGACGCGGAGTTCATGCACGATATGGGTGCGGAGATCATCTTCGAGACCGCTCGCTACCTACGAGACCGTGGTGCATTTAGTCCATATAAAAACAATCAGTTCGTCTTCAACGCGGTGTGCGGTGCCAACGAATATTCATGCGGCGTGGATAACAACGCGACGACCAACTACATGGCGCAGTGGCATTTCCTCAGAGCTTACGATCTTTTCACATCCATGCAGCGCGACGCGCCGGATAAAATGGAAAAACTCTTGAGCCGCATCAAGCTGACCAATGAAGAAGTGGAAGGTTGGCGTGCAGCGGGTGAAGCGATGTATCTGCCTTACAGTAAGGAAATGGGCATCGTGCCGCAGGACGATAATTTCCTCGGGCGTGACCCGGTGGACATGTCCAAAATCCCCTTTCACACGGACGTCCGCACCCTGGTGCATCCGCTAAATCTCTGGCGCATGCAACTTATCAAACAAGCGGACACTGTGTTTCTTATGTTTCTCATGAGCGAGAAATTTGATGAGGAAACCATCCGCCGCACGTATGAATTCCACGAGGCTCGCACCAACCATGGGTCATCGCTTTCGGCTGCGGTGCATTGCATTGTAGCTGCTCAGATCGGCAAGCATGACGATGCCTACCATTTCTTCCGCGAGAGTGCATTGATGGATATCAACGATTTGAAAGGTAATACCGCTGGCGGTATGCACTCCGCCTGCCTTGGTGGCACATGGATGGCTGTGGTCAATGGTTTTGCAGGCATGCGCGACGACTCCAGAGGCTTATCCTTCCAACCTCGACTTCCCAAAGACTGGGCGCGTCTCAGCTTTCAATTGGTCTGGAATGGCACGCGGATCGGCGTGGAGATTCTCTCCGACAAGGCGGTTTACCGTCATTTGGATGGCCCTGGAATTGAGTTTCTACATCGCGACGACCAGGTCGTGCTCGAGCCGGAAACCACACGGGAGCTGGGCATTTGATCCGTGAGTTCCTGGTTGCGGCAGTCTGCGCTACGGCCCTGTGCCGGGCTGCCACTGTCACTACCGGGAAGCCGTGGAACCAGACCGCGCACTTCGGCTTAGATAGTGAGGTTGTGTATTATATCCGCGACATGGGTGACGGTCGCTGGGTTCCCGGCGCACGCGGCATAGCCAGGTATCCTGCCACCGAGAGTCTTGTCTGGTGGAAGCCTGGGGAGTATCGGGCGTTGTGGATGGGTGTGAGTCTCTCGGGAGAGTCCAGGCAAGGTAAGGAAGAGACCGTCGTAGTGAAAGGAAAAGCAGTCTCGCCAGGAGAGCGACTCGTGCCCGTGGAGATCGAGGGGCTGGAAGGAAATACCAGCACGGAGCCCTACCAGGCCTCCGCTGCCACACTGCAATTCGACGGTCTCAAGCGGCTGGAATGGCTGGTGCTTGCAGCGGATGGCGACGGTACTTTTCCCATGGATTTCCATGTGCAAACAAGCCCGGACGGTGGAAAGCACTGGCATCGTACCATGAGTGCTGAATTCGCCTTTTTTCCGGACCCCGGGAAGAATGCAGTCTGGATTCCGCTGCGCGGCGTGGCGGCGGATGCATTACGCATCGTTGTGCCACGAGGCAACCCGCTCGACGACGGTCGCTACGGCTGGAAGCTGCGGAAAGCTACGGCGATTGGCGGAGAACATCTGCCATGGACAGCCGCAGGTGCTTCACCTCTCGAGTTGGCCGCATGGAATAACCTCTGGTTAAACTTCGGCTTGGCGGCTAACGAGGTTCACGAACGTTTCGACTCGTGGTGGCAAACGGAGCGTCCGCTCGATGGTGGGATGCGCGCCATGGGCAGCACTCTTTGGTTTTATTGGAATGCTCAAAAACTGAGCTGGCTTGGACACTCGGCGGACATTGAACGCCTTGAGAGCAGCCTGGCCAGAATCGAGGTGAGCGAGGATGGGTACGTCTGGGCTGCTCCCGGACACGAGAAACACCTGGGCCATAGTCGTCATTATGGCACCAACGCCAGCTTCATCCGTGCGGTTGCACATCACTTTCTGCTCACACGCGATGAGACATTTCTAAATCGGAAAGACCCGGATACCGGGCAAACGATTTTGGAAAAAGCCCGCCGGGCAATGCAATTTCAGACCGAGGTGCTCCAAGGCGCGACCGGCTTGCTGGTGATCCAGGAACCCACGCAGGATGGCACCCCCACAAGCCTCGGCTCCAATTACTGGGACTTCTGGCTGTTCGGGCACAAGTCTGCGTATGACAACGCCGTATTTTACGAGACCCTGCGGCTTATGGCCGAATTGGAAGAAGCGCTCGGGGAGACATCCCGAGCATCCGAGCTGCGAGACCTCCGCAGGCTGGTGAAGGATAAATTCAACGAAACATTTTGGAGTGAAACAACCGGACGCTACATCGGTTGGGAAGACGTGCACGGCATTCGCTACGACTATGGTTTTACCGATCTCAATCTTCAGGCATTGCACTACGGATTGGCCGACAAAGACCGTGCAAAAAGCGTTCTCGATTGGCTCGATGGCACTCGCAAAGTCGAAGGCGACGATGCGCACGATATTTACCATTTCGGTTTTGCGCCACGTAGCACTACCGTCTCAGCGCTTCGTGGCGAGCCTCCGGTGGTTAATACCTGGGGTGGCGAACTCGACATCCGCGACGGCGAGAGTGCCGGGTTTGGTCAGCAGATACAAAACGGCGGCGCAATTTTCTACCCCTCCTATCATGACCTCCATGCCCGACTGCGCGTGCGCGGCGCGAACGATGCCCATGAACGCTGGGCTGGTATCGTGAGTGAATTTCAGACCGATGCTCTGCGACGCGATCCCGACAACTTCCGAGCCCAGACTGACGTGCTGGGGATACTTCGCGAATTTCCTGAATCGGGCGTGGTCCCGTATTTCTTTATCGACGGCTTCCTTGGCATCGCACCGGTGGCGGGTGGGCTTCGCATCGCACCTGCGCTGCCGACGGATTGGAAAAGCGCGAGGGTGGATGAATTTCACTTCGCGGGAGCGTCGTACGAGATCATAGCGGATCGCTCTGTCGTCAGGCCGACGGTTGCAAGACAAGTGATCACCGTTCCTGCGCGCGGCGCATGGCTGTTCACACCGGATGGAAAGATTGCGCAAACGAAATGAAAACCCTTGCGTGCATCTTCATCTTGTTCACGATAGCAGTGCTCGACGCGGCTGAGAGGGCGGTTTATTTTCATAACTTCGGCGAGCACCCTTACAGCGATCGCACATTGCGCACGGCATTTGGTGCGCGGCACTGGGAGGTTGTAAAAACGCCCGAGGGGCACATGCTGCGAATCCGTTTTCGCATCGATTCTGACTTTACGTATGGATTGCTCATATTCGACCTACCATCCACTCGCATGAGCCGATTTCAGCTGCGCCTGCGAGCACCAGGTTCCAATGAACACTCCGTGCCGGTGCAGTTAATCTTTGGAATGGAAGACGCCTCAGCAGTGTTCAAAGGCATATCCCTCGAGCCGAATAGTGAGTGGACAGATTACACTGGCGGCATCCCCCAGGACGTCCGGGTAGTCCATAGTTCGGGCAATACAATTCCCGGCCACACCTTTTTCTCCAATGAAAACGGGGCCCCGGTGGTGAACAAAATTTTCCTATCCGTCCGGCCACCTCCAGAGTCTGCTCTGCTCAATCGCGACTTCATTATCGAGGTCCAACTCCTGGAGTGTTTCCGATGAAGATTAAAAAAGTTACTGACCTTGTCACCCATCCACATGGGATCGAGCGCCGGGATCAGGCTCACATTCCGCTGCTGAACAAGATCGGCTATGGCTGCGGGGCGATGGCGGACAACCTGATCATGAACGCATTTGCGGGTCTGGTGCTGCCTGTTTATAACATCGCGCTGTTTATTAATCCCGTGCTGCTCGGATGGGCGATGGCGATCCCGCGTATTTTTGATGCCATCACGGACCCGATCATGGGGAACATCAGCGACAATACTCGCACCCGTTGGGGACGCCGGAAACCCTTTATACTCTGCGGATCGTTCGCGTGCGCGGTCATCCTGCCGATCATCTGGATGTCACCTTTCGCCAGCGACTGGGGCGTGTTCTGGTGGTTGACCATCTGGGGGGTGCTGTATTTTCTGGCTTACACCGTTTTTATCATCCCTTACCAGGCGCTGGGATTTGAGATGACCACCGACTACGACGAGCGCACCCGCGTGCTGGCGTGGCCTAACTATGTGGGCATGACAACGTCCTTTTTGCTGCCCTGGTTGCCCCGCGCCATTGAGATCGAAATGTTCGGCGGGGCAGTAAATGGCGCGATCTGGGTGAGCGTCGGCGTCGGTCTAATAGTGCTTTTTGGCGGCATTATGCCAGTGATCTTCGGCCGTGAGATCGCGCAAGCTGAGCGGCAGGAACAGACGCCATTTCTAGCCACACTCAAACAAGCTGTGAGCAATCGTCCATTTCTCATCGTGGCCATGTCCAACGTCATCGTCCTGGTCGGGCTGGCCACGTTTGTGAACCTGGGTCTCTACGTGAATATTTTCCTGATATATGATGGCGACCGCGCGGCAGGGCTGGCGTTGTCTGGTCTCTCAGGCACTGTCTATGCGGGTTGCTCTTATCTCAGCGTGTTCCTGGCAGTTGGGATGTCCACCCGAATAGGTAAAAAAATCACCGCTCAGATTCTGCTCGCCATCACTTTCATTGGCGCGCTCAGTCTGTGGTTCACGTTGCGAGCCGATATGCCTTACCTGCAACTTGTATCCACGGTGATAGTCGGGTTCGGCTTGCAGGGCACATGGATGACATTTTTCACCATGATCGGCGATGTCTGCGAAGAGGACGAACTGCTTAATGGTCAACGCCGGGAAGGAATATTCAGTTCCATCGGCGGATTCTCACGCAAAATGGCAGTAGCAGTGGCCTCGATCCTGGGCGGCAGCGTGCTTAACCTCGTCGGGTTCGATGCCGAAACGGCGGCGACTTCCGGTATGCCGGAATCTGTGGGGCTTACGCTCAAGATTGCATTTGTAGCGGGACAAGCCGCAGTGGTGCTAGCTGGGTTGATCCTAATCAGCTTCTATCCAATCACTCGTCAGCGTGCGATTGAAACTCAACGCCAGCTCAAAGCGCGGCGGACCAATTAAAAAACTAATGAAAACTCTAAAGTTCATTTCTGCCATTATTTTTCTCACTATCCACCCTGCAACTTCTCAAGAGCAGCGAGCACCCCGGCCCAATATCCTCGTCATCATCACAGACGACATGGGTTTCTCCGACATCGGCTGCTACGGCGGAGAGATTCACACTCCAAATATCGATCGGCTGGCCGAGAAGGGGATTCGATTTACGCAGTTCTACAACAGTGCCAGGTGCTGGCCAACTCGCAGCTCTTTGGTCTTCGGCTACTACAGCACGCAGATGGGTGCAGACCCCAATCTGGGCGCGGGCAACTATGTCAAATGGACAAAACCGCTGCCTCGCATTTTAGGTGACCTGGGGTATCGCACCTACCATTCCGGCAAATGGCACGTGCAAGGCACCGGCGCGGACTCTGCCCATCAAGCGGGCTTTGATCGCGCGTATGACGAAGCGCAAGGCTATCTCTACTACACACCTTTTTACCATGCACTCGACGGGGAGAAACTCCCGCAACCCAGCATCGAAGATGATTATTTCATGGACCGCGCCATCACGGATCAGATGCTGGGATTTCTCGAAGAACACGCAGCCGAACATGCAGAGCAGCCTTTCTTCGCTTATCTGTCATTTCTTGGACCGCATTATCCGCTCAAAGCACCCAAAGCAAATGTCGATAAATACGATGGAGTCTATGCTGCCGGGTGGGATGTCGTCAGGCGGCAGCGATACGACCGACAAATGAAGTTAGGATTCCCAAAATTCTGGAGATTGTCCGAGCCGGAAAGTGCGGTGCTTTCTCCTCATTCTCCTCAGGATGAGCAAGCACGCAAAATCCAGGATGAAAAGCTGGGGTTTGAAGATGTTTACCAATACGAACCGTGGGAGAATCTCAGCGAGCAACGCCGTAGAGAACAATCCGATAAAATGGAGATTCACGCTGGCATGGTGGACCTCATCGATGAGCAGGTCGGGCGGGTGCTGGCCCTGCTTCAAGAACAAGGTAAAATGGATAACACGCTGGTACTTTTCCTCTCGGATAATGGCGCAGATTCCACCCAGCTTCTGCCCGATGTCCAGATGCCAGACCACCTGGTCTATAAGCACGATAACCATGCACGCTGGGGCAGCGAATACACCAGCCTCGCCCTTGGCCCCGGCTGGGCCACAGCATCAAACACGCCCTTCCGCCGCCACAAAATCTGGGTGCACGAAGGCGGCATCTCCACGCCGCTGGTCGTGCACTGGCCTCAAGGAATCACCACGCAGACCGGCGGCTTCAATCATTCCATGGGCCATGTCATCGATTTTGTGCCCACCTTCGTCGCGCTCGCAGGCGGGAATCTCGACAGAGCCACGCCGGAAGCGCCGCTGTTTCCGGGCAAGAACTTGATGCCTGCATTTTCCGGAGAAACCGTTCCCCGTGAGCATCTGTGGTTCAAGCACGCAGGAAATCGCGCCTTTATAAAAGAGAATATGAAGGCCGTTTCCTCGTTTACCGACAACAATCAATGGTCGCTATACGATCTCAGCGTGGACCGCACGGAGATGAACGATCTTCGCAGCTCTCACATGCCCACGCTTCGTGAGCTGGTGAAAGAATGGGATGCGATCGATAAAGATTTCCAGCAACAAGGCGGTTACAACGCCGGGAATAAAAAGTAAAGTTCCAGGCGACACTCAATCGGGCATGGCAGCCGACCGTATGCGACGTGTAAGCGTCTGGTGCCAGCCTACGTCGCGCCACATGCCGCGGAATTGCGGACCGCAGAAATTACTCGTGGCCATGGCCGCCCAGCGTCCGGTGGCTGCCGCACTCTCCACGCCCAAGGCGCACACATCCTTCACCCAGCCCCAGTCGAGTAATGGCCAATCTTTGTAATCGATAATTGACCAGCACTCCGTCGTGATCAGCGGACGCGATGCACGTCGCGATACTTCCGCATTCCATTGGATAGATTGGCGGAGTTGTTCATGCCAGAAATCCGGGTTGCTGCGGTAGAGTGGCTCAGCATGGCGAACTACATTCTCATAGCCCACAGGGTCGAATCGTTGAAAGTGATAGCCGATTCTTGGATAGAAACTGGCATGGTCCACCATCCACAAATGCGGGTCGAAAAAGTCCAGAAACGCCAGCTCCTCTGCGCTTGTCTGCTGGTCTGGCCATAGCGAGAAAGTCAGGGGCAGCTCAGGATACTGCGCACGCACCGTCTGCACGGCAGTCTTCATCCAGCTCATGCTTTCCGCCGTCCGCCAGTCCTTGCCTGGATTGGAGTTTTTAAAAAATGGAGCCCAACATGGCAGCGGCCATTCATTACAAAGGTCCACGTACAAGACATGTTCCATGAGACCCGCCTGTGCGATCTCGTTCAGCACTTCAAGCCAGATCATGCCATGTGCGCCGCCGTCGGCGATGTTCAGACGCACGTTATGAATATCCTGTCGAAACCAAGTGGACAGGCCCACCCTGATCCCGCGGTCCCCGCACTTGGAGATAAACTCATTCAGGGCCGGGAAAACTTGCACGCGGCACCGCGCCGGACTGCCCCAATCCTGCGTATTCCACTCGGGGAGAATTTCCCACGATTTGTGACGGTCTGCTGCAACGAGATGCGGGTAGGCATCGATGCGCACGGCATTGTAGCCGCGCTCGGACAGCTCATCCAGAGCGAGGTCCCAGTCCTCGTATCCCGCCCCGGGCCAGCACCGTTCAAGCCAGGAGAAATCCCACATCGTGATTGCAAGCGGACTGGAGACATTTTTGAAAGCATTCATAGTGCGGACTCCATAAATCAATGTTTTAACTTTTCGTCAACGCGACATTTGCAGCTTGACGCCAACTTCTCAAGTCTGTAATCCAACGCTTGATATGAATTTCCCATGCTTGTTGTCCCATCTTGGAGGCCACCCCACGGCGACAAGCATCACCGCTAGCGACACTCTTTGACATGCGAGTCTCCACCCTCCCCTGCATCGTGCTCGCGTGGTGTTTCCACAATGTAATTTGATGAAACGAGCCGCACCCCCGAAGACTGCGCAAGCGGACAAAGTCCCCATTCACGAGAAAGTGCTCTACGGCATGGGCTCGGGCAGTTTCCAGCTTTCCACCGATGGCGTGAAAGGTCTGGCCAATCCGATATACAACATCACACTTGGGTTGAGCCCTTCACTCGTAGGGCTGGTGCTCATGCTCTCGCGCATCTTTGATGCGTTTACCGACCCCATTGTAGGCAAGATATCCGACGACACGCGCACGCGCTGGGGCCGCAGACGACCGTTTATCTTCGTAGGGTCATTTCTTACCGCCGCCTCTTTCATTGCGATCTGGATGGTGCCGGAGTCATGGGCAGGGCAGACGCAGCCGCTATTCACCTACTACCTGCTCGCGATGTTGCTCTTCTATTTCTGCGCCACGATCCAGGTAGTTCCTTACCACACGCTCGGGCTGGAGATGACCCCCGACTACAACGAACGCACGGTCGTCGCAGGCTATAAAATGATGTTCAGCTTCGGCTTCACCCTGCTGCTTCCATGGGTATTCCGGCTGGCACAGTCCGATTCCTTTGGCGGCAACACCATGGCCGGCATGCGCTATTGGAGCTTGATTCTTGCAGGCTTCATTATCGTAGGCGGAGTGTTGCCCGCGCTTTTTGTGAAAGAGCGCTACTATCATCTGGCCAAGGACCAGGCCAAGATGCCGTTCTGGCACGGGGTCAAGTTGACGTTCCAGAATCGTCCCTTCATTCTGCTTACAGCGATCATTCTCGCAGTAGGCATGGGCTCAGGCATGGTCGGAGCACTCGGGCCATACATTATTTATTATTACATCTACGAGGGCGACACCAAGACAGGCCAGGAACTCGTCGCCATCGGAGCGAACGCTTTCGCAGTGGTGGCCATCTTCTCCACCCCCTTCCTTGCATCTCTGGCAGGGCGCATCGGTAAAGCGCGCTTGCTTCGCTATGTCATCATAGTCGGCATTGTCTCCTCGCTCCTCTCTTTCGTTTGTTATTCCAAATCGATGCCCTATCTGGTGCTCATCGTGTATATCCTCGCCGCACCGCAATCCGCCGGGTTCTGGACGCTGACTACATCGATGAAAGCCGATATTTGCGATGATGATGAGCTTCGCAATGGTCTCCGCCGCGAAGGGATGTTTGGTGCCGTGGGCAACTGGATTTTCAAAATTGCTCTCTCATCCACTTTCCTCCTGTCGGGCTTGATTCTTGAACTCACTGGATTTCGCGTGGAACTTCAGGGCAATCAGGCACCGGAGACAATCCTGTGGCTGCGCATCCTGTTTGCTGTGGTCCCTGCGGCCAGTTCTTCTCTCGCATTTTTTCTCCTGTGGCGCTACCCGCTCAGTGCCGAGCGGATGGCAGAGATTCGTAGCGAACTTGAAGCCAGGCGGGCAAAAATTTAATCACCCATGATCGCCCCTCTCATGCATGCGCAACAAGATTGGGTCGAGCGCACATTCGCTACTCTCTCGCTCGAAGATAAGGTGGGCCAGACCCTCGTGCCAATGCTGACTCCTCACAGTGTCGGCGACATGTCGCCTGGAGAGTGGGCAAAATACTACCGCGTGGGAGGCGGTCATGTTTTCGGAGGAACGCTTGCTGGGACCCGCGACTTGATCGCACAGGCCCAGTCCGGCGCCAGGGTGCCACTTTTAATCTCGGGCGACCTGGACAAAGGTGGTGGCGACCGGCTGCGGGAAGGCACGATGTTCCCCTATCAAATGGCTCTGGGTGCTGCGGCTGATGAAGAGCTGGCTTATGCAATGGGCCGCTCCATCGCGGTCGAGTCCCGCGCTGCTGGCTTTAACTGGACCTTCTCGCCCATCGTCGATTTGGTTGCGCACCCGGGGTATCAACGACTTGCGGCATCAGTGGGTAGCGATCCTGCTCTCGTATCCCGTATCGCATCCGCCGAGGTGCGTGGCATTCAGGATCACGGGCTGGCGGCGTGTGCCAAACATTTTCCCGGTGATGGCTTCGATGATCGCGACCAGCATGTGGCCACGATTATCAATCCGCTCACGCGCGAAACCTGGCAGCGCACGAGCGCGGTGCCTTTCCAGGCATGTATCGACGCGGGTGTGTGGTCGATCATGAATGCAAGCATCCGCCTTCCATCGGTGGATTCAGAGTGCCCCTCGATCATCAGCCGGAAGCTCACAAGCGATCTTCTCCGGGATGAGATGAAGTTCGAGGGTGTCATCGTGACCGACGCGCTGAACATGGGCGGACTATCCTGTCTTTTCCCTCATCCCGAGCGGTATGCACGGGCATTCCAAGCCGGCAACGATGTGCTTCTTTTTGTCGATCGGCTTGAAATTACGGTCCCGTTTCTCATCGATTGTTTCAAGTCCGGAAGGCTGTCGCAGGAGCAATTGGATTCCTCTGTGCGCCGAATATTGACTCTCAAAGCGCGGGTAGGTCTGCATGAGCGGGTCATGGCTTGTGAGATCTCACTGCCCGATGCTTCGTGCCAGCATGCTGCAACGAGGCTTGCCGAAGCCTCTGTGACATTGGTCTGTGATCGCCAACAGCGTTTGCCCATCGCCCCGCAGAGTCGCGTCGCGCATGTCGTCATCACCAGTCGCCTGGAAGAGTTCGATCCCACGCCCTTTGAGTCCACGCTTTGTGCAGCGGGTTGCCAGCTCGAACGCTTTGTTCATCCTGCTGCCGAGAGCATGTATGATCGTGTGGCGACAGGCGATTTCGACGCGGTTATCACCAGCCTCTTTTTCCCTCTCCAGTGGGGTTGGGGCACTGTGCAAGCTCATGGCGCCGGGTTACGCAGTCTGTTGAGCTGCTACTGGCTGGCGCACCCGGTTGTGACACCTGTGTTCCTAAGTTTCTGTGGGCCCATGCATTTGTTGGAATTGCCGCACCTGGATCCTTTTATTGTCACTTACGGAGAAGCTCCCTGCTCCCAGGACGCAGTAGCTCGCATGCTCGTGGGCCAGATTCCATTCCAAGGAAAAGTGCCAGTTCCGCTTGAGAAATATATCCACTCTGCTGTTGACGCTCATCAAACCTTTGATTATTCAGAAAAACATGTTTAAATTTATTTACTCCCAGGCGGTTGGTGTCGGTCTCGCTGGTTCTTTTTGCCTTATGGCCACAGCCCAAGCAACCGAACCGGTGGAGTCCAGCGCAACCGCTGCGGTTGCCAGTCCGCCTTCACTGGTGCAGCCAGACACAATTCCGGGAGAATGGGAATGGTCTCCGCGAGAGTTGCCTCCCCTGGAGGAAATCATCGCGCGACCGCTGCCTGAACACGCCGTTTATGGTCTATATAGCTGGGAAAGCGATTATCGGAAACACCGCGATTTCATCCGCGAAACTGGCTGGAAAAGCGTGCGTCTTAGTGGACCGATTAATGATGAAATCATGAAGGCATTTGCGGAGGACGGCATGGAGGTCATGTTCACCATGCCTGCAAGAAAGCCGTTTGCTGCCGAGGGTGCTGTGATGGGGCCCTGGCGCAACCGAAGCACGTTTGCAACGGACGAGGAATTCATCGCAGAATATCTCAAGGACGTGACGGCCGTGCTCGAACGCTACGGCAAAGGCGGAACATTTTGGGCGGAAAATCCCGAGGTTCCAGCCAACCCGCTTCAACTGCTGGAGGTATTTAATGAACCAAACTTCTGGTATCTGGACACTGCCAAAGAAGACCGAGCAAACCATTTTCCACCCAAGGACCCAGCAGCCAGAGCAGCGCAGGATTCCTCCCGGCAAAAACTTTATGCAAAACTGCTTGTCGCCGCGTATGCACACATCAAATCGCGCTGGCCGGAAGTTCAGGTTGTGGGATTTGCGGCAGGCGGCGCTGTCGGAGCGGATGTGCCGTTTATAAAAGCCGTGCATGAACTCGATCCGGCTGTGGCGCAGAGTTACGACATTCTATCCACGCATCCATACGTGCGACCCGCGCCACCGGAGGGTTCATACGTGAAACCTTTCGGAAAGATCGCGATCATTGATGGTACTCGCAAGATTCGCGAGATCATGGCTAGCGCGGGCACGGCTAATAAACCGCTTTGGTGGACTGAACTCAACTGGACCATTTTCCCAGAGCAAGGTGGATCGTATGATGAAGCTCAGGCGAGAGGTGTGCGACTCGACCGCGATATTACGCCGGAGTTACAGGCAGCATATACGGTAAGAAGCTATGCCTTGGCGTTGCGCCTGGGAGTTGAGCGGCTGCATTTCATGTCGCTGGTCGATACCGATAATGTGAATGCTGGGATGCTGGCTCGCGATGGATCAACGCGTCCGGTCGCCAGTGCCGTGAAGACCATGATTGAGCTGATGCCATTTCCGCGACTGCTCGGTGCTGTGCAGGAGAACGAGGACGGAGTTTATATTTATCGCTTTGCTGCCGATGCTCGCTCATCAGATAATAAAGAGGTTGTGATGGCGTATCGGGTGCAAGGGCCCAAGACGGTCTCAATCCCATGGGCAGAGGCGCAAGCGGAAGTGATCGATATGGTTGGTGGTCGCCGCACGGTTCAAGCGGTGAACGGATCGATCGAGCTGGAAATCGGCCCTCTGCCGCAGTATATCACTGCGATTTGAGGTAATATAGAACCGACAGTCTCGTCGTTTGCAGTCAGAGCTGACTCTCGAACTTAAGTCTTTCTCGGTACACCGCCGGAGTAGTGCGAGTAAGCTGACGAAACACCGTTACAAACCGAATATTGCTCGCAAACCCCGAGAGAGCTGCGATCTGGGCGTTGTTCAGCGTGGTATCCGCCAGGAGCTGGGTGGCTCTCTCGATGCGCAAATTGCGCAACACCACCAGCGGAGTCGTGCCAAATTCTGATTTGAAATGACGCTCCAGGCTGGAACGGGAGACATCCAGCTTGGCAAGCAGTGCCGCCACTCGGAACGGTTTCTCCAAATGAGCACTCATGTAGTCCAGTGCATTGCGCACCACAGTGTTGGTGACTCCGTATCCTGCTGAGGATTCACGTGTGATTATGGTCAATGGGGAAAGCGGCTTAGGCCCAGGCACTCTGCGCCCACGTTTACCGCGCATTGCAACCAGGAGTTGCCCCATGGCTTCGCTGCCAACCTGCGCAAAGGGAAGTTTGATCGATGAAATCGGTGGTGTGCAAAGCTGGCAGGCAAGGGGGTCATCCCCGGCGCCCAAAAGCGCAATCTCATCTGGGATGCTTATGTTTGCCGATCCACAGGCCTGCGCAACCGCCAACGCTTCCCAATCATTTGCGGCAAATAGTGCCAGCGGTCGGGGTAGCTTCAAAAGCCATGCCGTAAGTTCATTATGGTAAATGACACGCGGGTGAAGTTGGCGGTCATGTTCCGGTGTCGAATGCACAAACTCATGCGTTGTGTGTCCGTGCGATCGCAGCCAGCCAGAATACCCCGCCTGGCGGTCCAGAGAAAAAGAATAGATGCCATTACCGGCAAATCCGAAGTGCCGATAGCCTCGATCGGAAAAATATTTTGCTGCCATCCGACCTATGGCCGGGTCGTCCAGCGAAACTGTGGCCTGTGCCTGCGCACCGCCCATGGCAGAAGCAAGCACACTTACAAAGGGAATATCCTGCTTGCGACACCATTCTTCTGCCTCTGTAGCTCCCGCCTCAACGAGAGCCCCTTGCGGCTGCCATTGAGCGAGATCATCCTGCAAAGTAGGTGCCGTAGGCTTAACAGGACGCAGTGCCCAGCGGATGGTTTCCTGTTTACAACGTTTCACAGCCCCGTGGAGCAGAGGTTGTCCATGTCCGGAGAGAGGTAGCACCGCACTGATCCGAAGCGGCTGAGGTGAGCTGGATTCCAACTGGGTCATGCCACACTATAGCCACGTAAACAGCAAAAACTGGACAAGAAAAATCATTGATAGAGAGGTGACGGAATATATACTACCCAATTAATGAAAACAATTACGCCGTTTGGTTGCCAGAAAGTTTGGTGGATTTGGAGCGAGGAAGGTGCGCACCAGCGGGCTACCCAGGGCAGCGGTTCTGCTTACGAAGTCCGCCGTTTTCGTAAAAAATTCCGCACCACTTCATCCAGCGGCTCCACCACATTGTTCATCCCCGCTGACAGCCGCTACGAACTCCATCTTGACGGGCGGCTCATCGGGCGCGGCCCGGCTCATGGCGATGTGCGGCATCAGATGTTTGATCGGCACGAGCTGAGCCAGCTCAGCGTCGGCGAACACCTGGTGGCTGTGCGGGTGTTCGATTATTCCGGAGTGCAGTGCGACCCGCCGCGACTCGGGGCGCCGGCAGCCGTGATGACGCGCACCGGAGGATTGGTGATGGAAATTTGGCAGGAGGCAGACGGTAGCGAGGGGGAACTGCTTGCGGCGTCCGATGCTTCCTGGCGAGTGATGGTGGATCGTTCGCTTGGCTTTCATGAAGGACGCGCGAATTGGTTCGGCGGGTTTGTCGGTCTGTTTGAAGAGTTTCATCCGGAACACGACCAGGCTCCGGATTGGAAGAGCGCGGAGTATGATGATTCCCACTGGGCCCAGGCGCTGCCGATGTATCCCGCAGAGCGTTTCGACGCGATCACTGATGCTCTTTCACCCTATGGGCTGATGGAGCGGATGACGCCTTTCTCGCTTTCGCTCCCTGCGGTGTCTCCTGCGGCTGTTTTTACGGATGGGGGCGGAGAAGCACCGCCAGAGTGGCTGCGAGCCGTGCGCGGTGAGGGAGAGGTCACGATGGCGGCGGACACAGAAGCGGCAGTGCTGATCGAGCTGGGACAGGAGTGGACTGGGTTCCCCGAGTTGTGGTTTCACGGTGGTGAGGGTGCGGAAATCCGTCTCGGCTATGCCGAAGCCTTGCGCCATCCCAAAGGCGATGCCGATGCTGTGGTCTTTGGCGATGGATGCGACAGCGGCGATGTGATGATCGGCTACGATGACACCGGCATAGGCTGGACGTTTGACCGGCGAGGCTCGTTTGAGGGCTTCGAAGATGTGCTCCGTCCCGACGGGCGCTCCTGGCAATGGTCGCCGCACCATTGGCGTTGCGCGAAGATTTTGCGGCTCCACGTGCGCACGGGAGCTGAGCCGCTGCGCCTCGGTCCGCTGAAATTTTATCCCGGCCATCATCCGCTGGAATCCGAGCCGTTTCACTGCTCGGACGAGCGGCTGGAGCGGGTGCACGACATCAGTCTGCACACGCTGCGGCTCGGAATGCACGAGACGTTCCTGGATTGTCCTTACTACGAGCAGCTTCAATATATCGGCGATTCATCACTCAATGCGCAGGTGGCGATGCTTGCGGGAGGTGCCTACCCGATAGCACGCCAGCTGGTGCGGCATTTCGACTGGTCGCGTGTTCCCGAGGGGTGGACTCAATCCCGCTATCCTTCGCGCGTCGAGGGCATCATTCCGAGCCAGAGCCTGGACTGGATCGCCGCGATTCATGCTTACACT
The DNA here is from genome assembly GCA_965365475.1 of uncultured Chthoniobacteraceae bacterium. Classification (GTDB taxonomy): domain Bacteria; phylum Verrucomicrobiota; class Verrucomicrobiia; order Chthoniobacterales; family CAKUMP01; genus CBDUBV01. The sequence continues at coordinate 2,657 of CBDUBV010000017.1, read as the reverse complement.
TTGCAAAGTGGCGACCGTGCCACGGCTCGCGCAGTATGGCCGGGCGCACTCACAGTGCTGGATGCTTACGAGCGGCATTGCGGCAGCGGCGGACTGCCGGAAGCACTGCCATATTGGAACTGGATCGACTGGTGCCCAGGATGGAAGCGCGGGGTGCCGCCCGGCGCGGAGCATGGGCCGGTGCTGAGCCACGCGGCGAAATATGCGATAGCGCTGAAGCAGGCTGTGGAGATCGCCGCATGGCTGGACGAACCGGATACGGTGCTGGCTTTGGAAAAGCGGATGGCGCGACTGCGCCGGGCGGCTCGAGCGGTGTTCTGGAACGGCACGTTCTTTAGCGAAAACAGCAACGACCGTGCCTACGGCAGTCGTCTGGGAAATGCGCTGGCTGTGCTGGCGGGATTTGCGGACAAGACTGAAGGCACTCCACTCGCACGTCTGCTCGCGAGCGATCGGCTCGCGGACTGTTCTTTCTTTGGCTATCATTTTGTTCGCCAGGCGCTTTGGCAGCTGGGCGAGTGCGATCTCGAGCGCGAGCTTCAGCCCTGGTTTCAAATGCTCGATTACGGACTCACCACGTGGGCCGAGGATACGACTTACTGGCGCTCGCTTTGCCATGCCTGGAGTGCCAACCCGTGCATCGATTTTTTTACGCGACTGCTCGGCGTGCGCCCGTTGGAGCCGGGCTTCATCCAGACGGAAATCACGCCTGCTGTCACGCACTACACCGCGTTCTCCGGTGCAGTGGCCACGCCACATGGACTGCTGCGCGTGGATTGGAACCAAGCCGCCGGGCGTGTCAAAGTTGTGGTGCCGCCGGGGATCACTGCGACGCTGCGGTTGCCAGAAAGAATGTTCATTCTACAGCAGGGCGAGCATGCCGTCACATGCATTGGCAAAGCGGTGCCTGAGTGTATGCAGGAGGCCGTGCGATCATGACCAACGAGCATCGCATCCGCACCTTCCTCCGCGCCCGGTTCCTCGACTGTGTCAACCCGCCAGTGGGCGCGCTGCGTCATCCCTTTATCAATGCTGGCGGCGAGCAATATGCCAACGCGCTCTGGGATTGGGACTCCTGGATTTCCAACATCGCGCTGCGGCAGGCGATGGCAAGCTTTGGTATCGATGCGGAAGCTCGGGAGCGGATCGAGCAGGCGGAACGCGGCTGCGTCCTGAACTTTCTAGATCATGCGCGGATGACTGGATTCGTGCCGGTGGAAATCCTGCCATACGGTCCAGCCTGGCGGATCGCTCACGAGCCCGATGCCCCGCCGCCGAGCGACACCGAGCTGCTGGCGCAAAACCTGCACAAACCTTGTCTCGCGCAGCACGCCGCTTTCATTGTGGCGCAGCAAGCAGGCGACGCAGGCTGGCTGGAGTCGCGGTTCTCCGGTATCCAGCAATTTCTCGCTTACTACAAATCCCATTGCCGTCACCCATGCGGTCTCTATTTCTTCCAGAACGATGTAAAAATCGGCGTCGATAATGATCCCTGCACTTTTGGACGCCCGCCCCGCAGTTCCGGTTCCATTTACTTGAACAGCCTGCTGTATCGGGAATTTCTGGCGGCGGCTGGGCTTGCCGAGCGCTTCCGTCTCGTCGGTGCCGCTGCGGAATTTCGCGCTGACGCCGCACGCCTGGCCGCAGCCATCCAGGAGTATTGCTGGGACGAGCGCGATGGATTTTTCTACAGCGTCGATCTGAACCTTGAGCCGGTCGAGCAGATGAGTCGGCAGTGGCAATTTCATAGCGGACGCCCCAGAAGCTGGCCATGTCTCATTCAGCGCATCGGTGTCTGGAGCGGACTATTGCCGGTGTGGGCTGGCGTGGCGACTACCGATCAGGCTTGCCGCGTGATCGAAGAAAATCTCGCCGACACTCGGAATTTCAGTGCGCCATTCGGCATCCGCTCACTTTCCGCTTTGGAGAAACAATATTCCACCGCCGCGACATCGAACCCCGGAAGCTGGCTGGGGCCGATCTGGAATATCGTGAACTACTTCGCTTTCCGTGCCGCGCTGCTGCATGGCTTCGATGATTTTGCCCGCGACATTGGCGAGCGCACCATCCGCCTGCTGGGTGCCGATCTCGAGCGCACCGGCACATTTCACGAATATTATGAACCGGACACCGGCGCACCGGTGATGACCCCCGATTTCCGCGATTGGAATGGCTTGGTGCTCAACATGATCGCATGGAAGGAGGGAGAAAATGTGGTTGCGGAATATTAAGCCGTTAGTCGGGCCAGTGCAGCTCCTGCAGTCACTGCTGGTGATCATGCTGATAACGCAAACGGCCGGAGGCGCAGAAGAGAAGCTCTTGGAAAGCCAAGGCGAAACGGTTTCGCAACTTTTACAGGAGATCGAAGGGCCGTTCGACCCAGCTTATGCCATGCGGTTCCAGGGGCAGGTTGCGCTCTTAGACCCGGAGCCGCTGCGCAAGCCCACCGTGACCAACACGCGCGACCTGAACTTCGACGCTGAGCTGGCTTGTCTGGTGATCCGGCAATTCGATGCCGCAGGCCAGGAACTGGCGGCCGATGCCTCAATGCCGGCCTGGCAGCCGGGAGAAACTGCGCTCACCGTGGAAGCGGCTCCCCTGCCCGGTGTGGCGCGCGTGCGCCTGGAGTGCCGACTTTCAGGCATAAAAGCTGTTGC
>CBDUBV010000016.1:0-34255 GCA_965365475.1 uncultured Chthoniobacteraceae bacterium | reverse complement strand
AGGCACTCGATTCCGTAAATGCACATGAGCGCGAGCAGCGCATAATTCCTCCGCTCGAAATCGGACTGCCCATATTTGAGTTCGACGGCGGCCAGCTTTCGCCGGAGCACAGGCACGAGGAAGTTGCCGTCGCCACACGCCGGCTCCAGAACGCGCGAGTCAATGCGCTCGGTCTCGCCTTTCACGAGGTCGAGCATGGCCTCAACCATCCACGCGGGGGTAAAGACCTCCCCGTGGTCGGCGACGCGTTGTTTGGATTTCACCAAGCTCATGAGCAATTGCGGGCTGAGTGTAGCCAATCGCTGCGCGGCCATTCATCCCACATCCATACACTCGGGAAACACCGTTTGAAGCGGTCTCTGAGATCACGATGAGACCGGGCCACGTTCCGAAATTGCTCTAAAATAGTATGAACCGTGATCCTGATATCCGGAGAGTCCACCATAAAAGCCCCAGGCTATCAGAGGGATACGGCTCTGAGCCAATGAAAATTGCCTCTATAAAGGGCGATTTGGGGAGATTCATATAATGATCGCGAAAGCAGAGCACGGGACCAGCCTCTATGTTTCGAAAAATACCCTGGATGGTCGGGCTGGCGGGATTCGAACCCGCGGCCTCTGCGTCCCGAACGCAGCGCTCTACCAAGCTGAGCCACAGCCCGTGAATGAGGCACACGTATCCAATGCTCAAGCGGTCGGCGCAAGAAAATATTTGCCGCAAGGAACGCCTGCTCACTGCCAAAGCTATCTTACAAAGAACCGAAGCCACAAAAAATCTAAAAATTTTAAAAATTCTTCTTGCCACACCAATTTCTGTCTGTTTCTTAGACCCTCCCAAGCGCGTTCTGTAACGCATCGTTGGTCCCTGGAATGTCTGTTTCTACCGATATTCGTTCGCGTCAGGGGTAACCCGGTGCATTGAAATCCTAATATATATGCCCATTCGTCTAGGACGATTTGAAATGCCGAAAAGCCTCGTGATCGACGAGGCTACAAAAACTGAGACTTACACCCGTTTCTCGGCCGAGCCCTTTGAGGCCGGTTATGGCCACACCGTCGGCAACTCACTGCGCCGCGTGCTGTTGTCCTCACTTGAGGGTGCTGCCATCACCGCAGTCAAAATCACCGGTGCTCCCCACGAATTCTGCACTTTGCCCGGAGTCGTAGAGGACATGACAGACATCGTTTTAAACCTTAAAAAAATTCGCTTCAAAGCTGCTGACCACGAGCTGCGCACGCTTTCGCTGAGCGTGAATAAAGATGGCGCTGTGACTGCCGGCGACATTCAAGAGGTCGCTGGCTGTGAGGTGCTCAATAAAGAACAACTCATCTGCACGCTCGATAAAAAGCAAAAGTTTGAAGCCGAACTCAGCGTGCGTGTTGGCCGCGGCTTTGCCACTGGCGATGAAAATAAACGCCCCGACATGCCCATCGGCGTTATCGCCATCGATTCCATCTTCTCACCTGTCACCCGCGTGAAATACGCAGTGGAAAACACCCGCGTAGGTCAGCGCACAGACTATGACAAGCTTGTTTTGGAAGTCTGGACCGACGGACGTATGACCCCGGAAGAGTCTTTGCTGCAAGCTTCCGCGATCTTACGACATCATCTCGACGTGTTTGTTCATTTCGACGATGAGCAGATCGAGTTCGATGAGACACCGGAGGAAGTCAGCGAAGAAAATACCCGCTTGAAGAAACTGCTCAACATGTCCGTGAACGAGATCGAGCTTTCTGTCCGGGCAGCAAACTGTCTGAATAACGCGAACATCACTTCCGTTGGCCAGCTCGCGCTTAAGACCGAAGCCGAAATGCTGAAGTACCGAAATTTTGGGAAAAAATCGCTTAACGAAATTAAAGACAAACTTCAACAGCTTGGTCTTTCCTTGGGAATGAAATTTGACAATGGACTTGTCGAAAATCTTCCCGCGACCGACACAGCCGCAGAATAACCATCCATGCGTCACCAGAAGAAAACCGTCAAGCTGGGTCGGAAGGCCGAACATCGCGATGCGATGCTGGCCAACCAGGTTTGCAGCCTCATCCAGCATAACCGCATTAAAACAACACTGGCTAAAGCCAAGGCAGTGCGCCCACTTGCCGAGCGCATGATCACGCTTGGCAAAAAAGGCACTTTGCACGCCCGCCGCACCGCCATCTCCGTGCTCGGTCAGAAAGACCTGGTCAAAAAGCTCTTTGAGGACGTAGCACCACGTTCTGCTGAACGCGCTGGCGGCTACACCCGGATTATTAAACTCGGACCCCGCAAAAGTGACTCCGCTCTCATGGCCTACATTGAGTGGGTGGACGGGCCCGTTGCTACCAACGACGATGTGATCGAAGTGGCTTCCAAAAAAACATCCGAGTCCGAAGCAAAAGCCGCTAAGCAGTCCAAGGTAAAAAAACCAGCCGTTGCGGAGTCGCCCGAAAAAGACCAGTAAGCGACGGGTGTATCTCGTCGGTGTGTGGATATTTTTCCGGTAGCACTGTACAGTCAAATTTAAAAGCCCAAGGCGATACTCGTGTATGCCTTGGGCTTTTTTTTCTGCGCCGGGATTGCGTTGTCCTCGTTGTTGTCCAAGCCTTCGCGTTTAGAAGCTTGAAATCCCGTCGGTTCCCATCACAATTCTTGTTCCATCTTTACTGCCCAAGCTTTGCTTTCATCCACTGTGCACTCCACTCAGGAATCAACACCCGCCCAACTCGATCCCGCGCTGATCACCGATACCTTCCGCTGGATGCTGCTTGCACGTGTCCTGGACGACAAGTTTGCGAGCCTATACCGCGCCGGTAAAATTCATGGCGGAGTCTTTCTCGGGCGCGGACAGGAAGCACTGAGTGCGTCCGCTGGAGTTTACCTCCGGAAGACGGACGTGTTCGCCCCTCTCATCCGCGATCTGGCTGGTCGCCTGGCTTTTGGTGAACCCGTCATTGACGCGGTCCGCACATATCTTGGCTCACCACAAGGGCCCATGCGAGGACGCGACGGCAATGTGCACCGCGGACGTCCCAAGGATGGTTTGTTGCCGATGATCAGCCACTTGGGTTCCATGATTTCCGTGGCTACGGGAGTCTTGTTTGCCCGGCGGATGCGCGGTCAGACAGATTGCGTCGCGGCGACTTCCATCGGCGATGGAGGCACGTCCACAGGTGCCTTCCACGAGGCTCTCAACCTGGCTGCCGTGGAACGACTCCCGCTTATCCTCATGGTGGCGAATAATCAATACGCCTATTCCACGCCCATCTCGCGACAATTTGCTTGCAAAGACCTGGTGGATAAAGCCGCAGGCTACGGCGTGCAGGGCCACTCAGTGGATGGCACCGATTTTCTGGCGTGCCTGCAAGTCATGGGAAAAGCTTTCGCGCAAGCGCGTGCGGGCGGTGGACCTCAACTCGTCGTTGCCAGCCTATTGCGGCTATCCGGCCATGGCGAACACGACGATGCATCCTACATCGACAGCGCTCTCAAACAGACGAGGCTCGGGCGCGATTGTCTGAAAGTTGCGGAAACCAGTTTGGGAGAACATGATCTGGCCGATCCCGAAACCATCTCCCGTTGGCGCGAAGAAGCGGTCCGAGAGGTCGATGCGGCAGTGAATATCGTGCAGCGCGAAGCTCCGCCAGACCCTTTCACACACGATTGGTGCCCGCTCGCCACCCGCCATCTTGCAGGAGGTCAGTCGTGAGCATCACGTATCTCGATGCCATCCGGGCGGCGCAAGAACGCGCACTTCGCGAAGATCCACGGGTCTTTATTTACGGGCAGGATGTGGGCGCGTTCGGAGGCGCATTTAAAGCCACCAAGAATCTAGCCAGGGAATTTCCTGAGCGGGTGCTCGATGCACCCATCAGCGAAGATGCCATGATGGGGCTTTCGGTGGGTGCCGCGATCGAAGGCATGCGCCCGATCATCGAGATGCAGTTTGCCGATTTCTCCACCGTCGGGCTCAATCAAATCATCAACCAAGCGGCTACACTGCATTGGCGGACAGAAGTTCCTTGCCCCATCACGGTCCGCTTGCCATGCGGGGGAACCTCTGGCTCAGGACCGTTTCACAGCCAGATGATGGAAGCACTTTATGCGCACTATCCGGGGCTCATCGTTCTCACGCCGGGCACGGTAGAGGATGCCTACAGCATGCTGCTCGAAGCAGTCGCCATCGATGATCCTGTTCTGTTTTGCGAGCACAAATATCTTTATTACCATCTCAAAGCTGAGGCGTTGCCCGACGAAGCGCTACCCGTGGGGAAAGCCCGCATCGCGCGTCAGGGCCGGGATGTGACCATCGTCACCTATAGCGCGATGCTGCACGAGTCGCTGGAAGCCGCGCGCGAACTTGCTGAGGAAGATCGCATCGAAGCGGAAGTCGTGGACCTACGCTCGGTAAAACCTTTGGACACCGATACCATCCTCGCATCCGTCGCCCGCACTGGGCGTCTGCTTGTAGTCAGCGAGGCATGGCCTTGGGGTGGCGTTGCTGCCGAAGTCGTAGCGCGTGTTGCCACAGAGGGTCTCGCGCTGCTCGACGCTCCACCTCAGCGTTTGAATGCCCGTGAGACGCCCATCCCATACCATCCCAATCTGTGGACTGCGCATCGACCTTCCGCGCAGACCATTGCAGCCGCCACTCGCAATCTGATCCGACTGTAAACAACGCCATGCCCAAGGTTCCCATCATCATGCCCCAGTTGGGCGAGTCCATCGCCGAAGCCACCGTCATCGCATTTTACATTCAGCCCGGTGCTGAGGTGACTGCCGATCAAGACGTTCTCGAGGTCGAGACCAACAAGGCCACGCTCAACGTCACCGCCCCGTGTTCCGGCAAACTGCTGGAATGGAAAATCCAAAAAGGCAGCAGCTATGCCGTAGGCGACATACTCGGCTATCTCGAAACGTCTGCTGCGGAAGCCGACCGTATGGGCCTCTCCCCTGAGCCCGCTCCCGCCACAAGCGCAGCTTCCACATCGCCCACTGCTTCGCCATCGACCAATTCAGGTGTGCAACCTACTGTCCGCGGGCTGCCTGTGCCCGCTCACGCAGCGGGTGCCAGCTATCTGTCGCCTCGGCTCAAGGCTCGCATGAACGAGCTGGGACTTCACGCAGCCGACCTCGCAGGCATTGCCGGAAGTGGCGCAGCGGGACGAGTCACCATTGAAGATTTTGAAAAGTTTATTTTAAATCTTGAAAAGCATCACATGAGCCCGGCGTCATCCATGCGAGTCGCAGTAGCCGATGCCATGCGCCGCAGCACCTCGCGTCCACTGGCAACAGTGGGTCTGCCTTGCGTGCTCGACGCATTGCTTGCGCATAGAAAAAGTCAGCCGCGCAAGCCAGGCCCGGCTCTCTATGCACTTCGAGCCCTTGCCGTGGCCCTCGCAGAGAACAGCCTTCCTGCCGGTAGATTGGTCGGAGACCGCATCGTGCACCCCATCAGCATTGATGTGGGCTTTGCTGTCGAAGCCGAAGACGGCGTGCTGGTGCCCGTGATCCGCCAGGCAGATAAATTGCCCCTGCACGAACTTGTGGAACGTTACGACCGTCTCGTGGATCTTGCGCGTCAACGCAAGCTGCCACCCGATGCACTCGGCAATTCCATCGCTACCGTGACCAATTTCGGCACATTCGGTTTGCAATGGGCCACCCCCATCCCCCTGCCGGAACAGACCCTCGTGCTCGGGCTCGGTGTGGGACGCAAGACCCCGGCATGGAACGAAGAACAACAAACCTTTCTCCCGGTCATGGAAGCCCAACTCACACTCAGCTTCGATCATCGCGTGCTCGATGGCGGAGCTGCCGGACGTCTCCTTCAACGCATCGCCGCGCTGCTCTCCAACCCCGACCAACTCTGATGACTCTCGAAGAACGTTTCAGTCGGCATCTCGACGCCACGCCCACCATTCATCCCACAGCTTTCATCGCCGCCAGCGCGGACATCATGGGCGATGTCACCATCGAAGAAGAAGCCAGCATCTGGTTCCAGACAGTGCTGCGCGGAGATATTAATAGCATTCATATCGGCCCCCGTTCCAATGTTCAGGATGGCACGGTAGTTCATCTCGCCGACGATTACGGTGTCCACCTGGGAGAACTCGTCACGGTCGGTCATAGTGCCATCATCCACGCATGCACCATCGCCAGTGAAGTGCTTGTGGGCATGGGTGCCACCATCATGGACGGCGCAGAGATCGGCTCCCGCAGCATCATCGGTGCGGGCGCGCTCGTCACCATGCATCAAAAAATTCCTCCCGGCTCGCTGGTGCTTGGCTCCCCAGCCAGAGTCGTGAAAACCCTCGATCAAGAAGATCAAAAAAAAGTCCGCACTTGGGCGGAGAAATACGTCCAGGTCTCACGCCGGTTTTTAAGCAAACAGAATAAATGAAAACATCACTCGCCATTCTCGCCGCCGGCATGGGCAGTCGCTACGGCGGCCTCAAGCAGATCGATCCCATCGGCCCCAGCGGAGAGATCGTTATCGATTATTCCATCCATGACGCACTCGCAGCAGGCTTTGAAAAAATCATCTTCATTATCCGTCGAGACATCGAAGACGACTTCCGTGCCGCCGTCGGAAAGAAATATGAAAATCGCGCCGAGATACACTACGCATTTCAAGACATCCACGACATCCCTGCGAACTTCTCTGTTCCGGAAGGCCGCACCAAGCCATGGGGCACCGGGCACGCATTGCTGAGCATCGAGAGCCACGTAGATGAACCCTTCGCGATACTAAATGCCGACGACTTTTACGGCGCGGGCGGGTTTCGCTCACTGCGCACTTTTCTCACGCACAGCACCGATCCCACTGCCTATGCACTGGTAGGCTTTATTCTAAGCAAAACTCTTTCTCCTAATGGCAGTGTCTCCCGTGGCATCTGTCGTACGGATGATCAGTTGCTCCTGCAAGAAGTCGCGGAACTCACGCACATCGATTCCGACGTACAAGGTGTCTTCAACACTGCGCCCGATGGCAATCGTCAGCCTCTCAGCGGGGATGAGTTTGTCTCCATGAATCTATGGGGTTTCACGCCGTCGGTCTTTGAGCAGTTCCAATCACTATTTGAAGAGTTTCTTCGCGCCAAGGGCACTGAGGCCAAGTCCGAGTTCTACATTCCTTCAGCCGTGGATCAACTCATCCAGCGGCAGCTTGCAACCGTGCGCGTGTTACCCAGCGAGGATCGATGGTTCGGCGTCACTTACCCTGAGGATAAGCCCGACGTCATGCGCAACATTCGCGAGCTTGTCGATTCCGGAGCGTACCGGTCGCCGCTATGGGATCTTCAATCCTGATCGGCACCCGGCAACATGGCAATGAGTAGGTCCGCGCCCCCTCTGGCGAACGATCTTTTGGCGATATGAATGCCTTCACCATCCTCGCCATCACGCTGCTCATCATCTGGATTGTCGTGCGATTCGTCCTTGCGCTCACATCCGTCGTGCTGCACCTCGTGTGGATCGCAGCGTTGATCCTCATCGCCATCGGTATTTGGAAAGCAATTAAAAAATAGCTGCTACTGGCTGCTTAATCCGCTTTCCTGGCTCGCATCGCCCGCGTTGTGAGCAATAACCTGGTCCAATCCCAAATCTTTCAACTGCGGATTCAGCTCCGCAAAATTATCCTGCGGTTTATATCCCAGCAGCTCCATCGCATCTGAAATGTCCATCCGGTTAAATGTGTTGCGGCTGAGACATTGAAACACCGCAAACTTTAATCGCGTATCGTCGATGCACAGAGTTATAAGCTGCTGCAAATCGCGTTGAGACAGGAATCCGTCGAGAAATTTCAGTGGACCTTTCTCTGCGGTCTCACGCGGTTGAAACGCACCGATTCGTAGCGCAATAACATCCAACCCTTCCTGCTCAGCAAAGTAACGCCCGAGAGCTTCACCAAAACATTTTGTTACCCCATATAAGTCCCCGGGGTTGACAGGCTCATCACTTTTCGTCTGGATGCCAGCCGGATAGCCCGACACTGCATGGATAGAAGAGGCAAAGATTAGCTTTCTACATTTCTCCAGACGGGCAGCGTTCATAATGTTGAAAGTGCCCTCAATATTAGGTGCCAGCAGATCGTCCCACGTCGCAGAAGGGCTGGGGTCTCCCGCGAGATGCAACACCACGTCCATCCCGGCGCATGCCTTTCGCAATCCATCCGCATCGCTCAGGTCGCAAACGATTATTTCCCCGAAGCGTTCAAGCCGCTTCAACCGATCGTCCATTTTGCGCCCCATCAAGCGCAGCGAATATCGCGAGGCGGCATTTTCAGTAAAATAAGCGCCGATCCGGCCCACCGCACCTGTGACCAGCACGTTCTTTGAGGGTGCTGCAGATGGTTGAGCGTTTTTCGTGTGCAGCGTAAATGATCTCATACTTTCTTTACATCGCACGGCACTTCCGCTGTGGAGGTCAGAAGTGAAATTCCCGTACGGCTGACACGCATGCGCGAGGCGATAGACTTTGTAAACAACTCATTAACTTATGAAAAATTATCTTACCAGTCTTGCCATTGTCGGATCACTAAGTCTTGTAGCTTGCGATGATCGCGATGAGCGGGTTCTAGTCGAACCTCCAGTCCCCACACCTGTGGGTGAAACAACCATGGCGCCCACCATAGATACTACCATGGAGCCTACCACCGCGCCCATGGTTGATCCCACTCCAGTGATGACTCCCACGCCTGGAATGACGCCAGCGGATGCAACCATCGAGTCCACCACTACGACGACTACATTGGAGACAGAAAGCACCAACAGCCTCACACCGCCTACCAGCGAGCCTGCACTTCCTGAATCAGACCCCAACGAGAATATGTAATTGGGTGAGTAATTGCAGAGCTGTATGCCAGCTATATACGAAATCGGGCTGGCAAAAAGCTCTGCTTTAATTCAGGGCTCATGGCATGAATAGTCGGTCCGACGAATCCAGAGCTGCGCTTTTGCGCGATGAGCAGTTTCAGCAGACAGTTTTCAATGCGATTCCTGAGCAGATAGTGGTCATTGATGCTGCGGGCGAAATTCTTCACACCAATGCAGCTTGGGACAAAAGTGCCGACACGCCCTCGGCTGCTATACCGTATTCCTCTCGAAATTATCTTGCGAACTGTTCGGGCCCTTCGCTGCGGGAAGTTAGAGATGGAGTAGCCCGGGTGCTTGCGGGGCACTCGAGTATATATGAGACGGAATATCGGCGCGGACGTGGTGAGGAATCCGATCGTTGGTTTACGCTGATCGCTACTCCGCTGGATGGAGGAGGCGCAGTGCTTGTGCACGAAGATGTCACTGCTCGGAAGGTCTTGGAGCGGGAAATTCTCGAACTAAGCGAGTATGAGCGAAGACAGATGGGAAGGGAATTGCACGACGGGCTATGCCAGGTGCTTGGCGGCATGGTGTTGTCCATCGCGGTGCTGGCAACAGCTTCACGAAAACGTAACGATCCAAATGCTGAGGAAATGTCGCGCCTGGTGGAGGTGGCGAGATCGGCCACTGAGCAAGTGCGAGAGCTATCCCGCAGCCTTCACCCCGTGCAACTTGACGGACACGGTCTTGCAGCAGCGTTGCAGGAACTTTGCGGACGCATCAACGAGCGTGTCGAGTGCCGTTTGGAATGCCCTGGTGAGGTTACCATCTCTGACAGTAATAAAGCTTTATCGCTTTACCGAATTGCGCAGGAAGCTACAGCAAACGCGCTGCGACACTCCGGGGCGGAGCGAATTGTCGTCCATCTGCGCGAGAAAAATCGTCGTATCTCGCTGAGCATTGAGGACAACGGTTCCGGGTATCGCATTGAGGGGAACACGACGGCGGGCATGGGCGTCAGGATCATGCGGTATCGGGCCAACGCGATTGGAGCCAGTTTTCGCATAAAGAATTTAAATGGGCACGGCACTCGTGTTCATTGCTCCCTTCCAACACCGGGTTAGCAGGGTCACCCCCGCCTTTTTCCGCGCAGCGGGAGTTTGAAAAACTCCGCACGAGTGCTGTGTCTATCGCTTGGCTTGCTGCCAGCTTGCATGATGTGCACTTCACGCCTATATATATTTCTCCTCAATGATCAAACCCGTTTCTTTGCTTTTCCTGCTTAGCTTCTTGCCTGGTTGGCTCCAGGCTCAGACGGGCACGCCTGCGGTAGGCGATGCTGGTGCTGCGGCTGCTGACCTGCCCCCCTTTGTAACTCTGTGGCAAGTCATTCTATCTGGGGGCTGGGTTATGATTCCTCTGGGAATTCTTTCCGTCATCGCGGTCACTCTGGTGCTTGTTTATTTCGTGAGCCTGCGGCGAGGCGCAGTAGTAAGCAACCGGTACATGCATACGGCAGAAACCATGTTGCTCAAAGGCGATGTCAGCGGGCTCATCGCGATCTCGAATCGGCACGGCGAAGCTGTCGCCCGCGTAGCCAGGCGCACGCTGGGGTTTGCTCAGCGCAACCCACATGCAAATTTTAAGCTGATCCGCGAAGTCGCCGAGACCGAGGGCACTCGACAAGCCGGGGCGTTAAATCAGCGCATCAGTTATCTGGCGGATGTCGGCACGATCGCTCCCATGGTAGGGCTTCTCGGTACGGTGATTGGAATGATCCAGGCTTTCACTGTGCTGGCAGAGGATGCGGCTGCGAGTCGGCCCATGTTGCTGGCAGAAGGGGTATCGATGGCACTGATCACGACTGCGGCAGGGTTGATTATTGGCATCCCGGCGCTGGCGTTCTACGCGTATTTTCGTGGCCGCGTGACGAAGCTGATCGCGGAGCTGGAAGCTGCTTCCACAGAGCTATTGGCGATGATCGCGATTTATTACGATAAAGTTGAGCAAGGCGAAAGCTTTACCCCGATTCCTGCTTCGATGGCTCCTGCCCCGCCTGCATCTGGGACTCGTCGCCGTGCTCCTTCCACGCGCGCCCGCAGTGTGTTCGACGACGATATCTGAGATGAGATTCAATCCGCAGTCGAAACCGGAGCCCGGCGGCATGCAGATCGCGCCGATGATCGATGTGGTTTTCCTATTGTTGATCTTTTTTATCGTGACATGGAATTTCTCCCGCTATGAGACCGAGCTGGACGTGACTGTGCCGGTCGCCCGGGAAGGAAAAGAAAGCCGCAGGAGTGTGGGAGAAATTATTGTCAATGTGAAAGCCGACGGGCAAATACTCGTCAACCGCCAGAAGCTCGATGACCAGCAGCTCCTGGCCAAGCTACAGCAGATTGCAGCTCTGTATCCTGACCAGGCAGTGATTCTTCGCGGAGATCAGAATGTGAGCTATAACCACATCGTCAACGTGCTCGATATTTGCCGGGAAGCGAAGATATGGAACATCCTGTTTGCAACATCCAAGCCGGAAACTGCCCGATGATTCGCATTGCGTTATGGGGCGCGTGTGTGTGGTGCGGCAGCGCACTGGTCGTGCAGGCGCAGATGCGCGCAGAGCCGGTGACCCCGCCAATGGTTCCTTTTTACCAAGAGGAAGAAATACCACGGGCACAGCCTGTGCGCCCGGAGCCACCTACTCCGCCAGCCGTGCCCTTCGATGCCGTGCCAGTCCCGCGTCGTGAGCCGCCGACTCCTCCTGCTGTGCCGTTCGATGCGGTCCCTCCGCCGACGGTCACTGTGGCTCCGACGCCCACTCCTGAGGTGCAACGCACGGTGCCCTCGCCGGAGATTCCGCGAGCCGTCGATGCCCCGCGAGCAGCGGCTGATCAACGCACCGTGGACGCGGAGTCTTTAGGCGAGCCCGAGATCAGGATGGCACCAGCTACAGGCGGGCGTTCACCCGAGGATGCCCAGTTCGATGTGGCCAACAGCCTCTACACCCGCAAGATGTTTGAATATGCTGCGGTCGAGTACGACAACTATCTGCGCATGCATCCGCAGGGGAGCCACCGACAGGCAGCGTTCTTTAGAATGGGCGAATCCTACCGCGCCATGGGTAACATTAATAATGCGCGCAATGCGTATGAGAGTTTGTTGGCGCAATTTAGAGATGGTGAATTCATCGGGCCCACTGCCTACCGGCTTGCGGAGATGTATTTTTCCGCAAAAGATTACCGCTCCGCTTTACCGTTATTTGAAATTGCAGGGCAACGGGTAAAGAATCCTTCGGTCCGATTGGCGTCGCAATATCGTGAAGCGCGATGCCTCGAATTGCTGGACCGGCCGGAATCTGCGCGTGCGGCTTATCGCAGCGTGGTGGCCGTGAAGAAGGAGAATCCATATCGCGATGCATCGCTGCTTTCCCTCGCGCAGATTGCGAGTCAGACCCGGCGCAAGCAGGAGGCTCTGGGCTACTATGAGCAGCTCGCCAAGTCTGCAGAAAACCCGGAAACGCAGGCTGAAGCAGCGGTGAAAGGTGGTGTTCTGGCCGTGGAATTGAAGGAAAAAGACCGGGCCCGCGGGCTGCTGGAATCGGTATTAAAAAATGACAAGGCAGGTCAATGGTCGGGCATGGCGCGGCTGGGACTGCTACGATTGGCCTACGAGGAAGGTCGGTATGAAGACGTTATTAAAACCTACACGACATCCACTGGTGAGTATCCTGCGGATTTGCAGCCGGAAGTGCTATTGCTGGTCGGCAACTCGCATCGGCAACTGGGAAGGTTCGACAGTGCCAGTAAAGTCTATGATGAGATCGTGGCGCGGTATCATGGTCGAGTTGAGGCGAAGGAAGCGGAGTTTCAACGACTTATTTCTTTGTATTCCATGGGCGACCCCGCATTTTCGACTCGAATCGACGAGTTCCTGGCGGCTAATCCCGAGGGAGCGCAGGCAGACCAGGCGCGGTTGCTGAAAGCAGAATCCCATTATAAAGCCAAAGACTATGTGAAAGCTGCCGAAGCCTACGCGAGCATATCGGGCACCAACCTGCGGGACGATATGAAGGCGGAAGCGATGTTTCGGCTCGCTTGGTGTCTTATGGAGACCAAGCAGATCGAGCAGGCGATGGATGCTTATACGGCTTACCTTCGCGATTTCCCCGAGCACGATCAGGTGCCATCCGCTCTTGCTCAGCGAGGGTTGTGCCGGCAGCAATTGGGACGCTTCGACGAAGCTCTCGCTGACTTCAATCAGCTCATCGAGCAACATCCGAAAGCCAGGGAACGCGAAGTCGCTCTCCAGCGCAAAGCACTCATTCTGGGTCAGCAACAGGATAATGCAGGCATGGCCGAAACTTTCGAGATATTGCTTGCCGATTATCCCAGCAGCGCGGCAGGTGCTCAGGCAAACTATTGGATCGGTTGGGTGCGCTTTAACGATAAGAAATATCGCGAAGCACTGCCTTACTTCGAGCGGGCAAGGAATGCGGATGCGGAGTCTTTCAAAAAACAGACCGCTCTGCGCATAGTGCTCGCGCATTACTATCTGGAGGACGTCGAGAAGCTGACCCAGGAAGTGGATGCTTATCTTGCGGAAGAACACGACACTGCCATACCGGGTGAGGTGCTCCGATGGCTGGGCCTCGAATATTACAATGAGGACAAACATGCGCTCGCAGTCAAATACCTCGGAGCACTTGCGGAGCGTGAGAACCCGGTGGAAGTTCCAGCGGATGTCTGGTTGTTTCTGGGGCGCAGCCGCATCGAGACAAAGCAGTTTATCGAGGCTGAGGAAGCTTTAAATATTTACTTGGGCAAGGTCAAAGAGCCCGCAGCATTGGCTGACGGGCAGCTCGCATTGGCACGCGCGCAGATCGGGAGCGGCTTGCTGGATGCGGCGCGCGAATCGGTGGATGGGGCCTTGCAATTGCAGCCCGAGGGGCGGCTCAATGCGGAAGCCCGCATTCTCGGCGCGGAGATCGAACTCGCTCGCGGCAACCCGGAGGACGCGGCCAAAGCTTTCATGACGGTGGGAGTGTTATATGAGGACCCAGAGATCACCCCGCGTGCCCTTGAAAAAGCAAGTCTTGCGTATGCTTCTGCGGGCGATACCACAGAAGCGGATAAAGTGATGAACCAACTCCGCACGCGATTTCCTGAGTACAAATTGACGGCTACGCAGTAATGCTTACTCCGGCTCGGGCGTGTCGAGATGCGGCCCTTCCATGTCGCCGTAGTCTTCGAGATGATCGGCACGAAGCGGCTCGGAGATTTTATAATCCTCATCGAGCCATTTGGACAGGTCCACCATTTTGCACCGCGAAGAGCAGAAAGGTCCCACAGGTTCTTCAAAAAAATCACCGTTTTTGCCGCAGATCGGGCATCGCACAGCATGCGGCATGTCTCAAGCGTTGCCTCCAAGGTTGTCACCAGCAGCACCCACGCGCGGTCGTCTTCGTAACCGCAGCCAGTTGTTCCACGTCTTTTTGAAACTGTCCTTCGGCGTGAGATAGTTTTCACTCAAAGGATTGTTCTGAGGAATTTGCGCCACGATTCCTGCTACGGAAAAGACATCCGTCTGCAAGATCGTATAGGCAGTCCCGATAGCCTCTGCGTGGTGCGCATCGGAGCCTGCTGTCATGGGCAATCCCCGCCCCGTCGCGTAATCAAAAGCCTGTCGGTTATAGCGCTTCAAAGTCGTGGCAGCGTTAAACACCTCAAGCGCATCAATCTCGATGGCGTCGAGCACGGTCTGCCGGATACCTGCCCGAAACAGATCAAACGGATGTGGTGGAATTGCCAGCCCGCCTGCCTGATGAATGAGCGCACATACTTCCGCAGCCGGGCGACCTTTCAGATACGGCAGGCTCGCTCCGATGCAAAGAAGATGGCCCTCGGCAGTGGTGACTTCCACGCCGGGAATGATCAGAAAATCATCCACCGGTAGTCCGTCTTCGCGCATCAAACCCTTCGCCAATAGATAATCCACCGCCTCGCACGTGTTATGGTCGGTGATGACAAATCCATGGAGACCTTTACGCCGCGCACAGTCGATCATGTCCTCCAGCCGACTGATTCCGTCGGCTGAAAACCACGAATGCGTGTGGAGATCGATGTTGAGGCTCATGGTCGGAAGGATGCCCGAGAAGCATGAAATCGGGAAGGACAAATTCCCCCTTGCGGTCGCCCGCACCACTGCGCGGCTGAGATGCCTGTGGCGTTGTTCTTTTTACATCTTTCGCAATCACATTGTGCCGCCTACACTGCCGCCATGGAGATGACACCGGGTAAAATAACAGGGTCCTTTCTGGTGCGTCCGCGCACTTTTGCCGACGCACGGGGATACTTCCGCGAGACGTGGAATCGTCGCACCCTATGCGATGCAGGGTTGGATGTGGAATTTGTGCAAGACAATTTCAGCCGGTCAACTCGCGGGGTCCTGCGCGGGTTGCATTATCAGATGCAGCGACCGCAGGGCAAACTCGTATGGGTCGTGGAAGGCGAGGTGTTCGATGTGCTGGTGGATCTGCGCCAGGACTCGCCGACTTTTGGAGCGTGGGATGCCTGTCGCCTCACTGCCACAGCCGGAGAAGCGATCTGGATTCCCCCGGGTTGCGCACACGGATTTCTCGTGCTCTCCGAGGCGGCAGGGTTTTGTTATAAATGTTCCGACTACTATGCGCCACAGCACGAGCGGACGCTGCGTTGGAACGACCCCGCGCTGGGCATCGATTGGCCTGCTCTGCTACATGATGCTCAGCCAGTGGTCTCAGATAAGGACGCTGCGGGTGCAAGTTGGCGCGACTGTGAGAAATATGAGGCAGAGTGAGCGATCTGTAAAAGTTGCAATAAAAACACTGCCCGGAGAATAAAAAAACGCCGCCCGTGGGGTGCACGGACGGCGTCTCAATGTTTCGTTCAGAACTCGACTAGCTCTTCTTGCCTTCACCGGGACGATACTCTTCGATCGCGGCCTGGAAAGCCTGCTCCAGACCGACCATGTCCTCGCCTGGGCGCAGACTATCGAAGGCTTCGGCCTCCTTCTTAATCTCTTCTTCAGAATAGTTCGCAGCCTTAATGGAAAGCCCAATGCGACGCTCCGCAGTGTCCACTTTGATCACACGAGCTTCGACTTGTTGCCCCACCTTGATCACGTCCTTCACTTTAGCCACGTGATCCTCGCTCAATTGCGAGATGTGCACCAAGCCATCGATGTCGTCCTGAAGCTGCACAAACGCGCCAAAGGCCGTCAGCTTGGTGACAGTGCCCGTGACCAGATCGCCGATCTTGTAGCGTGAATTGATGTTAGTCCATGGATCGTCTTCAAGCTGCTTCACGCCGAGGCTGATGCGCTGGTTGGTCTTGTCGATGTCGATAACGACTGCTTCCAATTCGTCGCCTTTTTTCAGCATCTCGCTTGGATGATTGATCTTGCGGGTCCAGCTCAAGTCGGACACGTGGATCATGCCATCGATGCCTTCTTCGAGTTCCACAAACGCGCCATACGCGGTCATGTTGCGAATGATGCCCTTGACCTGTTGTCCTTTCTGGAAACGCTGCTCGATCTCGTCCCATGGATTGGTCTCCAACTGGCGGACACCGAGGGAGATTTTCTGCTCGTCTTTATTGACGCCAAGCACCACCGCCTTGACTTCCTGGCCGATGGTAAGAACGTCCGACGGGCGCGCGATTCGCTTCGTCCAGGACAACTCGGAGACATGAATGAGGCCTTCGACCCCGTCTTCGATTTCCACAAAAGCTCCGTAAGGCACGAGGTTGGTGACCTTTCCCGAAACTTCCTTGCCGGTGGGATAGCGCTCTTCGATCTTGTCCCACGGATTGTGCGAAGTCTGTTTGAGACCCAAGGAAACGCGTTCTTTTTCGCGATTGATGTCGAGCACCAGCACTTCGAGCGTCTCGCCCACCTTCACCAACTCGCTCGGATGCGCGAGTCGGCTCCAGCTCATGTCGGTGATGTGCAGCAGACCGTCCATGCCGTCGAGATCGATGAACGCACCGAAGTCGGTTATGTTTTTCACGGTGCCGTGGACGCGGTCGCCAATCTTGGTGGTCTCCAGGAATTGCGAGCGTTTTTCGGCGCGTTCCTGTTCGATCAATTCACGGCGGCTGAGCACGACGTTCTTGCGATCGTTATTGATTTTAACGATTTTAAAATCGTAGGTATTGCCAACAAATTGGTGGAGGTCTTTCGGAGGTATGATGTCCACCTGCGAGCCGGGGAGAAACGCCTCGACGCCGATGTTGACGGTGAGCCCGCCTTTGACCACGGCTTTGACTTTGCCTTTGATGAGCGCTTCACCTTCGAAGACCTTGACGATCTTTTCCCAGTTCTGTTTGTGCGCGGCTTTTTCTTTGGAAAGAATCACCATGCCTTCATCGTTTTCGAGTCGTTCCAGGAGAACTTCGAACTCATCACCGACCTGGATTTCCTCCTCGTCGAACTCTGAGCGGGAGATGACTCCCTCCGATTTATAACCAATATCCACCAGCACTTCGCGGGGACGAACTTCAAGGACATGTCCTTTTACGATGCTGCCTTCTTTAAAATCGCGGAATGATTTCGCGATTAGTTCCTGCATTTCAATCATAGGATGTAATAACTGCCTGCCTCGGTTGCCACATGTTTTCCTCTTCCACCCGGGCGATGACGTTTTATCATGCCAATTGCAGGGGAAGGGGGTGGGAATATTACTGGTGGTCCGACCGCTTGCAAGCTGGAAAATCACGTGTCGGGAGGTTTTGCCAAGTGGAAATGCGGGACCTGGCGATGCGTCGGATCGCTTGGATAAGACGAAGGCTCACTTCTGCCCAAGAGCGGCTCAGCCTTCGTTGCGGAATGGCCACGCTGCAAGTTGCCCGGGGAATCGGCATTCACGGCAGTCGGTGTGATCGCGCAGGCAAAAGTCTTCGTAGATCTGTAGCAGGCCCTGATGTTGCACCAGATGCCGCAGATCGCGGCGGGTCTTGGTTTCCGGGCCAAATAGTCGCGTGGCAGCCGTGAGCACTTTGCGATTATCCAATGGCGCGATTAGTCGGGTGTATTCCTCCCACAATCCTTCGTCCATTCGGAGGGGCATCACGATATTTGCTATGATATCCCGGGCTCGCGTATCGCCGATCAACGCGATTCGTTTCTCTGAGGTGGAACTGGTGAGTGTGTAATGCGAGCACCAATAGTCATCTTCAAGAGCTACGAGAAAATCCATGATGTTGGCCAGACTCCCGTGGAGCATTCGGTCCTGGAAGGATCGCCAGTTTGCCACGATCGCTGCGAGCGCACCGAGTCTGCGCTGCGGATGATTTGCAGGCCGCATGCCGCCAGCTTTCCACGCCTTGGGTGGGATGCATTGGAATTCTCCGCGGTGCTCCCACCATTTTTCCCACATGCGCCGGACGTGATCACGCGTGGCACCGGAGTATGTGCCCAGATCAGGGTTGTTTAATAAACCCGCCACGCCGAACAGCAATGACTCGGCATCCGCACCTGCACTGCGCAATCGGCTCAGTGGAAGTCGCTGTGCCAGTAGTTGGAAGGGCAATTTATTTTCCTTATACCCGAGAGCGATCGCGGTGCTCTGATAAAGCATCTCCGAGCGGCCGTGCAATTTCTCCAGGCGCCGAAGTGCAGACGCTTTTTGTGTTAGACGAAATTGCGCGGATGTGTGCAGCAGGGTGTTGATATCCTCCGGTGCCCATTGCCGCAGCGGAGCACAGCACAATCCGGGGCGTGCAAGTGGTGGCACTGGCGGCTGTGTGGTGCGCAGCGCGGTGGTATCGAGCTGCACTTGAGGCACCATGCGGTGATCGGATGTGCGCGTGAACATCTCGTCGCGTGGGCTTTCAAAAAACAAATGCAAAACCACGTCGTTGTAAGCTTCGTTGGTGGCGTGAGCGTGGCGTTCCCAATCCCGCACATCGGTGTCGAGTTCAATGGCACCCCGTGCGATCGGACCATCCGCGATTTGAACCGCAGCCTCGATAAAATCCGGACCGCTTTCTCGATTCCAAATACCGAATTGCAGCACCCGGACGGCTCTGCCATCTCGCGTGAAGAAGTTCTCGCCAAAATCACCGTTGAACCAATGCGCTTGCAACTCCAGTTCAGAACGAACGCTCAACTCAGGGAAAAAATCGCGCTCGCCGATTTTGGTCGGCATTCGCATCTCCTCGTAAGCGCGCAGTTTCGCAGCGTTCATTTTTTCACGGGCGGGGGTGGGGGCGGTGGGTCCAGCTCGGTCTCAAGTGCCTGAAGCATGGCAAAACTCTCGCTGCCGGACAGAGCACGCATGTGTTTGTGCAGCAACTCCAGTGCTGGGATTTTCCCCGCTGCGGCCTGAGTCTCCCGCACCTGCTGGTATAGAACGCGCGCTTGATCGTCTGCGTCTCGATGAGCTTTGCGGGCTTCCTCCAACGTTCGGTTTGCAGTGGCAGGCTGCGAAGCGTCGCGCTGCAGCGCAGCAAGTGCTTCGAGAAAAATCGCGTCGTTGGAGGTTCGCGCTGCCCGCCGATAAGCAGTCTCCTGCGCTGCTGGATTCGTTCCCGCCGCGAGCAATTCCGTGCGCAACGACTCATAGACGCCATCGCTCGGGGCGGATGCCGTTTTCTCTCCGTTCGGGAAGGGCCGGTATAATGGATCGCCAAGAATCGTGTAGGTCCAGGAAGTGGTTTTCATGGCCATCCAGGCAGCTTCGATCAAGGTGAACCCTTTGAGCAGTCGGTTGTGCAGGATGTCCAGATGGTGCGTGAGATCGAGATATGGCTCATACACATTTCCCACCGTGACGGCCGCACCACGGGCAAGCAGTGGTGCGGACCAATGCTTGCCAGGATCGCGCAGACTGGATGCGCTGAAGGAATGTATGTGGCAAGCAATGGCACCGCGTTTGAAACGAAAATCCGCACGCAAAAACGGTCCCTTTACATGCTCGGTGTACCACCCGTAGTAGAATGCCGCGTCGCGCATGGCATAGCCATCGGGCAGGATCCCAGGGGCGCGGTCGCGGATCACAGGCATACCATGTTCGCGTTGCTGGCTGAGGATATCCTCCAGCCATAAATCGCCTTGGGAATAGCCGCCGCTTTTTATGCCTCGCAAATCGAGATACGTCATGCCGCGCAGACCCTGCTTCTCGGTGGCGATTGCGTCATCGATCATGCGTCGCACCGTGGCGTAGTCGTGCGCGTCGAGTCGGCCCACCAACATGTATCCCGGCGGTGCGGGGAAGGTAAGGTAAGCGGTGAGACTGCGGAAGTAGGGATTGATCTGGGGACCGGCAATGTTTTGCAGGAACATGCCTGCCATGGAGAGTTCGCAATCCACCGAAGCGTCCTCGCGCTCCTCGGGTTTGGGTTGGGGCGCGGGTGTGGGTTTCGGACGCGGGGTGGGAGATGTGCCCGGCATGGTGAAAGACGTGGGCGTGGGCACTGGGGGCAGGATGGGGTCGGCTCTGATCTTCAGCGGCACGCCTTTTATCAACACAAGGAAACGGATGTTGCTGTCTGTGACTTCGAATTCGGTCTCTTTGCCTGGACGCAGTTTCCACCAGTTGTTTTCGGTGAATGCCTGACGCAGCGGCCACATGATCGAGCCATTATATTCTGAGCGCAGGATTTCTTCCTCGCCGGAACAATCCAGTCCGAGCATTTGCTTTGGTGGTATGTTTCTTTGCTGCATGTAATATTCGGCCAGCGCTTTGGATTGCGGGTCGTTGCGATTATAGACCACAAGTGTTGCAGCAGCTTCCTTGCTGCCCGCTGGCTGCGAGGCAATCCTCGTCGGCATGGCGATCTGGCTCCGCAAATGCAGGCTGCATGCAAGGAAGATGACTGCGCACCATCTCATATGCTGATGCGAAGCCCATCGTATGCCAGGGCGATACCATCCGGCAATCTGGACGATAACTCCGCGTGCATTACTTCATGGCCCATGTGCGTGAAGAAGGTTTTCCCCGGCCCGATTTGCCCTGCGATGCGGATCGCTTGCGCGACATGCATGTGTGTGGGATGCGGTGCTTCGCGCAATGCATCCAACACCAGCACGGCCACGCCTTTTACCTGATCCACCACATCGAGAGGGACATCGTGACAGTCGCTCAGATACGCAAACAATGGCTTGTCATTTTGCGAAAATAAATAGCCCGTGCAGCTGGCGCGTCCGTGGGGTAGTTCCAATGGCGCGATACGCGTACCATCCAGTTCCACCGGCCCCAGGAGTTCACGCGGGTCGGGGATGACATAGCCGGGATAGCGGTGCAGCCCGTCGAACGCGAAACTGAACACGCGGCGCAAGTCTGCCATGGTGTCCGGCGTGGCATACACGGGCAGAGGAACCGGATCGCAGAATCGCCGCAGATCGTCGAACCCCATCACATGATCCGTGTGCGAGTGGCTATAAAACACTGCGTCGAGATGCCGCACTTTCTCGCGAAGACATTGGCGGCGGAAATCCGGGCCGGTGTCGATGACCCATGTCTGCTCGGGGGAACGAACCAGCACCGATGCGCGGAGGCGTTCATCGTGTGGATCGGCAGAGGTGCACACCGGGCAATCGCAACCGATCATGGGAATGCCATGAGAGGTGCCGGTGCCGAGGAATGTGATTTGCAAATCCGCCATGTTGAAATGTGCCGCAAAGCTAATCATACTCCCCCGGTGCCTGCAACGCTCACCACACTTCGCATTCGCAACCTGGCGCTGGTCGAACATCTCGACTGGACGCTCCAGCCCGGATTTACCGCTGTCACCGGCGAGACTGGTGCTGGTAAGAGCGTGATCATCGGTGCATTAAATTTGCTGGTTGGGGAACGCGCGGACCGCTCGCTCTTGCGGACTGGTGCTGATCAATGCTCAGTGGAAGGCGAATTCTTCATCGAAGACCAGGCATTGCTCACCACGCTCAATGGTCGGCTCGCGGAGCAAGGCATCGAGCCGTGCGAGGGCGGACAGCTTCTTATCAAGCGCGTGTTCACGGCAGCAGGTGCCAACCGGCAGTTTGTGAATTGCTCAGGCACAACGCTCGCTGTGCTCAAGGAAATGGGCGATCAGCTCGTGGACTTGCACGGGCCGCACGACCACCAATCTCTATTCGCTCTGGAACACCAGCGCGCCATGCTCGATGCCTGTGCTGGATCGGGCGAACAGCTCGCAGAGTATCAGCGACAGTTCCGCGCCTTGCAGCAGATGAAGGCGGAAGCTCACCGTCTCGCCACATCGGAAAATCTTCGCGAACAGGAACTCGACTTGTTGCGGTTCCAAGTCGAGGAGATTCAATCGGCCAATATCCAGCCGGGCGAAGATGAACCGCTGGCCCAGAAATTCTCGCAAGCTTCAAATAGTCGCAAATTGTTGGAACTCGCTTCGCGAATTTCTGGTCTGGTCAATGAAGCGGACGATTCCATCCTGACCAGGCTGGGAGAGGTGGGTCGTCATTTGCGCGAGTTGGAGCGACTGGACCCTTCGGTGACTCCGTTGTATGAAGCGCACACACGCGCCGTGCTGGAACTGGAGGAACTGCAACGCGACCTGTCTGATTATGCCGAGTCGTTGGAGATCGATCCCGAGCAGTTCATGCAGGTCGAAGCGCGGCTCACGCTGCTGGAAAATCTCAAGCGGAAATACGGGCCCACGCTCGAGCAAGTGATCGCCACCGGGGAGAAAGCCGAGGCGCGTCTTCGCAGTATTGAAGGGCGGGACGATGCTTTGGCGCGACTGCAGCACGAGATGAAAGCTGCTGGGGAAGCATTGGCCCAAGCGGGCGCCTCGCTCACTCGTGCCCGTGCGCATGCAGCACCCGAGCTTGCCCAGAGCGTTCAAGGCCATCTGTCGGAGTTGGGTTTTAGGCAGGCCGGATTCGAAGTGGTGTTGCGCCCTCTGGCTGAACCTGCTGCGCACGGCATGGAGGATGTGGAGTTTGTTTTCTCACCCAACCCTGGTGAATTGGCGCAGCCGCTGCGGGCGATTGCCTCCAGCGGCGAAATCTCACGCGTCATGCTTGCGCTCAAGACAAGCCTTGCAGCGCGGGATTCCGTTTCGCTTCTGGTATTTGATGAGATCGATGCGAACGTGGGCGGCGAGATAGCACACGCCGTGGGCAGGAAGATGGCTGCGCTTGCGGGGCATCATCAATTGCTGGTCATCACGCATCTGCCGCAGGTCGCAGCGCAGGCCGCGCATCAATTTGTGGTGCGCAAAGAGTTGATTGGTGATCGCACGCACTCGTTGCTGGAACTGGTGGTGGAAGGTGATCGAACTGCGGAAGTCGCTCGCATGTTGGGCGGAGAGAGTGACGAGTCCCTGGCCATGGCGGCGTCGCTTTTATCTGGAGTCGGTGCGATCAAGAATAAAAAGCGCCCCATCCGGTGAGGGTTTTATTTTTTCATAAGACTGCAAGCGCATCCGGCGGCGGACGCAACCAATACGTGCTCGATGTGGCCGGACGTCTCCGCCGGGCGGGTGCGCAGATCGCGCTGGTGCATGCACGCGAGCCCCGGTCGGAATTTGCCGGCACCGGCTACGTCTTTGACCACCTCGACCGGCACAGTCGATCTTCGCCGCTCGTGATCGATAAACTGCTGGCGATCCTGCAGGACTTCGGGCCAGATATCATCCAGCTTCATTGCATGGACAACCATGCGCTTATCCCCACGCTGCGTGCGCACGCGCCGGTGGTTCGGTTTGTGCATAACCATGAAGTGTATTGTTCAGGAGACGCCATGACCTGGTCGGTGCCCCGAAGGATATGTCATCGACGACACGGACGCGGTTGTCTTGTGCGCCATACATTGCATCGCTGCGGCAGCTCGATTCCGCTAAGAAACATTCTGCGCTTCCGTGAGGTCAGTGCCTCGCTGCGCGCACTGCACCAGGTGGACGGCATTCAGGTGGCCAGTGCCGTGGTAGCTGAGAATTTGCAGCACAACGGCATCGCTGCGCACCGCATCGGCACGTTGCCTTTGTATGCTCCCGCGCCAGCAGCTCGTGCGCGGTCGTTGCAGCAGTCGCGTCGCATGCTGTTGCATCCTGGCGGCATGAACGCGGACAAAGGCGTCTGGCTTTTGCTTAAGAACCTGGATCGTCTCCCGCCGGATGTGGAACTCATTTTTGCTGGCGGGGGAAAACACCATGCGCAGGTGGATGACTTCGTGAAGAGCAGAGAGCTTGGCAATCGTGTGCGCACCATGGGCGATCTATCCGCCGCAGCGTGGAGCGAGCTGTATCACCAGTCGGCTTTCGTGCTTTTTCCCTCGCGGTGGAACGAGCCTTTGGGCCTGGCCGGCTTGCACGCCATGGCTCATGGTAAAGCAGTGGCGGCGTTTGATGTCGGCGGAGTCACAAGCTGGCTGCGCGATGGCGAGAATGGCAGGCTCATTCGTTTCAATGATGTTGGTGCTTATTTCACTGCGGTAAATCAGATGCTGTCAGAGCCTGCTGCCACCGCTGCCATGGGGAAGCGTGGGTTGCAACTGTGGAATGAACAACACCGTCCGGAGCGACACGTTAGCGCGTTGATGAACTACTACCAGATGGTCATTGAAATGTTTCGTGCAGAGCAGTGATGGCTGAACCAGCCGCTCGATACAGGACCATTGGTAAATGCGGCTCGCACGCAGCGCATAGCTCGATGCACCTACGCCTGCTTGGGCGAGTCACTGCTCGTAAGTCGATTCCCACAGGGACAGGCCGAGGGAACGAGTGAACTTTGACTGCTGCATTGTGTCGTTGGGGGGCGTGACAGAGCTTGTCTCGCCCCCGCCCCTTTTTAAACCATCGCATAGCGGACCACTGCCTGACCAGCACGGTGGCCGGTTGCGAAGCAGCCTTGTAACAAATAGCCGCCAGTAGGTGCTTCCCAATCGAGCATTTCGCCAGCAACAAAAACGCCAGGCTTTTTGCGCAACATCAGGTCGTCGGTCACTTCCTCCCACAACACGCCTCCCGCTGTCGAGATCGCTTCAGTGAGCGGGCGCGGGCGGGCAAGTGCCAAAGAAAAACACTTCGCCAGCGCAGCACTTGGCTGATTGCAGAAAGCTTTCAGCAATTCCTGCGCCGTCGCGCTCAAAGCCCA
Organism: uncultured Chthoniobacteraceae bacterium; assembly: GCA_965365475.1. Taxonomy (GTDB): domain Bacteria; phylum Verrucomicrobiota; class Verrucomicrobiia; order Chthoniobacterales; family CAKUMP01; genus CBDUBV01. The sequence goes on along the minus strand of CBDUBV010000016.1, from coordinate 9,374 downwards.
GCGCGCTTGTAATCGCTGCGCATCCCAGCCGGGTTTAAAATCTATCTGCAATGTGGGCGTGGGCATGTCTCTAAGCTCGGGTCCCAATCGATAAACCAGTCCGCCTTCCACACCATAGCGGGTGATCATTATCTCGCCCATGTGCCAATCGTCCAAAGCTCGGGCTGCAATATTTTTTAACGGACACCCCTCCATGGTGCCGGGAAAACCTTGCGGCCAGTTCACCTCCCACCCGCAGTTTGCGGGCTGGAAGCCGGCCACTTCAATCCCTTCCGCGCGCAACCACTGCACCCAAAGCCCGTCGGACCCCGTCTGCGGCCAGGAGCCGCCACCCATAGCAAGCAGCGTGGCGTCCGGCCTGCGACGCAGTAGAGAACCATGGATGCACATTTGGAGAGCACCATCAGGATCCCATCCGCACCAGCGCGTTTGCATTTCAAATTGAACGCCCAACCCGCGCAATCGCTGCACCCAACGCCGCAGCAGCGCGGCACTTTGTTTGTTCTCTGGAAACACTCTTCCGCTTGTTCCGACAAATGTCGTCACGCCCAATCCATGTGCCCATGCCCGTAAATGATCCGGCGAAAAATCGCGTAGGATGGATGGCCATGCATTTCCACCGCGATAGCGTTCGACAAACCTCGTGATCGGCTCCGAGTGGGTCAGGTTCAAACCGCCGCGTCCTGCCACAAGAAACTTTCTTCCCACCGAAGGTTTTTGGTCATACACGGTCACCTCCATCCCGGCAGAGGCAGCGACTTCCGCTGCTTGCAAACCTGCCGGACCACCACCGATCACGGCCAGCGACCGCCTGCTCACAGGCCAAGTTTTTTTAACTTCGGACGGATGACAAATGTGCAATATCCCGCCGAAGGATTGTTTTTAAAATAATCCTGATGATAGTCCTCGGCCGCATAGAACGTGGCTGCCTCGGTGATCTCTGTGACGATGGGCTGGGTAAATTCTGCGGCGGCAGCCTTCTTGGAAGCTTCAGCAGCCTGCTTCTGTGCCTGGCTATGATAAAAGATTGCAGATCGGTATTGCGTGCCCACGTCTGCTCCCTGCCGGTTGAGCGTGGTGGGATCATGAGCCCGCCAGAGCATCTCGAGCAGGTCGGAATAGGTGACCACCGATGGATCGAAATGAATCTGAACAACCTCCGCGTGGCCAGTTCGGCCTGTGCAGACCTGGTCGTAAGTGGGATTTTCCATGGAGCCGCCCATGTATCCGCTCACTACGGAACTCACGCCATCCAATTGCTCAAAGACCGCTTCAACGCACCAGAAACAACCTGCTCCGAAAGTTGCGATTTCATTTTTGGTATTCATGGATTTCTCCTCGGCTTGAACTGTGGTGCAAAGCAGCAAAACTGCAAGTAGTTGAAAATGACGCATGCGAGACTGTAGCCGCGAATGAGCTTTTGTCGTTGCGAAAATAAACTAAAAGCCAGCGCGACTGCTTGACTAAATCTCCCCGCGGCGGGCTTCCAGTTCCTTTCGAATATCCGCCATGCGTTCCCGTGTGAGGGTGTAGCGTTGGATGGCGAAGAAAGCAATAATCAGAAAGCCGATGGGAATCCAAATGTAGAAGTTCTTCAGGTTTGCAAGCACCGCTGCCGACTGGTTGGCACCTTGATCAATATGAAAACCCGTCCACACCAGAACCAGTCCGCTCAGACCGGAGGTGACAGTGGCGGATGCTTTGGATGTCCATGAAAAGACGGCTGAAAAACTGCCTTCTCTGCGTTGTCCTGTGTGGAGTTCATCGTAATCGGCAACATCGGCTTGCATGGCCGGAACGATGAGCCATAGACCCATGCTGAGCGGTCCGATCATGAGCGACGGGATGATCTGCAGCCACGGATGCGCTGGGGTATAGAAAAAATAAATCGATAGTGTCCCTGCCACCCCGCTGCTCGCAGTGAGATAGAGAAGAAATTTCTTCCCATAACGATTGGCAAGCCACGTGCAAAGCGGGATGGCAATGAGATTTGGAGCGAATAGCAACGTGGATTTCACTCCACCTATCTTTGCCGCAAGAGCGACGTCGCCCTGGCAGACGTAATATGCATTCACGTAAAAGCCGAGTGTGCTGACCAAACCAAATCCGAAGGTGTTAGTGATGACGATAAGTATGACCCAGAGAAACGGTCGAGTGGATAGGGTCTGCTTGATGCTGGACCAAAGCTTCTGCCTGGGCTGGTGGCTGGTTTCTTTCTCATAGTAGCGCTCCTTGACAAACCAGCCTGGCAGCACGCCCAGCACGATGGTCGCAATGCCCAGCGCAATGCTGATGTAGCGCATGCCATTAGGCAAATCTGGCAGGCTTGAGGGAGTGTCGCGAAATATAGGGTGAGCGGCAGAAGCCAGAATCCATCCCGCTATCAGCGCGAGCACCTGCTGCGCAAATGCACGGTAGGCAGTGATGTTGGTGCGTTCGTCATAGTCCGGCGTCATCTCCAGTTGCAAGCTGTAGTAGGGCATGGCCCAAATGGTGAAGCATGTGTAGAAAAGGATGCCTGCGCCCAACAACCAGGTAAACATCCAGGCATCGCTTAAACCCTGCGGCATCCACCACATGAGCGGCAGGGTGAGCCCGGTGAGGATGGCACCTGCTATGATAAATGGTTTGCGACGACCCCAGCGGGTGCGGGCATTGTCGGAGATGTTGCCCATGATCGGATCGGCGAAAGCGTCCCATGCCCGCCAGACCATCAGAATCACCCCAAGCATCGCGGGGCTCATGCCGAGACCGATATTAAAAACGGGTGTGAGATTTGCCTGCGGAATCCACGTGGCAGTTCCTTCCACAGGGCCGCCGAGGCCATAGGCAATCTTTTGCGGGACGGGGATTCGATCCTTTTGGGGGACCTTGGATTTGAATAGCTCAAGCATAAAGAATGAAGAGAAAAGCTTTTTTTCATATTTGTTCCAGAAAATAATCTGCTATCTGTTTCCGATGCATCTTCCCCTCGCGCTTTTGATCCTGTGCCCATTCTTAACGTGCGCCCAGGTGCCGCTGATGCAGCGCAACGCTGCGGATAATGCGACACGGGTAGAACTGCCGGAAGTCTCCGAGCGCGGCCTGGCAATGGGGGTCCCGGCAAACGTTCTTGTGAAGGAAACGCGCCATGCCGCGCCGCGCGATGCCATCTACGCCGCCTGCGATGGGCGCAAGGAAAATCGTGGCACCCGCCTCTCGCCCTACTCGCTTCAACACGCGATGGAGACTGCACCTGAGGGCGGGACAGTAGTGCTTCGCGGCGGCACCTATCGGGTGGGAGGTTTGGATTTCCCGCGCCGTCTCGTCCTCCAGCCTGCACAGGGCGAGACAGTGTGGCTTAAGGGAAGTGTGGTGGTGGGAGACTGGACTCGCGACGGAGCAGCGTGGCGACACGATGGATGGGCAGCAGCTTTCCCTCCGGGCGGGTATAATGCCACTGTGCTCGACAAAATCATCGAGCGAAATTATCCCATGGCGGCTCATGGGGACATGGTTTTTATGGATGGCGTGGCGCTGTCCCAGGTAGGCTCGCGCGAAGAATTGCAGAGCGGACGTTTCCACGTGGACTACGAGGAGAAAGTCCTCTTTCTTGGCGATGATCCCACGGGGAAGATGGTGGAAGCGACGGTTCAGGCGTTTGGACTTCGCATCCGCCGCAAAGGCGCCCTCAATGCTTCAGGGAGTGTGGTGCGCGGAATCGGGTTTGCCCATTATGCAGATCACGGCATGGGCGTTGGGGCGCGGGATGTGCTCGTCGAAGATTGTACATTCGTTTGGAATGGCGATACGGGATTGAACATCAACCCGTGGGTGGGAGGGATAGAGAACTCGGCACCGTCGGACTGTGTGGTGCGGGGAAACACGTTCACCGCGAATGGCCAGGCGGGCGCATCGATTGCTTATGCAACGCGGCTGATCGTCGAGGGAAATACCTTCGCTTGCAACAACGTCGAGCGTTTCCGGCGAGACTGGGCGGCGGCGGGAATCAAGCTTGTCGAATGCTCGGAACTGATCCTACGAAGCAATCTCGCCGTGGACAACCATGCGACTGGCATCTGGATGGACATCAATGTGAACGGGGCCCTGGTGCATCACAATAAGGCAATCAACAACGCGGCCATCGGCATTTTCTTCGAGATCAGCGACGAGTGCGTCATTGCCTTTAATGTTTGTCGTGGCAACAACACCGGCATCCAAGTCTCCAACGCCACTCGCGCACAGGTCTGGAATAACACGTTGATTGATAATGGCAGAGCGTTTTACGCACAGTGGTGGCAGCGGACAAACCACGATGGGCGCATCATTGCCAATATTCCCAGTGGCGGCGAATACGTTACACGCGACAATATTTTTAAAAATAACCTGGTGGTTGTGACTCAGCGAAAAAAAGGGCCTCTCGTGGAGGCACAAGGCGGACCGGAGGCCTCGTCACGCCGAATTTCTGAGTCCGACTTCAACGCCTACCGCCTCGCTCCAGATGCGGTCGGAACACCTTTTGCGCGCTGGGCGGTCAATAGCGGGGAAGCGCGTCTCTACAAGTCGCGTGGAGATTTCACGCGCGATGAGCCCGAGTATGAGCGCAATTCCTGCCAGCTTTCGGAAGACCCCTTTGCGGATTTTTCTAATAACGATTTCCGGCTCAAGCCGCAGGTTGCCAGCAGAATGAAGCCTGCGCCGCTGCCGACAGCGGTGGCGCGACTCACAGGAGAACCCGTCGATCACATGGGAGCACTGCCGCCGGTTCAGTAGTGAAATGGTTTAGCGCGCAGTGCTACGAACGCTGCTCTCACGCACGATGAGTTCCGGTGAAAAGGTCTTTCGCACTCTGGCAAATCCGGTTTTGCTCATTTCCAGTAATTTCATGGCGGCAAATCTGCCCATCTCTGCGAGAGGCTGCCGAACCGTGGACAGCGAAGGAGTGAGGAAGCGGGAATACTCCTCATCGTCGAAGCCGACGATTGCCATATGGTCCGGCAGTCGGCGCCCTTTCTCGTTGAGAGCACGCATCGCGCCCAGAGCCATGCTGTCATCATTGGCTAGAACGGCTGTGATGTGTGGTGCCCGGTCCAGGATGGCGAGCATTTCATCATAGCCTCGCGTTTCTTTGAAATGCCTGGACTCAGGGCCATACACGACCGAGATCGGGTCGTAGCCGCCGGTTTTTTTCATGTATTTCTTGAAGCCTTCAAAGCGCATGTCGTGGTCCGGGACGCCGCGCATGCCGCCCAGAAATCCAATCCTCGAGTGGCCTTGCTCGTGGAGGTGATCCAAGGCAGCGGCGACTCCGGCGACCTGGTCGCAAGCAACGTAATTTGTCCCTGCGCCGGTTCTCCCGACAGCGATGTAGGGAAATCCTTCACCTGCGAGTTGATCAGAGTAAGTCACGCCGGACTCAGGCAAAATGAACAACGCCCCAAAAGCCTGTTTGCGGCTGAATTCCTTGACCAGGTTCCGCCGCTCCAGTCGTTTCCGGTGATCGACCATGATGCCAACATCGACACCGAGATCGAAGAGGTAACCGACGGCGCCGTTGATCAGTGCTTCCGTGTAGCTGTCCAGCGGATGTATATCGGGGTTAAGAGCTTCGATGACGATGGCCAAGTGGCTATTCTGGGCGCGGCGAAGCCTGGGAAGTTTCTGTTTTCTTGCCAGTGCCCGAAGAACGCGAGAACGCGTTTTTTCGGCAACATATGCGTGGTTGTTTAGGACTCTGGAAACAGTCGCAACGGACACCCCGGTTTCTTTGGCTATGGTTGCAACGCGTGCATCTCGAGGCATGGCGTGCAAGCTAGTGTGAATGGGGCCTGGTTACAAGGCGAAGTTTTTTTCATATTTTTTACACAAAAAGATTGACTCACACCTTTGTTGTCTAATGTAGCGCTGCGAGTTGACGCGCAAACACTCGTGTCGGCCATTTCAAATAAACCTCCGCACTTACTTACCATGAAATTAAAAACCTGATTCCTTGTCTTCACCGCCGCAGCCCTGCTTGGCGGCACTGTCACCCCCCATGCAGCGACGATCAGCTTTGTGGGGTCTGAATTTCTTACCGGCGCCGATTGGCGCACCACCACCGCGCTGAAACCGTTGGATGCTGATGGCGATGCAGTTTACGGCACCCAAGGCTATGCGGTATTTGGGCCGGGCACCGTGGGGCAGACAGACGGGGCTGGAACAGGCTCTGTTGATTTCGTAGCTGGTGGGCTTACGTCCCAACCCAGCTTCGGATCTTTCAGTGTGGCCACGGGTGCGGGCACCCAGTTCGCATTTTCCAATTTTGGGTATGCGGCCATAGACGATCCCACGGTGGCTCCAGGAGTTGCAGTCGCGGATATCCAGTCGGGGTTGGGTGGATTTGCAGGTGTCACACCAGTGGCAAGTCTTCTTTCCTCAGATATTGTCCAACTCACCATAGGTAGTGGCGTGCCGGCATCCTTCCGCTTTGGTGTGATCACAAATGCAAGTGTTGGAACCGATCTGTTGCTCACGCTTCGCCAGACTGTTGGGGGTTTATCGGCAAACGCTGGGGCGCCTGCAAGCGCGTTCGGTGTTTCCTATTCGTTTTTCGACGTGGTTGGTGCGGTCACGGGTGATGTGTATGTTCTTTCTCTAACTAAAGCTGATGACTCGAGCACTGTGGTCGCTTTGTCAGGTGTAACCATAGATGTTGTGCCGGAACCCTCTTCGTTGCTGCTTTTGGCCGCCACTAGCACGGTCTTTCTTCTCCGTCGTCGTCGTAATGATCATTCCCCGGCACAGAACAATGGCGGGTTGAACTAATCTTCACGACACGCATTCCACATCGGTCAACATTCTTTCTGCACGCTGGATGAATCGTCGATATCGCGATGCAGTCGGCATGACACTCATGGAGTTGATTGTTGTGATTGCAATCATCTTGATTCTGGCGGCACTTGTCACTCCTGTGTATCGGTCCGTGGTTCGCAGATCACAATCCTCCCAGTGTATCCATAACCTTAAACAGCTGGCAGTGGCGTTTCAGAGATTTGCCAACGATCACGAAATGCGTCTTCCATCCGCAGATGACACTGGTGGGCACATGCCGGATCCAGATAACCCTGCACCGGACAGCATCCTTTCCTATCTGGGGGGAGTGCCGCTTGGTGATCACGTCTGTCCCACTGCTGCGCAGAACTACACCGATGGTGCACCGATCATGCGCATGTATGGGCAGAACACAGGAGGAGAGTTCGATCCTTTCCATGACAAGACGGTGCAATGGAAGCTGATGCTGGTGGAGAATCCTTCGAAAAAAATGTTTTACACGTGCATGCCCGAAGCCGTCCCCGGCTGGTCCAATCCCTACTTTTTCTGGACTGGCACGCAGCTCACGCCGTTGCCCTACTGGCATGGAAATAATGATACTTCCCATGTGCTGATGCTTGACTGGCATGTCCAGCCTTTCCTGCGCAACGCACATACATCCATCACCAAGAGCCAGGTGGTATTCAGCGAGCCATGATGAATAATGCCCTCCATCACACGGCCATGGTCGGTCTGGCAGCATGCGTGCTGGCGGTTGTCTCTGCGTGCGACCGGGCAATGCCACCGAGGGAAAATAATGTGGCTTCAGCTCCTGGGGCTGATGGCGGTGCTGCGCTATTGTCTATGCCGACAAGCACTCCTGAGGCTGTCATCACTGTGCGGACGGATGACAGAACAGGTTCCGTAAAGACTGCCATCTTCGGGAACAATCTCGAGGCAGGTGACACGAAGGGTGTTTTCGGTGATGTCTCGGTGGCTGCACTCATGCAATCGGGCGGCGGGGTGTGGGACCCGGTAAAACGCGAGGTGAAGGCGGGTCCCATGCGTTTGGCCAGGGAGATCGGGATGACGGGCCTGCGGTATCCGGGAGGTTGTCTGGCACATAATTTCGACTGGAAAAAAACCGTGGGCCCACCGGACCAGCGCAAAAATTGGTCGTTTGGTGTGGATGAGTTTCTCACGGTCTGTCGTGCGTGGGGGACAGAGCCCATCATTATAATCGCCGACTACTTTGGCAGTCCGCAGGACGCGGCAGATCTGGTGGAGTATCTCAATGCGCCCGCCACAGAGGAGAACCCCTGGGCTATGAAACGAGCAGAGAATGGCCATCTCGAGCCGTATGGCGTGACGTGGTTTGAGTTGGGCAACGAAACTGATCACGGCAATCACGCAGGTAAAATTTACTCTGCTGAAGAATATGCCGCATTTGCGAAGTCCACTGCGGAAGCGATGCGGGCGGTCGATCCAACCGTACGCCTGGGCATCGTGACTGCAGCGGGGAAACCCGTGGATGATCCTTGGAACCCGGTGGTATTCCGCGAAGCGGGCGGGGTTGCGGATTTTGTCGTGGTGCACCTTTATCCTGTCAACTATTCCAGCAATGAGCCAGACGCCCCGGAGGACAAGCTCATGCAGGCGTGCATGGCTGCCGGTGAGCAACTCGAGCGTATGATTTTTAACTATCGAGAGAGCATTCGTAACCATGCGGGGCGCGAACTGCCGATTGCGATGACTGAGTATAATGGAGGGTTTGTGCAGGAGAAACCAAAGCGCTACCGGTTCAGCTACGGGGCGGCCCTGTTTAGTGCTGATTTTGTCCGCATTCTTTTAAAGCCCGACTCGGGAGTGGAAATGGCGAATTACTGGCAATTTATCAATGGATATTGGGGCATGGTCCATGGCAGCGGCGAGGATTTTGAAGAAATGCCTGCCTTTACTTTGTTCCGATTGTGGGGCCAGCATTTTGGAAGTGAAATGGTGGGCGTCGAGGTGGAGACACCACGCATCGATTTCGAGGGCTCGCATGCGGTGGCTGCTGCCAGTGGAGAAGTTTATGTCCCGGCGAAACCAGCTGAGGAGACCAATCTTTTCGCGATAGATCGACTAAGTCCCTCGGACGAGAGCGGGGTTCGCATTGATACGGATGAGGCGGGCAGCATGGTTGTCGAGCTAACCGACGTGTCTGGTGCGCGATACCCCACACTCGTGTCGATGGATCGACCTGAGCATTTGGGTGATGCTGGAATCGATTATCTATTGTCCTTTGATGCTCGTTTTGTCATCCGCGATGGCACGGGATTGGTGGGATTGGGATTGGCCGATCCTCGAGGCTGGGAAAAAACAGGGTCCGCAGTTGCGCTTGCCATTACGCCAACAGAGGAGTGGAAGAAATTCGGTGGAAAACTTGAGGCGCAAAGGGATGCGCCCGGAGTTAATTTCCTGCTTCGTGTAGAGCCGTCCGCAGTGCATCTCACCGGTCGTATCGAGATAAGAAATATCCAATTAAGTGCGGCGAAAAAAGAGGAGTTTCCCGGCTACGAGGCGCTCACCGCTACGGCGAGTCTTTCGCCCGAGGGCGACACGCT
>CBDUBV010000015.1:0-34836 GCA_965365475.1 uncultured Chthoniobacteraceae bacterium | reverse complement strand
CGGATAATATTCACCGCACCAAGGGCACTCCACCTGCGTCTCGATGAGAACGTTCATGCCTGCATCGCCAGTCGCGGAGCGTCGCTCCAGAGGTCCTCGAGCGCGTAGTAGTCACGCCGTTCCTTGTGGAAAACATGCACAGTGACTTGCATGTAATCCATGACGAGCCATTGGCTGACGGTCGATCCATCCACCGCGAAGGGACGCACCCCGTGCTCTTCGCGCAAGGTATCCTCGATGGCGGCCACAATCGCGCGGGTCTGCGGCTCGCTGTCGGCGGAACAGATCACAAAGAAATCCGTAAACGTGGAGATGCCTCGCAGATCGAGAATGGCGATGTCGGATGCTTTTTTATCCTGCGCGGCAGCGGCAGCGATGCGTGCGATCTCTACAGGCTCAAGGGTTGATTTTTTATTCACGATAAATTGTTAGGCGGTCACCCAAGGTAGTAGCGCGGATGGGCCGTGGTGGCAATGATTGGATAAAATGCGGGAACCTGTCTAGAAAAGCGGGATGCAACTTCATCTGGCAAGCTGGTGGGAGAAAGTGCGGTCGAGTTATTGGGCGATGCCGGCGGCCATGGCACTCGGCGCGGGACTGCTGGCGCACGGTGCCATCCAGTCTGATCGCTGGCTGCAAACCTCGAACCTGGACCTGCAGGAGTGGATGTATCGCGGAGGCGCGGACGGCGCACGAGTCCTGCTCTCCACGATTGTGAATGCCATGATGGCGGTGACCGGCGTGGTGTTTTCCATCGCAGTCGTGGTGCTCACGCTGGCGAGCGACCAGTTCGGGCCGCACTTGCTGCGGAACTTTATCCGCGACCGGGGAAATCAATTTACCTTGGGCACATTCATTTCCACGTTCATCTATTCCTTGCTTGTGCTGCGCACAGTCTATGAAAAGGAAGTGATCAATTTCGTGCCAAACGTGGGCATCACGCTCGCGATTCTGCTCACTCTGGCGAGCACAGCGGTGCTCATCTATTTCATCCATCACATCTCCACAAAGATTCAGGCGGACGAAGTCATTGCCGATGTGGTTCGCGAGCTGGCTGACACCATCGATCGGCTTCGAGAGCCTGCGGAAAAGTCCACGCAGGAGCTTGCGCCCGAGACATTGCGCAACAGTCCTGCGGTGATTCGCGCCAGAGAGGACAACTACATCCAGTTCATCAATGTGGAGTCTGCTTACGAGATTGCTGTGCGGGAGAACATAGCGATCTGCTTCCTGCATCGGCCTGGGAAATACGTGCCTGGCGATGGAGTGATCGCGTCGATCTGGCCCCCTGAGAAGCTCACCGACGATCTCGCAGAGAAGATTCGTGCCACATGTATGCTCGGTGCGCGGCGCACGCCTCAACAGGATGTGGAGTATGGCATCCTGCAATTGGTGGAGATTGCTGTGCGTGCTCTGTCTGCTGGGCGCACAGATCCGTTTACGGCCATCGCTTGCATCGACCGATTGGGGTCCGTGGTGCGGCGGCTGGCGGAGCATCCTGCGCAGATTTGCAACCGCAGCAGCCCCGATGGTCAGCTTTGCGTGGCGATCAGCAACACGGATTTCTCTGGCCATCTCGATGCTGCGTTCGATCAGATCAGGCAAAATGCTGGGACGTCAGTGGGAGTGCTCATGCGTGTGTTGGAAGCACTGGCGATGATTGCCGAAAAGGCCGACACCGAAGAGAAACGAGAAGCGGTAAGGCGGCAGGCTGATCTGGTAGTGGCCGCCGGAGACCGCTGCGTGCCTGAGCCCGCGGACGCGGCTTCCGTGCGTGAGCGCTATGAGCGTGTGCTGCACACTTTGGATGCAGGCTTTTGCAAAAGTTAAACTGGATTTTCTCGTCATGGCAGGGCGCGTGCTCTTATATGCAGCTTCGATCCATGCCAATTGAAGAGCCACATCCGTCTGCATCAAACGCGAGGAATCGCTGGTTGGTGCATGCTGTCGTTCTGCTCTTTTGCAGCCTGGCATATTACGGTGCGGGACGGGTGGGCTTGTCGTTTGCGACCATCTCTACGATGGTATCGCCCATCTGGCCAGCCAGTGGCGTGGCATTGGCCGTCCTGTTGCGCTTCGGCATTCGCTACTGGCCTGGCATTTTCCTGGCCTCTTGCGCCTTGAACATGCCCTCCGATCTGCCGCTGTGGGCTGTCGCGCTCATCGCAGTGGGTGCCACCCTGGAAGCCGTCATCGGCACCTATCTCCTACGGCATCTGGCTCATTTTGAGCCCGCCATGGAACGCGTGTCCGACGCCGTCTCTCTCGGCACCCTGGGCGGTCTGTTAAGCTGCGCGGTCTCGGCCAGCCTGGGCTCAAGCGCGATGTATCTCAGCGGCGCCATCCCCATGGCGCAAGCGCAGCATGTCTGGCTCACATGGATCACCGGCGACGCCATCGGGGTTCTTATCATGACTCCGCTTCTCCTCTCGTGGAGCGTTCCCTCATGTTTTAGTTGGAATACGCGACGCGTGATCGAGATGGTACTCCTGCTTGTCTCCACCGTCATGGTGTGCTGGGGCTCTTTCCAACTCCCCCGTGCGCCCAGCAGCATCGATTATCCATTTAATATTTTCCCCTTTGTGCTTTGGGCAGCACTCAGGTTCGGTCCGCGCGGTGCTTCATTAATCACTGTGTTGATTGCAGCATTTGCCATCCACGGCACAGTCGGTGCCATGGACCAGGGAGGCGTGCAAGCCATCGGCCTTCTGCGGGATAGCGACGCCGCGTTGCAGACCTTCCTCACACTCGTGGCAGCTACCGGACTGCTGCTGGGCTCGCTCACCGCCGAACGCCGCCGATCCCTGTCCCATCTGCGCGACTCCGAAAAGCGCTACCGGTTGTTGTTTGAAAGCAATCCCCAAGTGATGTGGGTGCACGATCAGGAGTCCAAACATGTTCTCGCTGTAAATGAAACTGCCGTGTCCCGGTTGGGATATTCGCGCGGCGTTTTTCTACAAAAGACTCTTCCCGAGCTGTTCTTCAATCCCGCCGATGGACGTGGACGGTTGCAGGGATTGCGCAGACTCAAGATGGCTTCCGGGGAAAAGCTCTCGGTGGAGTTATCTGAAAAACCCATCGTGTTCGACGGCCACGAAGCCCGCTTGGTGATGGCGGAAGATGTCTCCGAGCGTCTGCGCACGGCGAGCGAGCTGCGCAAGTCCGAACAGCGCCTTTCACTCCACATCCGACAGACAGCCATCGGCGTCATCGAGTGGGACCAGGATTTCAAAATCGTGGAATGGAACACGGCTGCGGAGAATATCTTCGGCTATAGCAAGGACGACGCCATGGGCAAGAGTGCCTTTGAATTAATCGTGCCGGAGGATTCTCGACCTGATGTCACTTCCGTGTGGCAGCGGCTCGTGGAGTTCAAACAGACCGTCCGGTCCATAAACGACAATACTACTAAAGAAGGACGCCGCATCCGGTGCGAGTGGTTCAACACTCCGCTCATCGGCGAGGATAACCACGTGATCGGAGTGGCATCTCTCGTACAAGATATCACCGAGCGCGAGCTGTCGCAGAACGCTCTGCGCGAGTCGGAAGCCCGCTTTCGCAGCATCGTGGATTCCTCGCCCATGGGCATCCATCTCTTCGAGTTGCAGGACGATGAGAGCCTCATCCTGATCGGAGCAAATCCTGCCAGCGAATCCTTGTTTCACACGGAAACATCCAAGGTGCTCGGCAAGCCGATCGAGGAAGCATTTCCATCGTTCTCCGGCACACAGATTCCGCATATGTACCGCGAGACTGCGATCAAAGGCAAAGCGTGGTGGACAGACCAGGTGGCTTACGAAGACGACCGCATCGTCGGGGCGTATGAGGTAAACGCATTCCAAAGCGTGCCTGGAAAGATGGTGGCGATGTATCTCGACGTCACCGAGCGGCGGCGCACAGAGGAAGCATTGCGACTGCGCGACAAGGCGATGGACGCCATCACGCAAGGCATCATCATCACCGAGAACCGCACGCATTCCACGCCGATTTCTTACGCGAACCCTGCGTTCATGAGCATGACGGGGTATGAATTTGCGGAACTGAAAGAGCAAAGTTGGCGCATATTTATTTCCGACAACAACGACCCGGCGGAAGTGGCCGAGATCGACCGTGCACTCGAGCGGCTCACCTCCTGCTCGGTGGAGATTCGATGCAAGAGCAAAGACGACGTGAGCTTTCTCTGCTCCATTAGCATCTCACCCATTCTGGATCACGAAGGCATGTACACGCACTTCGTCTGGGTGATCACCGATGTCACTGCGCTCAAGCGGCTGGAAGCGCAGTTCCGGCAATCGCAGAAGATGGAAGCTATCGGTCGCCTCGCAGGCGGAGTGGCACACGATTTCAATAACCTGCTCACGGCGATCATCGGTTACAACGATCTCATGCTGGCAGACCTCGAGGAAAAAGATCCGCGAGTCGAGAATGCACGCGAGATTCGCAAAGCGGCGGAACGTGCTGCCGCCCTCACCGGCCAGTTGCTGGCGTTCAGTCGTCAGCAGCCCATGATGCCGCGCCAGATGAATCTGAATCAAACGATCCTCGGCATGCACAAGATGCTTGGGCGGCTGATCGGCGAAGACATCCGCATCGACACGCATCTTGATGATAACGTAGGCGACGTGAAAGCTGAGTCCTCGCAGATCGAGCAAGTCATCATGAACCTGGCGATCAATGCACGCGACGCCATGCCAGTCGGTGGCACCCTGGCCATCCGCACTTCCACTGCGCACATCACGCCCAGAGAAAGCGCCTATCACGACGATCTGCCGCCCGGCGATTACGTGCGGCTCATCATCAGCGACACCGGCACCGGCATGGATGAAGAAGTTCGGGAACACCTGTTCGAGCCATTTTTCACGACCAAAGAGAAGGGCAAAGGCACAGGGTTGGGGCTTGCCACGTGCTACGGTATCATTAATCAGAGCGGGGGAAAAATCCGCGTGTACTCAGCACCCAACCGGGGCACCACATTCGAGATACTTCTGCCGCGCATCGCGACGACTGAGCCCGCAGAGCAGGAAGCTCCGATAAGTCTGAAAATGCGCGGCGGCAACGAGACACTGCTGGTGGTCGAGGACGACACCGCTGTGCGACCGCTCACCATCAGCGTGCTGAGATCGCTGGGCTATACCGTGATCGAAGCCGAACACGGTGGCCAGGCCAAGCAGCGCATTGAAGAACATCAAGGTGCTTCGATAGACCTGTTGCTCACCGATGTGGTCATGCCTGTGATGGGCGGCAAAGAGCTTGCAGATTGGATGCGGCGCACACATCCCGGCACGAAGATACTTTTTACTTCCGGGTATCTGGAGAACGCGCTCAGCCGGGAAGATCTCGGCTTTAACGATTCCAACTTTTTGCAGAAGCCTTTCACTCCCGTTGGGCTGGCCCACAAAGTGCGCGCGCTGCTCGACTCCGATTGATGCCATGCGCTGGAGCATTGTCACAATCGGCAAGCCGCGGCTGACTTATGTCCGATCGGCTCTGGATGAATATCTTCCGCGCTTGAGAGGTGCTGCTACGTTACGGATCGAGCATTTGCGAGCATCGCAGCCTGCGCAGGAGAGCGAGCAGCTACTGGCAGCCAGCGCAGGCATGCACCGCATTCTGCTGGATGAGACAGGCGAACAATACACCAGCCGCGAATTTGCCGCCCGGTTGGAATACTGGGAGCGGTTGCAAAAAAAGGAAGTATGCTTTTTGATTGGAGGTTCTGATGGTCATCAAGATGGGATGCGAGCTGCTGCCGACGAATGCATGGCGCTAGGTCGGCTCACATTGCAGCATGAACTTGCGCTTGTGGTGCTTGTTGAGCAGATATACCGCGCATGGTCAATCCGCCAGCGCAGCCCCTACCACCGCGATTAGAATCCGGCGTTGCCGCGTTCGGCGTTCGGCGTTCGGCGTTCTCCGCGCGATTGACAGCGTGCTCAGCCTCTTTATTGTCCTTCACGTCCCATGCCATCGATCCGTAGAAACATCCGCTTTACACCGGCCGCCACCTCAGCAGAACCCGGCAGAGATGCGGTGCTGCTTTTAGACGACGACGTCCGCATCCACACGCTCTTGAGCGGGGCGCTCTCGTCCGTATTGGGCGGCATCCCGCTGCTCAAAGCACTTACCATCAAGGAAGCGCTGGCCATCGCTTCCACGCACAGCATCAAGCTTTTTATCGTCGATGTGGACCTGCCCGACGGCACCGGGCTCGACTTTCATCGTCAAGTCCGGGACCAACATCGAGCCGCTCACACCATCGTCATTACTGGCACGCCGCTGATTGTGGATGAGAATTTCAGCCAACGTTTCGGCACAGACCACGTGCTGCGCAAACCTTTCAATATCGTAGAGCTTCAGACCATCGTTAAAGATCTACTTAGCAAACCCCGCGTCGCTGCTGCGACCGCGATGGAACCGCCGAGCGATCCCACGGATTCCGTCGCACCCAGCGATGACACATTTGCCGCCACACTGCACAGCCTCACTCCCACGGACATCATCCAGCTTAAATGCATCGGTCGCGCCACCAGCGCATTGCGTTTCACGGCAACCGATGGCAGGACCGGTCATATCCATTTCTTAAATGGAGACATCGTGCATGCAGAAACCGCCAGGCGTCACGGGATCGACGCGTTTAATGAGATTGTGACATGGCGTGGCGGCCGCGTAGCTGAAACTGCCGTCGTTCCCGTGGAGCGCAGCATTCAAGGCAAATGGGAAGGGTTACTGATGGATGCTCTCCGGCTTGCCGACGAAGCCGCCACCTCGTGAACGCCGGGGACATGCTCCCCATCCGGGCACTGGAGCAGCAAATTGTCGGGGCGTTGCAGAGCTGCCCGCGACTTGTATTGCAAGCTCCGACCGGCTCCGGTAAGTCCACGCAGGTCCCGCAAATACTCCTCGACCAACAACTCGCGGGCCAGGGCGAGATCGTGGTGTTACAACCTCGTCGGCTTCCAACCCGCATGCTTGCTGCCCGTGTGGCCCGCGAGCGCAATGGCAGCCCGGGCGGCGAAGTCGGTTACCAGATGCGCTTCGCCAAAGTCATTTCTCCCGCAACACGTATCCGCTTTGTCACCGAGGGGGTATTATTGCGGCAGATTATCCAGAACCCCGCTCTGCCACATGTGTCCGTAATTGTATTTGATGAATTCCACGAGCGCCATCTGCATACCGATCTCTGCCTTGCTCTGGCAGTCCGATGCAGCCGGACGCACCGACCTGATCTGCGCATCGTGGTCATGTCCGCCACACTCGATGCAAGCAGTGTCGCGCGCTACCTACACCCCTGTCGCGCGCTGGTCTCGGAAGGGCGTTCGTTTCCCGTCGAGATTTCTTATCTCACCAAACCGCCCGATGAAGCCCGCGAGCCTGTTTGGGATCGAGCAGTGCGGGGATTGGAGTCTGTCGCCGACACCACCACAGGAGATGTGTTAATTTTTCAGCCCGGAAGTCGCGAGATTCATCGGACCATTCGCGCCCTGGAGTCCTCACGTCTGGGCAGGATGTTTGTTGCGTTTCCTTTGCATGGCGAACTCCCTCCTGAAGCTCAGGATGCTGCCCTCGCACCTCATTGCCAGCGCAAGGTGATCGTCGCGACGAACGTAGCCGAGACATCGCTCACCATCGAAGGCATACGAACCGTCATCGACACAGGGCTCGCTCGCATTCCGCGATTCGACCCCGTGCGGGGAATCAACACACTGCTCATCGAAAAAATAAGTCGCGCTTCCGCAGATCAACGTGCGGGCCGCGCCGGGCGCACCGCACCGGGTCTCTGCCTGCGTCTGTGGACGGAGCGACAGCATGGTGAACGTCCAGCACACGAAACTCCCGAGATTCGCCGGGTGGACCTCGCGGAAGCAGTGCTCGCGCTCTCCTCAGCCGGGGTTACGGACATGGAAGCGTTTGCCTGGCTCGACCATCCCGGCGCAGCGCAACTCGATCGTGCCGCGAGCCTGCTCCGAGACCTTGGTGCGATCGGGGATCGGGGCATTACCCCAATCGGGCGACAGTTGCTGGAGTATCCCATCCATCCGCGTCACGCACGCATGTTGCTCCGAGCCAGAGAAGAAAAGTGCGAACCTGAAATCGCACTCATTGCCGCACTGTGCCAGGGGCGATCCATTCTTTTAAAAAGCACCGGGAAAACCATGGACGCCGCACGGGAAGCCGCATGGGGCACGGACACCACCTCGGATTTTTTCCCGCTTGTTGCCGCCTGGAGATATGCCGCTGCCCACAAGTTCCAGGTGGATGCCTGCCGACCGCTCGGCATTCATGCGGACGCTGCTCGCGAGGTGGAGCGCATAGTTCATCAGCTCGCGCAAAGCTCCGAACCCACCAGCGCGCCCCCCGATTCCGCTGCCATCGCCCGGTGCGTTCTCGCAGGGTTCTCCGATCAACTTGCCCGCAGGCTCGATTCCGGCACGCTGCGTTGCGAGCTGGTTCACAATCGCCGAGGCACCCTGGCGCGAGAAAGCTGCGTGCGAACACAGCCCTTGTTTGTCGCCGCAGAGATTCGAGAGATCGGCACGCTGGGCAAGGATTTATCGGTATTACTTTCCATGGCCACTGCTGTCGAGCGCACCTGGCTCGAAGAGATTTTCCCGGACGATTTGCGTTCCGAGCGCAGGACGCAGTTCGATCCCGCGCAGAAACGCGTCATAACCAGACATCGCGTTCTATTCCGGGATCTCGTTCTGGACGAAGGGCGCGCGTGTGAGCCCGAGCCCTCCGAAGCCGCACCTGTGCTGGCCCGCGCGGTAGCTGATGGGTTGTGTGCATTCGATCGATGGGACGACGCAGTGGAACAATGGATCACCCGTCTCAACTGCCTGGCGGAATGGTTTCCCGAGGAAGGCCTTGCCCCCATAGGCCCTGATGACCGGCTGGAGCTGCTGGGCCAACTTTGTTACGGCGCTGTCTCCGGGCGTGAGATAAAAGACAAACCTGTATGGCCCGTGGTGCACGGCTGGTTATCTGCGCCGCAACGAGCCTTCGTCGAGCGGCAAGCACCGGAGCGTCTGCCATTGCCGAACGGACGCTCTGCAAAAATTCAATATGCGATCGGGTCACCGCCTACAGTCGATATTCGCATCCAGGAATTATTTGGGGTGCGCGAGGGTTTTACCATCGCCGGTGGGCGCATCCCCGTGCTGGTCCGTGTGCTTGCACCTAATCACCGTCCGGTGCAGGTCACGCAAAACTTGCGCACATTCTGGGAAGAGACCTATCCCGAGATAAAACCTGCTTTGCAACGCCGCTACCCACGGCATGAATGGCGGTAGAACAACAAATTAGGAAAAGACTGGATTACAATTAAGGGCACAACGAAACACTCAATTATATTGTGGGCTAACGCTTGGGCCGCATTTCACAACTGATGCACCAGACAAATTCGAAAATTGCTCGGTGGAATAATTTGCTGCACATTTAAAAAAACTACGTTGAACAATAAACCCACAATAGAATTTGTGCTGAGAGACAAAGTGGACGGGGTGGAAATCTCCCCGGCCACCATTGGTCTGTCGCGGTTCAATGAGTTTAACCAACAGGTGCAAGAGTTTTTGTCGGGCTCAGAGCGTGTGAAAGTGGACGACGTGCATATCGCCGTCGATACGGGTTCCTACAAACTGCTCACATTCCCTCCAAGTGAATTGCAAGTGGCGATTGCGACAGATCTTCGGAGGCTTCATCGCGAAGATGCACTTGGCGAGATCGATTCCAAGCGGGCAGAAATTTTGCAGAAATGGCAGACTCGGGCAAAGTCAAATCCGGAGTTGCAATACGCAATTCGGCCCACGGGGATGGCCGCAAGCTCCGTCGAGCTGTCGATCAAGACAGATTATCGTATCGGCAAGATTGCCCCGTGGGTAAAAGTCGAAAAATATCTTTTCGGCACGATATTAAGTATTGGGGGTGCGCAGAAAGCCAACGTGCATATTCGCCTACAAGATTCGGGTCAGGTCGTGGTTGTCGGTTCGAATCAGAGTTATCTCAAAGGCAATAATCGGCTTTATCACACCGCTTTGCTTAGGGTGGAAGCAGACCAGCATTACAAAACAAGCGAGCTTCGGAACTTGCGGTTGCTTTCCTTTGAGGAGTATGAGCCGGGTTTTAACGAAGCAGTGCTGGATTCTTTTGTGGTCGATGGATCGAAAGCTTGGGCTGATGTCCCTGATGCTGCAGCCTGGGTGCGTGAATTGCGGGGAGGTAAGGGTTGATGCCTGCGGGAGTCGTGATTGACACCAGCTACCTGATCACGCTGGCCGACGGTCGAAGGGCAAACCATATGAACGCACGAAAGTATCGAATTTAATTTCGGAAAATGCTTTCCCGATTTTTCTTCCGACCAATGTAGTCTCGGAATTTTTCGTCAAACAGGAGATTCCTCCCGATATCCTACGTAGGTGTGTGGTGCTGCCGTTCAACTGGGACGATGCCGTTCGCGCCGCCGCTTTGGAACTCGCTCTTGGCACAGAGGATGGACCATCCGACGAATAGGCTTTCACTTGCTGTTCCTTCATCCAAACCGAAGACCGCTTCGGTCCAGGCGTTCGCCACCCACAGCAACGTCGCGTTCACTGGAGCGACGCGCCGGGCATACGCGCAATCCGCCGACGCCGCATAGTCATGATTGGGCACACGGTCATCGCCGCCCGCGACGTGTCTGATAGTAGCTGACCAGACCTTGTGCCACGCCGCGAGCATACTCCCTGTAAATGCTCTCCTGCAACCGCCCGGCGACCATGCGTTGGCCTTCGTAATCACCCGCTTGCACGCGCTCATACACGTCGTGGCTGTTCATGACGTAAGGCTCCAGATACACCACCGGATTGCGATACAATCGATTCGCGAGCAGATTGCGCCCCCACACATACAGGCTGCTGCCAGCATTAAATGCATTATCGCCAGAATAAACATACGGCGGCAAACCAGTCGCCTGCGCCATCGATGCAGCAACTGTCTCCGAGATCGCCAGTTCCTCCGACCACACCTGGTTCAGCAACTTCATGAGCATCTCAAAACGCACATCGTCCAGGCTCAGTTCTCCACGACTGTATGCACCATTGACAAGCAGATGCAGATGATTGATGGAGGTCAACTGCGGCAGTTCTGGATCGCCCCAGGGTTCTGCATTGAAGTGCAGGCAGACCGTGACATCGGGTTGTAGCTTATCATTTACACGCACTCCGCGGGCGCGAATCTCGCTTGCGCGATAGAATAACAACTCGCTCTGGTACTGAATGGAACGCTGTTTACGCGGGTCTCTTCGGTCAGTATAGCTCTCATGCACCGGACCAGGGGAACGTTTGAGAAGCTGTTCCGCTTGTCGGCGCAACTGTCGGGGCCGGGCACGGGTGACCGGCTTGCTGCTGTCGCGCACCCATAGCACTTCCGCGCCCGCAGCGCGAAGCTGCTGTGCGAGATGTCGTGCCACCACCAGCACCATATCGCCTTCCATGACCGGCGCGCCTTTGCCGATCTGAAACCAGCGCTCCTCCATCTGCGCGTATTCTCCCCCTATGTGGCCAGGATCAAGTGCCACCTTCACTCCCGCCAATGCCCGCCCAGGTGGTGCCGAGGGCATTTGAGCCGCCGACCGCCAGTAGCGAGTCAACTTTTTCTCCACGCCCCGATGAAACCGCAGCTCATATATCTTGGCCGAGTTGCCCGACTCCATCTGAATGCGTGCGCGATCTTCGAGCACTGTAATAAACGGGCGATACTCCACGCCGCGCGCATAGACCTTCGTCAAGAGCGTCAGGAATTTGTCGTGCGTGATCGTCTCCTGAAAAGCATCCAGCTCGCTCCAGTTGGGCGCATCCGCCAGAGGGCTCAACCGATCCGCAGCACCTACTTCCATAGCCAGCGCCGCCATCACGCAAGCAAGCACCATCTCTTTCGCCGAAAATGCAATCCGCTTCATGTGCCCGATCCTACCATACGTTGGGCATGCCACGTCACAGCTTTTTACTCATATCGCAGCGCGCGGGTTGTGACAGACATTTTCCTTCACCGGGCCATGCGATGGGCATTAAGCTCCGCAGCGCATGGTTCATCGTATCATCGAACATCTCAAGGTCCTGCGGCTCGATCATTGGTTGAAAAACGTGTTTATCCTCTTCGGACACGGCGTCGCACTGGTGCTTGTGCAGGAGATTATGCTCTCCCGCCCGGTCCTCATCGCTGCCTTTCTGTCGTTGATCCCCGCCTGCCTGGTTGCCTCGGCCAATTACATCCTTAATGAAATCCTCGACGCGCCATTTGATAAACTTCACCCGACTAAACGCTATCGCCCCATCCCCGCAGGCACAGTCTCCGTGCCCTTGCTCTGGGCAATCATGGCCGGTCTTATCGTGGTCGCTTTCTCCCTCTCGCTCTGGTGGTTCAACCTTGGCTATACCACTGCACTTTTACTACTGTTGCTCAGCGGCGTGGTCTATAACATCCCGCCTATCCGACTCAAAGACCGCGCTTATCTGGATGTGATAGCCGAGTCCTTTAACAACCCGATCCGGCTCTGGCTGGGATGGTATGCCATAGCGCCCGTCACCACTTTTCCGCCTCTCTCCATCGTGATGGCGTGGTGGTTTTTCGGGGCACTGCTCATGGCCGGAAAACGCTACGCCGAGTTCCGGTTTATCAACGATGCCAAACGCAGCGGAGATTACCGCAGATCTTTCCGCGTCTATACTGAGCGGTCCCTGGTGATTTCCATGATCACGTATGCGAACTTCTTCTGCTTTTGCATGGGAGTGGGCATCGCGGTGTATCGACCGAATCTTGTCTTTGTGTTTCCCGTCGTGGTGCTGGCGATCATCGTGTATTTTCAACATGCAATGACGACGGAAGGTGCCCGCCTGGAGCCGGAGCAACTCATGCGCAACCCTCTGCTCATTGCCTGCACAGTGCTCACGGCAGCCGCCTCTCTCGTGCTTGCATTATGGCCGAGCGATCTCACCTCGATCTTCCGCTTTCTCGAGCCCATCGGATATTAAAATAATGTCTCATGCCGTGATTGAACTTTCCCAGCAAGGCGTGGCGATGACTCTCCATGCATTGCTCCTGCGCATGGCGCATCTCGACAGCTCCGTGCGAATCGTGGCACTGCTCGGAGAAGAAGTGGATGAGGCCATCTTCACGCAGACCGGCTTCACCCTCTGCCCTGCTGACCAGGCTCAGTTGCTCATCGCCTGGGATACGTCCGTGCCAGCGGATGCACGTCCGAAGCTCATCGTCCGAATCGGATCCGCTCCGACGGCAGTGCCTGGATATACACTGCTATTTTCCGGCCCATTCAGTTTTTACGATTCTTTGAATGCATGGGCGCGCCGCATCGCACTCCCGGAGCAGCTGCGGGAACGCTCGGCGCATTGGCTGCGGCGTGCAGGCGCGGCAGATGTGGTGGGCTCGCGCATGTGCAAGTTGCGCCACCCTGGTTGGCATCAAGCGGTCTTGCTGCGCGAAGGCGAACCTCTGCCCATCGCAGCGCGCGTCTCTCGTGGCGATCGTTTCCGGGACTTATCGATGAGCTTCGGCGGCATCGGCCATACACCGTTGTTTGCGGCGAATACAGCATCGCTGGTGACTGCGGGCTTCGCTTTCGGCATTTGGATTGCAGCGGGCTGGGCAGTGATGTGGGCGGTTCTGGTGGTCACACTACTTCTTGCAGTGGCAGGGTGCGTGGCTTTTGAAAAATGGGCGGCAGTTCAT
This sequence comes from uncultured Chthoniobacteraceae bacterium, assembly GCA_965365475.1. GTDB lineage: Bacteria > Verrucomicrobiota > Verrucomicrobiia > Chthoniobacterales > CAKUMP01 > CBDUBV01. The sequence continues at coordinate 21,117 of CBDUBV010000015.1, read as the reverse complement.
TACCTCACCGACGACGCCCGTGAAGTCGTGCTGGATGAAGTTGCAGGCATGAGCCTCACGCTGCTTATGCTTGCGCCGTCCATGGGGTGGTTGGCGTTTCCCTCGGCTTTTGTCGCGTTCCGTATTTTTGACATTTTCAAGCCCGGCATTCACTGGATTGAAGAGACTGGCTGGCGTGGCACCATCGTATGGGACGATCTGCTTGCAGGCACCTATGCGGGCGGAAGTGTCCTGCTGTGCTGGCGACTGTGGCAGTGGTGTGCTGGCTGAGCGACATGCAAAAACACTGTTGTCAGTTTACAAAAAACAGGCACCTTTAGGGCGATGAAATTTTTGCTCCCGCTCATTGCCGCTCTCTGCCTGGCTTCCACCGCTGTCGCCCAGCAGAAGGAATATATCATTGTCAGCGGCGGAGTATCGCTCATGCGCTGGGAACAATACAAAGCCCAGCCCCACGACCGTTGGTGGCTCAACTTCATCCGTGCCGCCCGCATCCGCATCGAGGAACTTCGCGCAGAACTCGGCCCCGAAGCGCTCATCACCTGGCACGTTTACGCCCCGGCCTACAAACGACGCCTGCGCGATGAACCCGCCGACATGTTCGGAATCATCAATAGCGTTCAGGAAAAATATGGGGTCCGTCTTATTTATTTCGAGAGCGGCAACCACATCGTCGATTATCTCAATAACGGACGAGACCGTAACGTGACGAAGGTTGCGTTGTTCGAGTTCTTCGGGCACTCGAACAAGGCGTGCTTCATGTTCGACTACAGCAACGAGATCGATAGTGCTTCCAAAGCCTGGCTGCACGAAGACGATCTGCATAAAATCCGTCGCGATATCTGGATGCCCGGTGCATATGCCAAAAGTTGGGGCTGTCACACCGGCGAAAGCATGAGCCAGAAATGGCGACGCGCCACCGGCGTGGCCATGATCGGCGCCGTGGGTAAAACGCAATACCAAACGCACATGCTGCCCACGCTCAGCAAGCCCGGCAACCGCTGGACGCAATAGCACCGCCAATCAGCACCTCTCACCCGCTGCAAGGCCGATTGCCGTCCGGATAAGGCGCAGTTGAGTTTCCACTCGCAAGTCCAGCGCGAATTCCGACGGGGTCTCGATCGTGAATGTGCGTGCCGAATGGTGAAAGTGCAGGTAGATCGCCTCGGGCCCTTCCAAGTCATGTTCGCTCTTGAAAAACTTTTGGATATACCCCGTGCCCGGCACTCGTCGTCCGTCGATCATTCGCCGTCCATCCACCGGCAACAAGCCTTCGACGGCTCCGAGCATCGCTGCGCTCCAGTCTTTTGCCCCTCGCCGGCCAGGCTCGTATATATAGAACCCTGCTGCGTCGTAGTCTTCGTGCAGTGTCAACGCGAGATCGAACTGCTGCGAGCCGAGAGCACTCTTCACTGCACGCACCACGGGATGTCGCCGCCGATGCCATTCCCGATTCAGATCATGGCCTCGCGCGCCAAGCCGCGAATTCTCCCGCACGCCCCATGGATTCAGGCAAGGCACTAGCCAGCACGAGTCAAGTTGTGCACTGTGAGTTTCGGCCCATTCCAATAAAGCAACCACGCCCGCTGGCTCGTCGCCATGCACGCCAGCCGAGAGATAGATCGAAGCAGCCGATTGCGGATGCCGCAGCAGGTAAATGGGCAGCCCTTCCTCCACACAAAGCGTGCACATCTCCATGCGCGTCTTCCGCGCCAAAGCACGCCACCGCTTTTCCAACGCGACAGGATTGTGAGCCAGCGCGATCCGGTCACGCATCAGGCCAATGCGGTAAGCAATTTATCATGGATGCCATCGAAGCCGCCATTGCTGAATACGACCAGCACATCCCCTGGGCGTGCTTCCGTCCGCAGCCGGGCTACGATGCCGTCTGCATCCCGTTCATAATGGGCAAGCCGACCGCGCTCCCGCAGGTCCCGCACCACGCGCTCAGGATCGAGCCGTTCCGCCTGTGGTATCTGCTCGAGCCGCGCTACTTGTGCCAGCAGGATTCCATCTGCATGCGCCAGAGCATCTGGCAGTGATTGCTGAAATACAGCGCGGCGCGTGGTGTTGCTTCGCGGCTCGAAGATTGCCCACAATCTTCTGTCTGGATAGCGATGCCGCAGGCCCTGCAACGTCTGCGCGATGGCTGTGGGATGGTGCCCAAAGTCATCGACGATGGTGATGCCATTCACCTCTCCTCGTACCTCCTGTCTGCGGCGCACACCAGTGAACGCATCCAGTGCCACCTGGATTGCGTCGAAGCTGATGCCGTAGAAATGCGCAGCCGAGATCGCCATCGCAGCGTTGCGCACATTGAACTCGCCGCTCTGCGGGATGCGGAACTCGCGATCGAACAGCGTAAAAGCAGAACCCTCCGGCGAGTATCTGCAATCGCGTATGCGGTTGGCAGCGTTCTCGGAGAACCCGACACCGATGATCGGCGCCACGCATTTGCTGGACACATCGAGGCAATTCTCATCGTCAGCATTGAGCAGCACCATGCCGTTGCTGGGCACGATATTGAGCATGTGGCGAAAACTTTTTTTGATCGCATCCAACGATTCAAATATGTCGGCGTGATCGAACTCGATGTTGTTCACGATCACCAGTTCCGGCATGTAATGCACAAACTTGGAGCGCTTGTCGAAAAACGCCGTGTCATACTCGTCGCCTTCCAGGATGTAATAATGCGCGTCGTGCAGGTTCGCGCCTTGCCCCAGATTCCCCGGCAGCCCGCCGATCATGTAGCCGGGATTCAGCCCAGCAGAGGTAAATATCCACGCAATCAGCGAAGTGGTCGTCGTTTTGCCATGTGTGCCGGTGACAACCAGGTTGTGACGCCCGCGCAGAAAAAATTCTTTGAGCGTCTCGGGCAGCGACAGATAATATAGTTTGCGGTCCAGGACCTCTTCCACCTCCGGGTTGCCACGGCAGATCGCATTGCCCACGACGATCAACTCAGCATCGGCAGGGATGTTCTCCGCGCGATAACCCGCAGATATCTGGACGCCTTTGCCAGCCAGAAAATCCGACATCGGAGGATATACGTTCTCATCCGAGCCCGAGACCACATGGCCTTGTTCGCGCAAAGCAGCAGCCACCGCGCCCATCGCAGTGCCGCAGATACCCAGGAAATGGAATCGCTTGCGCTGGGTGGTCATGAATAGGGAAGCAAAGAGCCCGGCAACTGACAGAACAGTTGCCGGGCTTGGGTAGGAATTATTTCTTGCCGGCGAGAAATTCTTCTCTGCTCAATTCGCTGTTTTTATCCTTGTCGCGTTTGTCGAAACGCTTGCGCAATTTCGGATCGCTGGTGTCCACGCGGTATTTGAGGTATTCATCCCATGTGAGCGCACCGTTCTTGTCTGCATCGCGCAGATCGAACGCTTCGGACGGAGTGATGGGATCGTTCTTTTCCGCCTCAGTCTCGGCGAACAAGGAAGTGGCGGCAAACAATGTGAAGAGGAAAGCAATTCGTTTCATAGGTAAGTAAAGGCGGCACTATATGCACAGACAACGACTTCTCAAGTGCGATTATTTTTTCCCAACGCCTGAGTGAACCAATCGCTTCCAGGAGCAGGCGTGTTTTGCATTTTAGGCCGCTCCTGCCCTTTGGGACGCGGCCCCGGAGCAGATCGCTTGCTTGCACCGCGCGGAGCAAGGTCCACATGCGAGCGCAGCGAAAGCGCGATCCGATTGCGTGGCAAGTCCACCTCCACCACAGTCGCCATCACTTTCTGCCCCACCCTCACCACGTCTGCCGGATCTTTGACAAATTGATCCGCCAGCTGACTCACATGCACAAGACCATCCTGGTGCACGCCCACATCCACAAACGCTCCGAACGCAGTCACATTGGTCACGATGCCAGGCAGCTTCATGCCCGGCTCCAGATCGGATGGTTTTTCCACGCCCGGCGCGAAAGTAAATGGCTCAAACCGCGCACGCGGATCGCGTCCCGGGCGATTGAGTTCCGCCACGATATCTCGCAGCGTGGGCAGACCGATCGTGTCTGTCACATATTTCTCAGGCCGAATGCGTGCTCGCAACTCCGACTTGCCGAGCAGATCTGCCACTGTGCAACCCAGGTCGGATGCCATGCGCTCCACCACCGCGTAGGCTTCGGGATGCACCGCGCTTGCATCCAGCGGATGTTCTCCATTGCGGATGCGCAGGAACCCTGCTGCCTGCTCGAAAGTCTTCTCGCCCAGTCGCGGCACCTTGAGCAGTTCTTTACGCGAACGAAATGGCCCGTGCGTATTGCGATGCTGGATCACCTGGCCCGCAATCGCAGGGTTGAGTCCCGACACGTAGGAGAGAAGTTGCAGGCTGGCGGTATTCAACTCCACGCCTACCTGGTTCACGCACGAGATCACGGTGTCGTCGAGCGAATCCTTGAGCAGTTTCTGATCTACATCGTGTTGGTATTGGCCGACACCGATGGATTTCGGATCGATCTTTACCAACTCGGCGAGAGGGTCCATCAAGCGTCGCCCGATCGAGACCGCGCCGCGCACGGTGAGGTCTTTGTCGGGAAATTCTTCACGCGCAACTTCTGACGCGGAGTAGATCGACGCACCGCTCTCATTGACCACCACGATAGCCACCGTGGGCGGCAGACCGATGGAACGAAAAAACGACTCTGTCTCGCGGCTGGCGGTGCCGTTGCCGATGGCCACCGCTTCCAATTTAAAATGCGCAATTATTTTTAGCGTCTTACTTTTGGCCTCAGCCTGCGCGGATGCGGAGCCGACCAGATGAATCACATCGTCGTATTGAAGTTTGCCTTGCTCATCGAGCACCGCCAGTTTGCAGCCTGTGCGAAAACCAGGGTCCACAGCGAGCGTGCGTTTCTGGCCCATGGGCGAGGAAAGCAGCAACTCGCGCAGGTTCGAGGCAAACACACGCACCGCTTCCACATCGGCCTTGCGCTTGGATTCCATCCGCGCCTCAGTCTCCAGCGACGGCAACAGGAGGCGTTTGTAGGAATCGGTCGCGGCTTCCGCCACCTGCTGCGTGCACTCGTTGTTGCCTTGTAGAAACAATCCCCGCACGGCTGCCAGCGCGGTGTCTTCGGGCGCAGTGATCCGCATCATGAGAAAGCCCTCCTTTTCACCCCGCCGAATTGCCAGCAGACGATGCGAAGGGATGTGTGCGAGCGGCTCGCTCCAGTCGAAGTAATCCTTGAAGCGCGCGGCTTCGGGCTCGGCGTCCTTGCCAGTAAGCACGCGGGAAGTTACCGTGCCTTCGCGCTGGATGAGGCTGCGAACGCGGCTGCGCGCCTCGGGATTGTCTGCGAAACGTTCGGCTAGAATGTCACGCGCCCCGGCAAGTGCATCGGCTGCTGTCGGCACAGCTTTGTCCTTGTCGGGATCGGCTCGCACGTATTTTTCCGCCTCGGCAGCGAGTGGCACGGAAGTCTGCGCCTGGTGGGCAAAGATATAATCCGCGAGAGGTTCGAGCCCGCGTTCGATTGCAATCGTGTCTCGGGTGCGGCGTTTGGGACGGAAAGGCGCGAAAAGGTCCTCCAGCTTGGTCATGGTGGATGCGCCCGCAATGCTCTTCGCCAGGTCCGGGGTGAGCAGGTTGCGCTCTTTGAGCGAGGAGACGATGGCTTCGCGCCGCTTTTCCAGATCGACCAGTTGCTGCATGCGGTCGCGCACTGCGGCCACGGCGACTTCGTCCATGGTGCCGGTGGCTTCTTTGCGATAGCGGGCGATGAATGGCACAGTGGCACCTTCTGCAAGGAGTTTTGCCGTAGCTGCGACTTGCCCGGGAGCAAGCTTGAGTTCGGCGGCGATGATTTCAAGAAAACGTTTGGACTCGGTGCTCATGAGATAAAAAAGGTGGGAACACTGCAATTTTCCACGGCTCCGAGTCAACTCTCGCGGCAACAGGTAAACGGGCGAGCATTTCTTTACATTGCGTCCCCGCTATTTTAATCCTGAGTCGAATTCCCATCGCCCAATGAACATTCATCATAAAACAGTCGCCTTACTCTGTCTCTTTCCACTTTGTCTTGCGCTGACGACCCTGGCACAGCCTGCATCCGACAAACCAAATCTGGTTCTGATACTAGCCGATGACTTGGGCTGGGGTGATGTAAGCTACAACCAAACTGCGGAGGATAAAGCCGCGCGCGACGACCTTGCACGCACGCCGAACATCGATCGAATCAGCGGCGAAGGATTGCGCTTCGAACGTTTCTACGTGCAGCCGATCTGCACCCCGACCCGCTCAGCGCTGATGACCGGGCGCTACCCCTGGCGCTACGGCCTCGCCTCGGGCGTGATTTTAAACCACCTCAAATTTGGTCTGCCGTTGGATGAAACGCTGCTTCCCGAGGTGCTGAAAAAGAGCGGCTACGCCAATTTCGCCGTGGGCAAGTGGCACCTGGGCCACATCACCGAGGAATATCTGCCGACGGCACGCGGATTCGACTATCATTACGGGCTCTACACGGCGGTGGATCATTTTACTCATGAATGGCAGGGATCGCTGGACTGGCATCGCAATGGTGAGCCGGTGCGCGAGGAAGGCTATGTGACCAATCTTCTGGGAGACGATGCGGTGCGGATCATCGGCGAACATGATTTTTCCAAAGCACCGTTGTTCCTTTACCACCCGATGTTTGCGGTGCATGCCTGGAATCAAGCCACGGAAGAGGACATGGCACCCTATGCCCATGTGAAAGATAAAACACGGCGGGGCTTGCTGGGGCTTGCTGCGGCGATGGATCGGCAGGTGGGCCGTATCGTGGATGCGCTGAAAGAGCGTGGCCAGATGGAGAATACGCTGCTTATGTTCATCTCCGACAACGGCGGCAATACCGGGCAGGCTGCTTACAACGGCGCGCTGCGCGGTGCGAAAGGCCAATACTACGATGGCGGCGTGCGCGTGCCGGCTTTTGCGTATTGGCCGGGCCGCATCGAGCCGGGGCGCACCACCGACGCTCTGGCTTATGCTGCCGATGTCTTCCCCACTTTCGCCAAGCTCGCCGGAGCGCCGCTGCCTGAGAAACCGCTGGATGGCTACGACCTTTCGCCGGTGCTCTTTGGGAAGGCGGAAAGCACCGGGCGCGACCAAATTCTTTTCATCCTGGAGGATAGCGAACGGCAGCGGCGCGGCGCGATGATCGACTGGCCATGGAAACTGTACCGCGAAGCCCGCACGCCTCGCGCGCCGATGCGGTCCGAGCTTTACAATCTCGCCGAGGATCCCGCCGAGACCACCGACGTTGCGAAAGAGCACCCGGAGATCGTGGAGAAGCTCAATACTAAGATGGATGAAGATTTGAAGACCGCCCCGCCCGATTTCTGGAAGCCAGGCGATGGCCAGGCGCCGCCGGATTGGAAAGCACCCGCTGTGGTCGGCCCGCAGAAGGGATAGTCTGCACTGGGCTTCAATCTTCGAGGATCGCGTCGTTCTTGGCGCGAACGGTGAGAGACCCGTAGCGATCGAAAAAAATTACAATAGTAGCTGAAGCAGAAGACTGGAAATTGATCTCTGTGGTCTGGGTAGAGTCACGCCCGTTTGGCAACCGATGCGACATTTGGAAACCAAGTCGGCCCGGATTGCGCTGAAAAATCTGCTCGGTGTAACCTTCATCCATCGCCGGGATAAACACGTCGGTGGACTTCAAGCTGGGCCTGTGGCCGGACGCAAACTGGAACACACGCAGACGTTTTGCAGATTTGTTCTCTGAGACATATACATCGTCGAGCACAGTGAACGCCGGGCCTGAGGGAGTTTGCCGTAGAAGCAATGTGAGGAATGAGTCTTTCTCCAATTCCACGGAGGCGAGCCGGGCTATTTCATTCTGAGACTCGTCTGCAGAGATTGCCTGCACGACATAGCGCCCCGGTTGCATGGGCCTGTAGGCAAGCATTCGCCCAGGGATTACGGACCGGCCAAGGGATAGAGCCGTGCCCCCGCTGCGCGTTGCTGAAAAATGAAGTCGTGGAGCCACGGTGTCGGCAAAATGCCAGACCCGGACATAGCCGACCTCTTCCTGAGGTTCGGATGTGGATGCGGTTTCAGCGTGCAGGAGCATCGGCACCAGCAGAAAGAGATGGATGGACTTAATGAGGTTCATAGACACGAAATGCTTTGTATGAGGACACGACGGCATCGGGGGCTTCATTATTAAACACGGGCTGCAGATGAAATGTGGTGGCTGCGCGATGAAGCCCAGTGGTAATCAATGTGCCATCGGGCAACTGCCGAATGGATTCGCCTACGGCATAAATTGTGAAAGAGGCACTCCGTGTGGTGACCAGCTCAACCACGCTCCGAAAAAGTTCCTCCCGACCACGATCATTGAGCGAGCTGAAGGTTTCCCCGGCGAGTGTTCGAGTGGAGGCAGGGGAGAAATAATCGATCTGAGATAGTTCTCCTCGCTCCATAAACGGCCCGTTTGCGGAGACGTACCGTGCGATGCTGGAGATGATCTCATCGATCTCAGCATCAGTGAGTGGTTTTCCCGCGATCCTGGAATCGCTGTGCGGGGAGGGCAGAAAATGCAACCCTCGTAACGCAGACCTCATTGCCACTCCTCCATCGCGGGCTACGCTGTTTATATTAATCTTGCCCGGCGCTACCACGGGCGCGGTGATCAGGGACGACGGGGTGTTGGCGGAAAACAAATCAGTCAATCGCCAGCTTGCATTTTTCCATTCTTCTGAGAAGCGAGCGGCACCCGCAACAAGATCGTCGTTTTGTCCAATCTTTAATGTCCGACCGCCCCCGCGGGAATATGCGACAGATTCGCCGGGTGCCGAAGGTTTTCGATGCGGATCGAATACATGCCCCAGTTCACCGATGGATTTCATCGTAGTATCGGCAATCACCGCGTAGGCCGAGGTGGCGCTGTTGGCAAGGGGGACATTTGGGTCGGGCCACAATTGTGGATCAACATAAGAAATGGCTGGTAAGCCCAGAGTGGAATCGTCGGGTAGCGAGGGGACTGAACTTCGTCCTCCGTTATCGATATTTTTATAGAACCTGGTGAGTTCCGGTGCAGGGGAAAGAGTGGAGTGGTCTATGAAAGTTAATTGTTCGCTGAGCGTCCTCGGATCGCCGGTTCTGCTCACGATTGGGGGTGCCGTGGACGAAGTGCTGACGTTGCCTTGTAAGCTCGACCCGAAGAAACCGCGCAGGTCCTGTTCGCCGAGCCAGACACGATTGAACCAAAATTCTCGTCCGCCTGCGAAAGAAATGGCGATATAGGGATGCGCATCGAGAATGTCGTTGCCAACGCCCCACACCGCGCTGGTAAAGCAATCAACATTCGCCGATGTTCTCGTCTCCAACTTGAGCCGCACCCGCGGGGAGCCGGAACTATACCGGTTGTGCGTCCAGCCAGTGAACACCCGTTGGGATGTTTCTAAAGAGATTTTATGCAAATTTTCTGACAACAGAATAGCGGCAGGCGGATCAGGATCCGTGGTGATCACCGTGGCAACCCCGGCTGGAAACTCGAGACCAGAAATGTCGAGGATCATATCTGGCAATTCGACCGGTTCATAGTCTGGTCCCGCATCGAAGGTGGGGCGGCTGGACACGCTCAGATAGCTGCCCACTGGTGCGGTGTAGCTTTTCGTGCTCGGATTGTAGAATTCAAAATACTGGTCCACGGATACGGTGAACTCCGCAATCTCGTTCGCTCCGCTGCCTGTCACCACCCAGCGTTCAGCGCGGCCTCTCCAGAGATGTTCCTGCAGGTAGGGTATGGCTTCCTTGCCGACGGCGATCGGCTCTGTGCCGCTGCTCCACGCCGTGCGGTTTATTGCTTGAGGGAATGCCTCTCCGTTTTGTTTGCGACCGTTGGCCACCACCTGGTTTTCTGCACTTACCAAGGTGGGCAGCGAGTCTGCATCGATATAGTCACGGATGTTCGCTGCCACCTTCGTCAGGTACATATCCCGATGATCGAGGCTGGTGACACCGGGGTAGAATCTGCGTCCGAACTCTGGCATGCCCGAAGAGAGAGATGCGTTCTCGAAGATGCGCCCGGAAGAACCCAGCGGCTTACGGCCCGAGATCACATACATGATGTCATCCAGGTCCTTTGCAATCTCGGCGGCCGAATTAGTATTTGTAATCAGCGCATTGATGTTGGTGCGCCTTCGACCAGTGCCTGCAAGCTCATTGGAGAGCGAATGCGATGTGGAATAAAATTTTACTTTTTCGTAAACCGATGAATCAAGCCCCGGAACGCGGTTGAGAAAACGGGCATCGGTGATACGAAGTCGATTTCTCATCGCGAAAATTTCGGGGTTGATTGTGGCATCTCCGGGTGGAAGAGGATTGCCTGCGACCAGTGGCAACGCACCCAGATCGATATCGGAGACAGCTGTGCCCATGTGTCTTTGGAAGGCGCCCCCTGCATCCGCGTTACCTGTCTGCATGATGTCCACGCGCGATGTCTCGTCCATCACGTAGTAGGCATGGCGGGCAATGACAGGGTTATAGCCGGGCTGGTTCGGGTTGGCTTGTTCTGGCTGGGTCGGGTCCCGGAGCACATTCACCCACGGAACGCGAATAGGGATTGGACCACTGCTGCCAGCGGGCGACCCGATCCATCCCAAAGTCTGGGTCTCCGAGTGTGTGGAATTTATGTCCACAGAGGGAGCACCCGCAGCGGGAGGGGAATCGGGTGCTTCAGTGGAGACAAGATAAACGTACTCTGGGAAAGTGCCGGTTCCGGGATTAAAACTTGATGAACCGTAAATCACCGGCAGGAGTTGGCCATCGTGCGCACGGTAGCCGACGCCATGATAGGGTTTCTGCAACATCCCCGTCATGATGCGATGTATGGCGGCATCGGTGGCGCCTTGCGCGGCAAATTCTGCGCTCCGCAGATCGCGAAATGCCTGGGCTGAAGACCTATCGATCGCGCTGGTGGAGACAAATGCCACCACCGCGATGGTCAGCAGCACAACTACAACCAGAGTGGCTATCAATGCAAAACCCCATTTCTTCGCAGCGCGTTTCATAACCCCGGTGCACTGCTGGTCCGCAACCAGACTCGGGTTTGAAATTCTCGCATCGCGGGGGCAATCACTCCGCGCATCAGCGGGTGCGTGAAGGGCATGTGCCACTGCTCGGGACTCACCACTCCAAGCACGGGACGCGCCGCAGCGGGGCTTACCACGTGAAATTTTACCTCCAAATATTGCGGTAGTTCAGAACTGGCAAACTGTGCGGCACTGCTGCTCGAGCCACCGGGAACGACACGGAAGTTCCAGACATAAGCTGCAAGTAGTTCCGCATTCTGTGTCTGAGTTGGGGAGTGGATATAAGCAGGGTCCAACGCAGACGGCGGAGCATCCACGTGAGTGCGCGTGAAAAATGCATCGCTATCCTCCCAATAGCGATAGAGCGCAAACGCATTTTTGCCTGCATCCCACTTACAAAAAAATCCTGCCACAGACACATCGGTTATGCCGGCGTTGGGTGAAGGCGCCAACGCATACACAGCCTGATTGAGGCCAGCGTTACCAAGGTCGGCTTCGGTGCCATCAGTGATCACAAGAACAGGCTCGGAGACTCCTGCGAAGGGAGCCGCCAGGTCGCGTTGCACCATATGCAAAGCTGCGCGGGCTTCACGGAAAACATCGGTTCGAGCCTCCGCCCGCGACCACATTCCGAAGGAGGAAGTGATGATCTGCGTCATGATCACCAGCAGAACGCCCATGATCGCCAGAGAGATCATTAGTTCCACCAGACTAAAAGCGCGAAGCTCTTGGAGCCTGACATAGCTCCCGGCATGCGCAGGCTGCAAAGGATAGCTTTCATGGAGAGATCGCATCATCTCAGCCGAGCGATAAAAGTGCCATAGGCCGCGCTGTCGCGCGCGACCGTGGACGACTGTGGAGAGCCGTGTAGTGCCGATCCCCATGCCACGATCACGCTAACCTGAGTCAGGCTGGGAGGAATCCCAGGCGTGGTTTCCGGGCGACTGGCCACATCCAGCCGAAAGGTGCTCGAGGGTGTGCGCACAGGGCTCAGCTCGAGCGAGTCGGAAGCATAGAGAGTGACACTTGTCTCCAGAGGAAGGATTGCCACCGAGCCCGCCGTGGCAGTCGCAGTGTCGAAAGGACCGGACCGCAAATTTGTAAAAACCTGTGCCGCCAACTCCGCCGACAAAGTGGCTTGTAAACTATCCCGATTGGATGTCTCTGCCACCGGAAGCAGTCCAAGGATGCCCACCAGTGCAAAAGCGAAGATGCCTACCGAAATGACAACTTCCACCAACGTAAACCCGCGATTGTGGAAGAGTTTCATCGGTTTGCTACATGGCTGCGGCCAGTATATCTGGCAATTGAAATCATAAATGTGGAACTCGCCGGATCCTGGCCACCGGTGATGATCTCCATTCCATCGTCGATATGGCCGTTGAACACCCCCAGATGAAGTCGATGTTGCAATGGTTGGGCCACCATTCCCGTGGGGTCATACTGCAAATACACCGCAGGATAGCTCTGGTTATTTGGAAACCGAAGCACTCGGGTGGTCGTGTTCGTGGCAGCAAGAAGATTTTTAACAGAACCGTCTTCGCCGTTCGATAACTCCTCGGACACCCTGAAGCTCACGCCTCGCGGCAGTATTTTCCACGCAGACTCCTGCAGAAATTCTCCCGTCTCCGCAGACTTCAAGAATACCGCATAAGCGCGATATTGATAGTCCTTCGGTGCTTGTGCGCCAGCAAAGGCGACGAGCGCACTCCTCCCGCTGCTTAAGGCAAGCATCCTGGCGCGTTCCAGCGTTTGCATGACCTGGCTGACGGCTGAACTCCTGTTGGACGACCCGCCAAGGCTGTTCACGGCTGGCACAGCCAGCACAAGGAGCAGTACCACGAGAGCGATCACCGCGAGAAGTTCGACCAGGCTGAATCCCTCGGAGTGAAAAGACCCGGTATATGGAGACGTGCGGTTCTTCATACGGTAAATGCAAACCCTAAGCGTAGGACACCCCGGCGCAAATCTTATCTTGTCTCTTCTTGTGGGACCGTTTTTGCGCGGACTGTATGTAGCACCTTGCCTTTTCTATTGGCCCGATGGCTTTGGCTGCGGTAGAGCTATGGCGCATGGTGCGGATTTTATTTTTGGGCGACATTATCGGCGAGCCCGGCCGAACCGCAGTGATTCGTCTGGTGCCAGATTTAAAAAAAGAGCACAGCATCGATTTTGTAATTGTGAATGGAGAAAACTCGGCGGCCGGCCGGGGCATCACGCCTCGACTTGCCATCGATCTTCTGCGAGCAGGTGTCGCAGTCATCACCACCGGCGATCACATCTGGGACCAACAGGAAGTGATCCCATACATCGACACCGAGCCGCGGCTGCTCCGTCCTTTAAACTACCCTCCGGGCACGCCCGGACAAGGCTCTGTGGTATTGGAGACGGCCAAGGGCAAAGTGGCGGTGATGAATGTGCAGGGTCGCACGTTTACTTTGCCGTCTTTGGAAAATCCGTTTCTGGCCGCAGACACTGAGGTGCAACGGTTGCGCCAGGAGACACCGGTGATCTTTGTGGATATGCATGCGGAGACCACGAGCGAGAAAATCGCGATGGGAAGATATCTCGATGGACGCGTGTCGGCCGTGGTGGGAACGCACACCCATGTGCAGACTGCTGATGAACAGATTTTCCCAGGCGGCACGGCGTTTCTGTGCGATGCGGGCATGTGTGGTCCGCACGACTCCATACTTGGGCGCGTGTCGGGACCGATCATCGATCGGTTTGTAAATAGCATGCCGGTAAAATTTCCCGTGGCCCAAAATGACGTTCGGCTAAGCGGCGTGCTGGTGGACATTGAAGAAACCAGCGGCAAAGCAATTGCTATCGAGAGGTTCCAGCGCTGTGTGCCGAGTTCCAGCGCAGATGCCTAGAAGTGCGCAACAGGCATTGGGGCCATACAAGATGGTGACCCTCTAGAAGCATTGCCAGGTTCACGTGCTGCGCTCAGCTCGACTCGAGTCTGTGTTGTATTTTCCGTGACTTGCACCATGATCTTGGTCGTGAAGTTTCTCATCAAAAAGATATGGCAATCGATCCCGTTTCGTCCGGTCACGCTGCTCGTCTTCGTATTATTCCATGTGGAAGAGCAATATCCCTTCTCGCATTTTCCCATGTATTCCCGTCTGCAGACGGAAGCGAGCGTGCTGTATGTGACAGACGAAGACCGCAACCCGCTTGCCATGCGACGAGTGCTGAACACAGGCACAGCCACGGCGAAAAAAATCTACAAACGCGAGCTGGCGGAGATTACCAATCCACTGGGGCGGGACAGTGCCGACTCTACATTGGAAGAGCGTCAGTTGGCCTCGCAACGAACCATGGAGCAATTGCTGGCCCGCCTGGATGAAAGCGCGCTGCCCGAAGGAACACGCGAATTGCGAAGCTATCTGAAGCAATTCTCGCTGGAAAAAGATGGCACCCTTGACCGCAGCGAACCTGAACTCCTTTCCGTGCACCGCCTATGAGCACTCCATGGTGGAAGACTCGTCCGCTTGCGTATGCAGGATGGGAGATGGTGATCATGCGCGGTGCATTTGCCGTGCTTGTATTTCTCACGATCGACTGGAGCATCGCGGGATATCAGGAACAGCCGCATCCCAACGGCATCGCGCATTTTATCGATCTCAGCGCGCTGGCGGCCAATCCGCCTGGAGCATTGGCCCGGGGCCTCACCATTGCCGGACTCGTGGGCTATACTGCGGGTTTTCTGCCCGCACTGACCCTGCTGCCCGCTTTGCTCTTCTCGCTGGCGATTGGGACTCTGGCCAACTCGCAAGGCGCGATCAATCACAGCACGCAACTTGTCTCGATGATCTTGCTGGGGCAGACTCTGGCTTATGCCTGGAGTCTGCGCGAAAAACCGCGACTCTTCCCCACGCAATCCGTGCACCGGTTGTCGGTGTATGTCTCGCTGGTGGTCATTGCAGCTTCCTACGTCGTGAGTGCGGCGGTGAAATGGACAGAAAGCGATGGGACCTGGATATGGCGTACTCCGCATTTGGCGGTTCAATTGCTAAAGACAAACTACAACGACTACTACAATACGCTGGTCGCGCCGCCTGCATGGTTGCAGCAATTCACGGAATTCATGGTGGAGAACCCGTGGTTCACCAGGGTGTTTTTTGGCACGGGTCTGCTCATCGAAAGTCTGGCGTTTGTAGTGCTCATTAATCGGCGTTGGGCGTTTATCGGCGGGTTGGCCATCGTGGCATTGCATGTCGGCATCAGCAAAGTGATGAGTCTGGAGTTCGAAACGCACATCGCAGTAGCGGTTATCTTTTTACTAAATCTGCCAGGCGCGGCGGCTGCGGTCGCGCGTTGGTTGCGCTTGACCCGTCCGCCAGGAGTGCTAGAACCGCTCACATGAAACATCTGGTTGCGGCACTGATTATCTCATCAATCATCCTTCCCGCCGCGATGGCTCAGACCAGCAACAACGGGCTGAAATTCAAAGCCGAGCGCAAGCGTTTTGAAGCCGCCCGCGAGCGGACAATGAACTCCACCGTGACGAACGAGCAGTGGGGCTACGCGGTGCAGATCGAGAACAACACCTTCAAAAAACTGGACGACGTCACGGTGAAATACATCGTGTATGCGCAGGAAGAACTTCCCGGCGATGCCAGCGGGACGACCAAGGAAAAAACATATCCCGACAGCGTGAAAATCGGTGATTTTCTAAACACGCAGAAATACACCTTCGATACCAAAGGGATCGATCTGTCCAAGCGCCAACTTGATTCCAACTGGCGCTACACCACCCGGGCACCTACGCGCTCCAAAGCATCTCTCACCGGCATTTGGATTCGCGTGTATGCGGGTGGGGAGCAGATCGCGGAATACGCCACACCGCCCTCGCTGGCACGCGGCGAATGGACCGAGTAAACGAGCTGCTGGAGCGGCAGTTCGGGCACAAAGCGTTTCGTCCAGGCCAGGAAAAGATCATCCGCTGCCTGCTGCAGGATCGGTCTGCGCTCGCGATCTTCCCCACAGGCGGTGGCAAAAGCATATGCTACCAGTTGCCTGCACTACTTCTGGAAGGGCTCACCTTGGTCATATCGCCGCTTGTGGCGCTCATGAAAGACCAGGTGGATATGCTTCGAAGAAAGAATATCGCTGCCGCTCGCATCGATAGTTCCCTGCCACTTCCGGAGGTTCAGAGCGTGTATGAACAGATGCGCTCCGGGACATTAAAGCTGCTCTACATCGCGCCGGAGCGGCTCGTGAATGAGAAGTTCGTAGAGCGTCTTCAACGCACCCCTCTGGCACTGATGGCCGTGGATGAAGCGCATTGCATCTCGGAGTGGGGCCACAATTTTCGTCCGGAATATCTGCGCCTCTCCCGCGTGGCGCAGACACTGCGCATACCCCGCGTGCTTGCGCTCACGGCGACTGCAACACCATCCGTGGCCGAAGACATCTGTAAAGGATTCCGCATCGCCCCGGAGGATGTGGTGCAAACATCCTTCCATCGGGAGAATCTGGCGTTGCACATCACTCCGGTGTCTGCGGCAGCACGCGGCGAATTACTACTGCACAGGTTGAGCGACGCGCAGACCAGGCCAGCCATCGTGTATGTGACATTGCAGGAGACTGCGGAATCCGTGGCCGCCGCGTTGGTGCGCGGCGGGGTGCATGCGCAGGCTTACCATGCAGGTCTCGCGGATGACATCCGAAGTCGCGTGCAGGAAGATTTTATGAATGGCCGAGTAGAAGTGGTAGTCGCGACCATCGCGTTCGGCATGGGCATTGATAAAGCAGACATCCGTGGTGTGTATCACTTTAACCTGCCGAAAACGCTTGAGAATTATCAGCAGGAGATTGGCCGCGCGGGGCGCGATGGAAAGTCGGCCCGCTGCGAAATGCTGGCATGTAAAGATGATCTCACCGTGCTCCGCAATTTCACGCTGGGAGATACGCCCACCGAGAGCGCTCTGCGTCAGCTTGTGGATCACTTGTTGCGCCAGGGCGAAGAGTTCGAGATCAGCCGCTACGATCTCTCGCGGACCACAGATATCCGGCCGCTGGTGCTGGAAACCGTGCTCACGCATCTCGAACACGACGGGTTGGTGGAGCCGATTGGGGCGTTCTATTCCAGCTACAAGATTGCGTTTGAACGCCCGGAATCAGCCATTCTGGCCGGACACACCGCAGAGCGGCAACGCCTATTGCGCACCGTGTTTGCGTCCGGCACGCGCGGGCGCAAATGGACCGACATCGATGCCGACACGGCGGCGGAGGCTGCGGGCGTGGCTCGCGAGCGCGTTCTCACAGCTCTCAATTGGCTGGAGGAAGCGGGCGACATCGTGGTGAAACCCTCGCGCGTGCGTCATCGATTCCGCCTGCTGGTATCGGCAGGCACGGTGCGTCCGCACGACGTCGCCAGCAGGTTGGTTGCGCTGTTTTACTCACGCGAACAACAGGACATCGCGCGACTGCAAACCGTGGTGGAGCTGGCGGAGAGCGAAGGCTGCATCACCCGCAGACTCATGCATTATTTCGGAGAAGATTTGGGCAGGGATTGCGGCCACTGCGGATACTGCGAAGGCTCCATGGCCGTGGGGCCTTTGCCTGAAACCGAGCCTGCAGGCATCGCACAGGATGATCTGAAAGCCATCCAGCGACTGGTCAAGGAAGGGCATCCTGCGCTGAGAACTCCTAGACAGCTTGCGCGTTTTCTGTGCGGGATTAATAGCCCGGCCACCCTGCGCGATAGACTGACCCGCCACGATGAGTTTGCCCGCTTGCAACGCGTGGATTTCAGAGACGTGCTCGCGCAGTGTGAGTCTCTGCCCCTGTAGCATGGCTTTTCTCCTCGCCACACACGCATGCTCTGTTAGTTTGCGAGCGTTCAAATGGACGAGGGCCTCAAGGAAATTGCCATCCGGTATGATGTGCGCTACCGCTATGCTGAAGCGGTAAGTTTCTCGCGTCATCTGGTGCGGCTGCTTCCGCGCCAGGATCATGCCACACGGCTTGTGGCACTGCGGCTGGAGACAAATGCCGGCGCGGATATTCAATACCGCAACGACATGTTCGATAACCCTGTGGCCTCGTGCTTTTATCCGGAGACCACCACGGATTTGATCTTCCATCTGACTTTGAGGTTGGAGATCGGTGAGAAGAACCCCTTTCATTTCCTGATCGATTCGCATGCCGTGAAGTTTCCGTTCTCTTACACTGATGACGAAAAGCGTTTGCTCTCGGCTTACCTGCATCAATCCGAGGATGATGCCACACCGGCGCTGCCGTTCTGGTCCCGGCCTGAAGAGCCCGTCGAGACAATCCAGATGCTGAGTTCGCTCAACAGCGCGTTGTTTCGTCACATCCGCTACGAGCGCCGGGAGGAGGGTGCAGCCCGGCTGCCCGCAGAGACATTGGCACTGGGCAGTGGCGCCTGCCGCGATACGGCGTTGCTCATGGCTTGCACGCTGCGTCGGATGGGCTGCGCGGCCCGACTGGCCAGTGGGTATTTGTGCGAATTTGATGCGAGGGAAAAACGCGCGGAAGGTGCTCTCCACGCCTGGACCGAGGTGTTTCTTCCTGGTGCGGGCTGGACGGGGCTGGACCCAACCAACGGCGTGTGGTGCGATCACAATTTCATCACGGCAGCGGTGGGAATCACCCCCGAGGATGTCACGCCGGTGTTGGGCAATTATTTCAGCGATCACTCCGTGCCTTCAAGCATGGAAGCCAGTCTCTCGATCCTTCCCGCATGAATACTACTGCGGAAGCCATCGAGGCAGTGCTCGCGCGGGAGGGGGTGCAGTTCACCCTGGGTGGCGAGCCGACCTACGTGCCGCTGTCGCCGGAGGGCGAGGAATGGAGTGTGAGCGCGGTGGGGCCGACCAAACTGGACTACGCCAGGCGGATGGCAGAGCAGCTGATTGCTGGGCCGCTTGCTGGAGCACTTCCGTTTTTTACACCAGGTAAATTGTATCCGGGCGAGCTGAACCCGCGGTGGGCATTGCATCTCTTGTGGTCGCGCGACGGGGAGCCGGTGTTGCGCAAAATTGGCAAGCCCAGGCAGGCCACTGCCCGACATGCAGAACTGCTGCGCCGTGAGCTGATCTCACGTCTGAAGCTGCACGACGCGTGGATGCCAGCTCGTTGCCCTCGTGCGCCTCGACGCAATATCCACGTGCTGCCGCTGGACCAGGAGGATGGGAAATGGCACACGGACGATTGGGAACCCCGCACCCGCAAACGTCTGCCACTGCTCAACGCGGATGGCCCAGCCGGATTGCGTTTGCCTCTGGCAGAACTGGGCAAAGACAAGCTTCGACGTGCATTGACCCTGGAGCTTGAACAAGGAGTTATGCATGTGTTTCTTCCGCCCCTGCTGGCAGCTCCCTTTCGAGAATTGCTGACAACAATCATCCGGCTGGTGGATGGCAAATACGCAGTGCACTTCTCTGGCTATCCTCCTGCTGGTGTCGATGAATTCTACAATAAAATCACGCTGGCAGCTGACCCTGGCGTGTTGGAAATAAATCTTCCTCCGTGCGACGATTGGCGCACTTACGACATCTGGTTGCACCACCTGGAGCATGCTGCGCACGCCGTGGGGTTGCGCTCGCACAAGCGAGGCTTCACGGGGTTCGACGCGGGAACGGGCGGTGGCAATCACCTGATCTTTGGCGGTCCGACGCTAGATTCCAATCCGTTTTTCAGTCGCCCTCGCTGGGTGGCCGCGATTCTGCGCTACTGGCAGAAGCATCCCTGCCTGGCATATCTTTTCACCGGCATCTACGTGGGTTCTTCATCTCAAGCACCCAGGCCGGACGAGTCCGCGCGCGATCTGCTGGATTTGGAAATGGGCTACCGGTTTCTGGAAACTTTGCCCCCAGGCGATCAGCGAGTAAATATCGCAAATACCCTGCGGCATTTGCACATCGATCTCACGGGCAATACGCATCGATCAGAAATCAGCTTCGATAAATTCTGGACGCCCGATAGTCCGGCTGGATGCGCTGGACTCATCGAATTTCGCGCTATTGAAACCATGCCGCACGCAGCATGGATGTCCGCCATCGCGCTGCTTTGGCGGGCGATTGCCACGATGTTGCTACTGCGTGAAAATAGCGCTCCGCTCGAAAATTTCGGAACTCAACTGCATGATCGATTTTTTATCCCCGCGTTTCTTTGGCAGGATCTGGAGGATGTTTTTACCGATCTGCAAGCGGAAGGATGGGCGATGCCGCGAGAGATTTTTCGCGCCATATTTGATTGGAGATTTCCAAAGCTGCTCGAGACCGATGATGGACTTGTCGTGCGGCGTGCGCTGGAAGGCTGGCCGCTGCTGAGTGAAACACCGATTGCTGGCGGAAACACCAGCCGTTTTGTGGATACCTCAATGGAACGGCTGGAGATCAGCTTCCCCAAGTCATCCGCGTTCAAGTTATTTATCAATGATCGATCTCTTCCACTGCGCCCCCTGCCGGAGGATCGCGTGGGCATCGCGATTCGGTACAGAAACAGCGCATTGCATCCGTGCCTGCATCCGGGCATTCCGCCGCAGTTGCCACTCCGCCTGCATGTCGCCGGAGATGGCGGCGGTGCGCGGTCGTTCCAACTGGATGTCGGCGCGATTACTTTCCGACCGATCTCCGGAAAACTTCGCGCGCACACACCCGCCCACCTGTCGCACCCGGAAGGGTTTGTGATCGACTTAAGAGTGGACTGAGTTTTCTCCTTTGCCCTCATGCCGCGACCCGGGTAGAACTTCTGGCATGGATGCAAAGTTCGATCTCGTGATAATCGGTGGTGGCCCCGGCGGATATGTGGCAGCCATTCGTGCGGCTCAACTCGGTTTGCGTGTCGCTATCGTGGAGAAAACACCTGCGCTTGGCGGAACCTGTTTGAACGTGGGCTGCATCCCGAGCAAAGCATTGCTCAGCTCCACCGAGCATTTCCATTTTCTTAAGACCGATGCCGCCGCGCACGGCATCCATGCCGAGAACGTCCGCTTCGATCTTGGGCAAATGATGGAACGCAAAAATAAAGTTGTCCGCACCCTCGCGGGCGGCGTCGATATGCTTATGAAACGCAACGGAATCGAACGTTTTCACGGGCATGGGCGTATCGTCGGCGG
>CBDUBV010000014.1:0-35184 GCA_965365475.1 uncultured Chthoniobacteraceae bacterium | reverse complement strand
TGGCTGAGGTGGTCGGGGCTCTTCAAAGCGGTTCCGGTTTCCCTGTGCGTGCGGAGATCGAGCAGGCGGCGACCAAAACCGCCACTCTCAACATCGCCCAATATGTTCGGAAAAGGGCTAAAGAACTCCGGGCTGATCAGGTCCCTGATTCATTTCTCGAGACTTTGGAGGATGAAATCCAGAAGATTGTCACTCCGATGCTTCGCACCGCCATTGAAGAGGAAGTGCTTGGGAAACGCAATGATGGGGCCGATGACAATGACGCGGCAACGGCTCCTGACCCCACCAAATTGTGGGAGAATATCGGGAAGCTGGCTCTCGGGGAAGCCGTCTTCAACATGGCTGTGGTCCAACTGGTGCAGGCAAACCCAAACATGGCTGTCCTTCTGGCTGGGGCAAAGTTCGATGCCGGAAATCTTCCATGCTTCGGAAAGCGGTGACTGCCAATGTGGTGATGTCCGAGGAAATCCGCAAAGGCCTTGGGGCTCGACCAAGCGCTTCGCCAACGCCTACGCCTACACCTGTGCAGCCGAGCGTATGCCGACATGGCAAAAAATGACCACACTGTGGAAAGGCGCTTTGAGTGATCGTAGCCACTCGTTTCCGTCCCAGCCCTAGTCGCAATGCCGTTCAGGAATTCTGGCAGACATTAAGGCGCATTTAGTTGTCCCGCAGGGACTTGTGATAGTAGCCCGGCGATTCATCTCCGGGATTGTTTCGCATCATGTTTCGTCCCATCGGGACGGTTGATTCAGGCGTCCCTCCAGGACGCTCCCGGATATTGACCATGAACCCGGCGATAAATCACCGGGCTACTCCCCATAGTGCCTCCGGCACAGGGGAATTTCCGAACGGCATTGGCCCTAGTCGGTGGCCGGGCGAGATACTTTCTCTCCAGACCTCAATGCGAAAGAAATGCGTTCAGTGCTTCGCGCGTGATTCGATAAGCCGACCCGATCTTGCGCCCTTTCAAATCGCCAGCCTCGATTGCCGCGATCACATCCTGCTCGCTCACGTTCAGCACTGCGGCGGCATCTGCCGGGGTCAAAATTTCCGGGATTCCCGCTGCGGGTGCCGCAGTGCCTGTGGCTGGAGCTGCCGCATTTTGCTGGGCAATAATCTGCTGCGCCATCGCGAGGCCCACGGCCATCTCTGTCGCCGCCCCACCCGCCGAGCCGCCTTGGGCCATGCCTTCAGCCATCTGGAACTTTACGTAGTCGTTGAGATTGCCGACCGCCGTCATGCTCGAACGCTTGTCGATGGCTGCTTCCACTTCGGGCGGAACGGAAGCATTTTCCAGGATGAACGATGTCATCTCAATCCCGTACTTCGCGGTCATCACGGGATTGATCAGGGGTAAAAGCGCGCCGCCCACTTCGCTGTAGCGCGCGGCGAGATCCAGCACGGGAATCTTGCTGGTGGCCAGTGCCTCGGAAAATACACTCACAATGCGCGACCGCATGGTGTCAGCAAACTCGTCCAACCGAAAATGATGATCCGAGCCCGCAACCTCTTTCAAAAACAGCTTCGCATCCGCCACTTTGAAGTCAAACGTGCCAAACGCCCGCACCCGCACAATGCCAAAGTCTGCGTCACGCATCATCACCGGGTTGGACGTTCCCCATTTGTTGCCCGTAAACAGACGGGTGGTGATAAAATAAACATCCGCCTTAAACGGCGACTCAAACCCGTATTTCCACGATTTCAGCGTGGTCAGGATGGGGATGTTATCGGTGGTGAGTGTGTGTTTACCAGGACCAAACGTGTCGCCGAACTCGCCCAGGTACACAAATTGTGCCACCTGCGATTCGCGGACGATGAGTTGCGCACCGCGTTTGATCTCGCGGTCTTCATCGGGAAACCGGTAGGACAAGGTGTCGCGCGAGTCGTCGGTCCATTCGATGATGTCGAGTAGTTGTGGGCGGATAAAATTCATCAAGCTCATGGTGGTGTCTCCAGGTTGCGATCAGTTGAGGATGATATCCCCGTAGCGATCGATTTTGAAAGATTTGCTTTTGGTTTTTCCCGTCGAACTTCGGGAGCTGGACGAGCCTGCGGAGGGTGGGGCGAAAGTCCTGCTATCGCGGAAAGTATTTACCGCAACCTTCGTGGCGCGCCCGCCTCCGCGTAGCGAACGCCGGATTGCGATGAATTTTGTCGGGTCATGATAATCTGCAAATCCTTTCGGAAACGCTGTGCGGTTGATTCCTATGGCCAGGTTCTTGCGAATTTCGAAATGCAGATGCGCATTATACATTCCGCGGTTGGTTCCGATGGTGCCCACCTGCTGGCCTTTGGTCACGGCCTGGCCCTCGCGCACCGTGATCCGGTCGAGATGACCGTAGAGCGCATCGATGTGCTGGATCTTGCTGCCTTCCATAAAAGCGTGGCGGACGATCACGACATTTCCCCATCCCAGGCGCACATCGCGAGCAAATACCACCAGCCCATGACCAATGGAATATACCGGGTCGCCCAAGTCCGAGTCGCCGCCGCGCACCCCATTCCAATCCTCGCCGAGATGCCCTCCGGGGCGAAACCCGCGCGCTTTGTAGTAACCCTCACCATCGGGCTTGCCCACAGGGAAATCGAATCCATCTGCGAGGCGTGTAAATGCCATCTGCTGAGCAGAAGCAAGGGTGGTCATCAACAGGATGACCGCGAAGATTGTCCATCCGGCGCGCATGTGCGGGAGAGACTACAGAGCGGGATAAGAAGGGTGCAAGTGATTAAAACCCGAGCATGGACACTAAGCAGTCACGTCTTCGCCGGGCGCAGACATATGCTTGGAGATGTAAGCCGGCTCACCCATTCGTTTGATCAGATCGAGCTGCAGCTCCAGCCACGCCATATGCCCTTCCTCGTCCATCACAATTCGCTCGAAGATCGTGCGGGTGCCGATGTCGCCAGCTTCTGAGGCTTCTCGAGCCGCATGGGTGTAGAATGTAATCGCCTCCTTCTCATCCGCCAGGTCGCTCTGAAACATGCCCACCAGCGATTCGGCCACTGCGGGTGCTTTTGCCAACTCCAGGTTGGGCGTGCCTTTAAGAAACAGAATGCGCGTGATAAAGGCGTCCGAGTGCCCAAGCTCCTCGGTCATTTCTTCGCGCATCTTTGTAGCCAGGCGGTCTATGCCCCAGTCCGTCAACACGCCAGCGTGGAGTTGATATTGATGCGATGCCGTCAGCTCCATGGCCAGAGCAGTTTGCAGATTTTTCAATGTAGATTCTCGGTTCATATGTGGTGAAGAATGGCTGAGTATTTTAATACTTAACTACATGAGTAATGGTAGCAAATTTGTTTGCGAAATGCTTTTGGGATTATCGTTACAGGCGCGGCGCGGGCATTATCTCTCACTTTCATCAGCAGGGGATGGGATCGCTTTTCCAGCCGAACTCTTCAAAAATCGTCTCCTGCTCTACCAGACTGACTATCTGCTCCAGGGGCCTCCGCAAGGGCACGTCTGCATATTCTTCCCGGAGCAATTCCGCAATCGCTCGGCTGTTTATCGGGGAAGCATTTGCCACCAAACGCGCTCGGAATCCGGGCAATGATCGCTCCACGGCTAAATTGATAAGCCTCGCGGCCTCACTCAATGTCAGAAAAGTAAACGCTTCGCTCCTACGGCCCCAAAACCTATATTGCTCCGGCTTGCAGCGGTAACGATCTTCATCCAAGAGGTACGGGAACCGAAATGCAGTGCCCGAAGCCACGCCTTGGCCCACGTAGTAGCGCAGCAGGGATTCGGCTGCCACCTTGCTCTCGGCGTAGGTGTTCTGCGGCTGAAGCGGAAGGGCGGAATCCATCGGCAGATACTGCGGAAGGCCTTGCGCGTCGCCAGACCCATAGACCTGGATGGAGCTTGCATAAATGATGCAGCGCACTCCGCTCTCAAATGCGGCATGGAAAAGATTCACGTTCATCGCGCAGTTCTCCGCGTATAAAGTTTGCGGGTCGCGCACGTTGTGGTTGGGATGGTTGCCAAGATGCACCAGCACTTCGGTGTCTGGAAACAAGCTGTAGCACGCTTCGCGATCCAGCAGATTCGCTATGAGCGGACGTCCGGGAAGTGACGAATCCCAGTGCCGGTCGGTAGCGGTGACTTCGTGCCCTGCGTCGAGCAAATGTTGCCAGGTGCCGCGGCCAAGTCTGCCGGCGGCACCAGTGAGGGTGATGCGCATA
This sequence comes from uncultured Chthoniobacteraceae bacterium, assembly GCA_965365475.1. Lineage (GTDB taxonomy): Bacteria > Verrucomicrobiota > Verrucomicrobiia > Chthoniobacterales > CAKUMP01 > CBDUBV01. Next base: position 31,002 of record CBDUBV010000014.1, on the reverse strand, counting down.
GGTTTCTCAAATATGGTGTCAGCGTGTCCGGCCTGTGGCGGTGAGGAACGGATCGATCTCTTGCATGAGCCCGTGGAAACCATCGAAGTCCAACTGCTGTTGCCCATCGCTCAGTGCTTCCGCCGGGTTGGGATGCACCTCCACGATGAGACCGTCGGCACCCATGGCGACTGCACCGCGACAGAGCACGCGGACCAGGTCTGCTCGCCCGCAACCCTGGCTGGGATCGACGATGACCGGCAGGTGCGATTCCTTCTTCGCGATTGCCACGGCAGACAGATCGAGCGTGTTGCGGGTGTAGGTCTCGAATGTGCGGATGCCGCGTTCGCACAGTAGCACATTGCGATTGCCTTCGGCGAGGATGTATTCCGCTGCGAGCAGCCATTCATCGACGCGCTCGCTCATGCCGCGTTTGAGCAGGATGGCTTTGCCGCTGCGGGCGGCTTCGATAAGCAATTGGTAGTTCTGTGCGTTGCGCGCACCTATTTGAAGGATGTCTGCTGTGGCGGCGACGTGCTCCACATCCCGTTCGCTCAAGACTTCGGTGATGATTTTTAATCCGGTCTCCTTTTTCGCGAGAGCGAGGAGCCGGAGGCCTTCCTTGCCCAGCCCTTGAAATTCGTAAGGCGACGTGCGGGGTTTGTAGGCGCCGCCTCGCAGAATGCTTGCGCCTGCTGCCTTCACGGCGCGGGCCGTGGAGAGGAGTTGCTCTTCATTCTCCACCGAACACGGTCCCGCCATGGCAACGAAACGGTTGCCGCCGATCTCCACTCCATCCACGTCCACAGTGGACGAAGTGGGGTGCGACTCGCGGCTTGTCAGCTTGTAGCGTTTCTGCACGCGCAACACCCGCTCGACTTGCGGCAATACATTGAGCGATTCCAGGGTGTGGTGTGTGGTCTCATCGCCAATCGCGGCGATGATGGTCTGCAGAGCACCCCGGATGGTTTTCGGTTCATAGCCGAGTTTGCGCACTTCATCGTGAACAAACTGGATGGCAGCATCATCTGCGTGAGGAGTCAGAACAATGATCATGGGTTGGGGTTTTCATAATGCCGGAACAGATTCGGGTGCGATGCAAAAATAATGGATTTTTTTGTGACATTCCCCTGTTGCTCTGCAAACATGCGCCGCATTGTGAATGTCGAGGCGCGTATAACGAAGGTCTGGAAGAAGCGGATGATTTTGCTCATCGCGTTTGTATTTGCTGCGGGCATGTGGTTTTACTACGACGGTTTTATTGGCTGGCCTGCGGAGGCCAAGCGCTACACGATTTACCAGCAATTTGTGGATGATCTGGTCGCGGGGAAAATTCCAGGGAAACAACCTCTCACCCGAGCGGAGGCGGATGCGCCGCATAATAAAGCGCTCGAAGAAGCCTGGCGCGAACACGCCAGAGCCAATGGCCTGGGAACGTCCATTCCATCGGATCGCACGGAAGCAGATTTCCAACAGCAGAAATGGATTGGCAGCGGGGCAGTCGGTGTCTCGCTGCTTATGGTGGGTTGGTATTTCCTAAGTTGTGCGCGGGTGTTGCGCGCAGACGATGACTACATCATCAGCCCTGAGGGAAAGAAAACCCGCATTGATTCCATCGTCCGCGTGAACAAGAAAAAATGGGATAATAAAGGCATCGCCATACTGGAATATGATGACGGCGGCAAAACGGGGAAAGTAGTGCTCGATGATTATAAATACGGTGGGGCGGAGGAGATATTACTTGAAGTCGAACGCAGACTTGCGGCCAGGTCTGCTGGGTAAATGACCGAGGCTTCCTCCGCTCGTCGGCTGGTTCCCAGGCTCTTCGCGTTGATGTGGAGCTATCGCAGGCAGTGCTTTCTGGTGCTCCTCCTGCAAATCGGACTTCTAGCTTTAGGCATGGCCGGGCTTGGGTTTACGGGGCTTGGGATCGATGTGATCCGGCATCAGCTCGATCCTTCCGCGCCGGCTCCTCATTGGCCACTGGGTTTACCTCTGCCTGCTGAGCTGCCTGCGTGGCAGGTGCTATGGTTGATCGCGGGTGGGATCCTTGTATTTGCAGGCGTCCGCGCCTTCGGCACATTTGCATACACCGTGGCGTTTACGCAACTCGTGCAAGGAAGATTGGTGGTGGATTTGCGCTCGCAGGTGTTTGAAAAACTGCAGCATCTGAGCTTTCGGTTTTTTGATTCCAATGCGAGTGGATCGATCATCAACCGTGTCACGGGCGATGTGCAATCGGTGCGGATGTTCATCGATGGCGTGGTCATGCAAAGCTTTATTCTGTTGATTTCGCTGGCTGTTTATCTGGCTTACATGGTGAGCATTCATCTGCCGCTCACACTGGTGTGCCTGGCAAGCACGCCGTTGCTGTGGTGGTTGTCCGCTCGGTTCTCGCTGATGGTAAAGCCCGCTTATCGGCGCAATCGCGAGTTGGTGGACAAGATGATCCTCGCGCTGGCGGAGAGCATCCAGGGCATACAGGTCATCAAGGCCTTCGCGCTGGAGAATGCAGAGGTCGAGAGGTTCCGCTTAGCGAACGACCGGGTGCGGGACCAGCAGGAATGGGTATTTCGGAAAGTGAGTTTTTACAGCCCGCTCATCAGTTTCATCAGTCAATTAAATCTTGTAATCCTGCTCGGGTTTGGAGGCTGGCTGGTCATTCAGGGGCGCATCCCGCTGGGCACCGGGCTCGTGGTGTTCACGGGCATACTTCAACAATTTGCCGGGCAGGTGGCGAATATCGCGGGCATTGCCAACAGCATGCAGCAGAGCCTCATCGCTGCGGATCGCGTCTTCGAAATTCTGGATGCGCCGGTGGAAATAAAAAGTCCTCCGGCACCGTGGGCACCGGAGAAGGTTCTGGGGCGCGTGACCTTTGAGCGAGTGCACTTCGAGTACACCCCGCAGATGAGTGTCCTGCGCGACGTGAGTCTCGACATTGCGCCGGGCAGTAAAGTGGCACTGGTCGGCGCGACGGGCAGTGGCAAGACCGCGCTGTTGAGTCTGGTGCCGAGGTTCTACGATCCGGTGAGCGGACGCGTGCTGATCGATGGTCGCGATGCTCGCGAATATGATCTCGCGCGGCTTAGACAGAGCATTGGATTGGTGTTTCAAGAGAGCTTTCTTTTCAGCGCTAGCATCCGCGCGAACATTGCCTTCGGCTGTCCGGATGCACCGATGCACATGGTCGAGCGGGCGGCGCAAATCGCGTGTGCGGAAGAATTCATTCTCAACCTGCCTCGTGGGTACGACACGGTGATTGGTGAAAGCGGCGCGGACCTTTCCGGCGGTCAGCGGCAACGGCTGGCGCTGGCGCGTGCAGTGATCCTGGAGCCTTCCATTCTTATTCTCGACGATCCCACAGCAGCGATCGATCCCGAGACTGAAGAGGACATCCTGCGTGCGATGGACAGTGCCATGCAGGGGCGGACTACTTTTATCGTTGCCCACCGGTTAAGCACGCTGAGACGCGCGGACAAGATCGTCGTGCTGGAGCATGGGCGCATCGCGCAGCAGGGCACGCATGAAGAGCTGATGAGCCGGGGCGGCATTTATTACCATGCCGCGAGTCTGCAAATGGCGGATGCGGAGAGCCACAATCTACTGGCAGAAGGAGGCGCGCTGTGAGCGAGCAGAGCGATGCCGTGGAAGCCAGGTTCCGCCCGCTGAGCATGGGGATTTTGTTGCGGCTCGCACGGTATTCGCGCCCGCATAAACGCAAAGCGCTCACCTTGGGCTGCATCGTTCTCGTGCGTTCCGTGCAGTTGCCGTTGCTGGCGTGGAGCATAAGTGCGGTGATCACCGGGCCGATCACGGCTCGGGATTTCACCGGCGTGCTCTGGGGTGCTGCCGGGTTTGCAGCGCTGCTGCTTTTCACCCAGGTGACCATGCACTTCCGGCAGTTGCTGGGGCTGCAATTTGGCGAAGCGGTCATCCACGATCTCCGCGCGGATTTGTTCGAGCACATGCACCGCATGAAGATGGGTTTTTTCCATCGGATGCGTCTGGGTCGCATCATCAGCCGGATGACGTCCGATGTGGAATCCGTGCGGGTCGGCGTGCAGGATGTGCTGTTTGTCGGCATCGTGCAAGGCGGGCAGATGATCGTGGCTGCTGTGTTGATGGCGTTTACGGACTGGGTGCTCTTTGCGTTGGTTATGGCCATGGCACCCGGCGTCTGGGGATTGAATCGGTTTTTTCGCGGGCGCATCAGTCAGGCGCATCGAGAGATGCAGGAGAGTTTCAGCCGGGTCACATCGTCTCTGGCAGAGTCGGTAAACGGCATGCGCGTCACTCAGGGCTTCGGCCGACAGGAGACCAACGCGGGACTATTTCGAGCATTGGTGGAGGATCATTCTCGCTACAATATGGGTGCAGCCCGCACTTCGGGTGTGTTTCTGCCGCTGCTGGAATTGAACAGTCAGTTCTTTATAGCTGCGCTCATGTTGCTGGGTGGCTACCGCGCTTTGCATCCCGAAATAGCCATGCCGCTGGGAGATTTGATTCGGTTCTTTTTTTTATCGAATCTCTTCTTCGATCCGATCAAGTCGCTGGGCAATCTCTACACGCAAGCCATGGCTGCCATGGCCGGTGCCGAACGCGTGTTCCGCCTTCTCGATACCAAGCCCGACTGGAGTGATCCGCCGGGTGCGATAGTGCCGAGCGATGTAAAAGGGCGCGTGGAGTTCCGCGACGTGACGTTCTCCTACGTGCCGGGACGCCCCGTGCTGGAGTCGATCAATTTCGTGGCGGAAGCCGGACAATCCGTGGCGTTGGTGGGGCATACGGGCAGTGGCAAAAGCTCAATCATTAACCTGATCGCAAAGTTCTATCTGCCGGACTCGGGGCAAATCCTGATCGATGGCCACGACATAGCACAGCTTGATAGTGAAGCGCTGCATCGGCACATGGGGATCGTGCAGCAGCAGAACTTTCTATTCTCGGGCAACGTGATGGAAAACATCCGACTTGGGCGCACGGGTGCGAGCGATGCTCAAGTGCGTGGAGCTGCCGAGAGCCTGGGCGTGCTGGACCTGATCGAGAGTCTGCCGCAGGGATTTCACACTGCGGTGGGAGAAAAAGGGGCGGGCCTGTCGCTGGGGCAACGGCAGGTGGTATGTTTCGCCCGCGCCATGTTGGCCGACCCGCAGATTCTGATTCTCGACGAGGCCACGAGTTCGATCGACACCGTCACGGAAGCCCGTGCGCAAGCCGCGCTGACCACGTTGCTGGCGGGTCGCACGAGTTTTGTGGTGGCGCATCGGCTGAGCACCATTGTGCATGCCGATTGCGTGCTGGTGCTGGATCACGGGCGCATCGTGGAGCGCGGCACGCATCGACAGCTCATCGCGCAAGGGGGTGTGTACGCGGGATTGTATCGGAACTTTGTGCGCGCGACTCAGGCCTAGGCAAGAGCGGCATTGAACCGGGAGCATTCCTTTGGGATAGTGGGGGAGGCAATTGCTCAACAAGGTAATATAATTTTGGAAAAATCATCACAACGCATCCTGCTCATCGGATTTATGGGCTGCGGAAAATCGACCGTAGGTCGTGCACTCGCACGAAGATTGCGGTGGGATTTTATTGATCTGGACCACTTGATCGAACATCGCGCAGGGAAGAGAATTACGGAAATATTTGAACAATCCGGCGAGGCAGGATTTCGCGAGATCGAGGGCGAGGTGCTTGTGAGTCTGCAGGAATTTGAACGAGTCGTAGTGGCCACTGGTGGCGGGATCGTGACCCACGCGGAGAATCTGGAGCGGTTGCGCTCGCTGGGGTACGTGGTGTGGTTGGACGTGCCGGAAGAGGAGGTCTATCAGAGGATCGCGCATTCCACGCATCGCCCGCTGCTGCATACGGAGAACCCGAGAGAGACGGTGCGGAAGTTGTTTGCGCTGCGTGAGCCGATGTACCGGGCGGCGGCGGATTGCATCATCGCCGCGTCCCGTTCTCCGAGGAGAAAGATCATCGATTCCATACTTCAACGTGCGGGGCAGTATTTTGGCACGGCGCCATGAAGCAGGAGTTGCGTGCTCTGGCAGAGAAGCAAGGCTTCGCCATGTGCCAGGTGGCTGCTGTGCACGGACCTTTGCATACACGCGAATACGACGCGTGGCTTGCGAAGGGGCATCACGCCGATATGGCATGGCTCGAGCGCGGACGAGATAAACGGGTGGACCCTGAGCTGGTGCTGCCCGGCGTGCGGTCGGTAGTGGTGCTGGCAACGAGCTACTGGCAGGGTGCTGCGAACCCGCATCGCCAGGGCCGCATCGCGCGATACGCCTGGGGCGAGGATTACCACGAGCCTTTATTGGAACGCATGCGACCTCTGGATGCGCTGATGGCGCAGGCGGGTGGTCGTCAGAAATGCTATGTGGATACGGGCCCTGTGCTGGAGCGGGATTTTGCCGCGTTGGCCGGCATCGGTTGGCATGGCAAAAGCACCATGCTGTTGAATCAAGGACTTGGCACATGGTTTTTTCTTTCAGAAATACTCACCACCCTTGAGCTTGAGCCGGACAGGCCTGTGCAAGCGCATTGTGGTAAATGCACGCGGTGCATGCAGGCTTGCCCGACGGGAGCGCTCACTTCGGCGCATGTGCTCGATGCCCGGCGATGCATCTCGTGGATGACTATTGAGAATAAAAGCAGCATACCCGTGCAATTCCGTCGTGCTGTGGGAGACCGCATCTATGGCTGCGATGCGTGCCTGGATGCGTGTCCGTGGAATCGCTTTGCTCAACGTTCGCGCGATGTTTTATTCGCAGCGTCTCAGGCAGTGACCACCATGCGATTGCGAGACTATCTTGCCCTGGACGTGGATTCGTTTCGGGAATTATTCCGCCGCTCGCCGATCCGCAGAATCAAGCTGCCGCGACTTCAGCGCAATGTGTGTGTGGCCTTGGGCAATGTGGGAAATGCTGAGGACATCGCTGCACTTGAGCGCGTGGCTGCGGGTGCGGATGAGATGCTGGCGGAGCATGCGCGATGGGCCATCGATGAGATCACCGCGCGGACTTCCGCAGCTGGCACTGCGGACTCAACCCGCAGCGGTAACGCGGCTCGGTAGCTCTGGGAATAACCTGCGCAATGCTTCCAGAGTGCCTTCAGCATCCGGCCTGGAAGCCACATATCCATTGGCTTTACGGACGGCGCGCTTGACCAGTTCCAGCGAGTTGGATGGGCATGCCACATGGGCAGCAAACACGCCATCGAGCATGGCCAGATCGTTCAAGTTGTCGCCGATGGCGAAGGTCTCAGAGGGCGGAATTTCCAGCAGCCTGCATAGCTCGCCCAGTGCTCCACCTTTATGGTAATCCACATGGCAGAACCGAAGATACACCGAGTTGCGCTGGTAATGGAACATGGGGAAATCCGCGCGTCGTGCATCGATGAACTTCGCGATACGGTCGATCTCCGTCTCGTTGGGAGCGATGATGCCAACAGGGTATGGACCCATGTGCACCGTGCGGGCGCGTGTCTCATCGTCCACGAATCGCATCAGTTGCTGCACGAGAGGCTCTGAATAGGCGTGAAGCAGGTCGTGGTCGCGTCGGCATTTGCTGTTCCACTCACCGAAATCCTGCCAACCGCCTTGCGGGGAAGGTTGGAATACTTCGCGTTCGCTGGTGAGTGCGTAATTGGGGCGCACGGTGAAATCCGACAGGCCTTCTTCGAGCTGCTCGATGGTGCGGCCAGTGTTGATGGCCCAGATCACTCCATGCGCTTGCAGATGGCCCAGGGCGTCGCTGAGTTCTTCGTGAAGAAACACATTGTCGTAATCGCCTACGAGAGTTCCATCGAAGTCGGTGCTAAGGAGTCTGACTCGTTCCGGCATATGCTTGCGGAGAAAGTAGCGGGATGGCGACGTGTTGCAACTTGGAAAGTAGTGCGCGAGTTGAGCATGGGGCAAATGCTTGCCTTTGATGCCGGAGGGATGTATGGCTGCGGGCTTATGAAACATCTGTTTATCGCGTTGGTTCTTTTCACGACTTCTCTCCATGCGGGGCTGGTCATCGTGCAGGATGTGGTGAGCAAAGGAACCGGCATGGATATGAACATGCAACTGACCATGAAAGTGGCGGACGATAGCATGCGCATCGATGTGGGCGATCAGATTTCCACCATCGTGGATGGCAAATCGGGTGACGTCATTTCCCTCATGCATGGACAGAAAATGGCTATGGTGATGAAAGGCGAACAGATCAAGGCGCTCGTGGCGCAGATCAATCCGGGCGGGGAGAAACCCGAGGCAATGACGCCTACGGGCAATAAAGAAACCATCCGTGGCTATGAGACCGAAGAATACATTCAGAAACACGCTGGCAACACCATCCGGTTCTGGCTTGCAAAAGATTTCCCGAATTACAAATCCGTGATTCAGCGAATGAACCAGGCCGGCAAGGCGATGGGTAGCATGATGCCTGGAAGCGACATCTCACCGATGGACCCCGAGTCGCTTAATGGCATGCCCATTCGCACGGTGCTTGAGATGGAGGGCGGTGGGACATTTACCACGGAACTGGTGTCCGTGGAGGAACAGGAATTGGCCAAGGATCTGTTCGAACAGCCGGAGGGTTATAAATCCATGGCGATGCCGACCGGTGCTGCTCCGGCGAACCCTTGATGGTTGAGAGAGCTGCACGCAGACTCATTCTGGCGTCTGGATCGCCTCGTCGTTCGTGGTTGATGCGGCGTGCGGGGTTTACATTCGATGTGGTGCAGCCGGGAACCGATGAGGAGTTTCACACATGGCTGAGCCCGGCGGAGTTGGTGCTCAGGCATGCTCGCAGCAAATCGCAGGCGGTGGCTGAGACGCACCGGGACGCAGTGGTGGTAGGCTCCGACACGCTGGTGGTATTGGATGGGAAGCCCTTGGGTAAGCCGGCGGATCGACGCGAAGCGGAAGCGATGCTGGGTTCGCTCAATGGTCGTGAACACCACGTCTGCACTGGAGTAAGCGTGGTATGTGCGCAGGCGCGGTTCTCCTACGGATTTGTAGATCGCACGTGGGTGTGGTTTCGCAAGCTCGATGCGGCAGGAATTGCGGACTATCTAGACTCGATCAACCCCTTGGACAAAGCGGGTGCTTACGCGATCCAGGGAAATGGCGGGCGAATCATCGAGTCTGTGGCAGGAAATCTGGATACGGTGATGGGGTTACCCATGCGCAGGCTTGAGCCTGTGTTGCACCATATATTAGGAGCGCTGTAACCCAACTTCGCTTGGCGTTATCTGGTATTGACGTTTCAGAAAAATGGCCGATAGGTTCCCGCTTCCAGCACTGCGGCACCATGCCAAAGCACGTGAAGATTTTCACCATGACCGAAGAACTTAGCTACGTTTTAATCACACCTTACTCACTTAAAAAATCCCGAACCGGTGGCATTATCTCGCGACTGCTTTCCCGCACCGGGTTGGACCTTGTTGGCGGACGGATGTTTGCGCCAGGCGATGAACTCGTAAGTGCCTATGCGGCGGGTATCCCGGCTGATCCCGATCCACGTCATCGCGCCACTCAGGAATTGCTACGCGAGTACGTAATGCGAGAATTTTCTCCGCTCTCCGATGGTGCTCGCCGCCGCGTGCTGCTGCTGGTATTCCGGGGAATCGATGCAGTGAAGAAAACCCGCGATGCCGTGGGGCATATTGTTCATCAACGCACCATGGGTGAAACCATCCGGGACACCTACGGCGACTACATCACGGATGAGGCGGGCGAGATACGTTATTTTGAACCCGCTGCGCTCACCCCTCCGGATGCAGCGACGGCGCAGCGTGATCTGCGGCTTTGGGCAAAGTTTTCCTCCATCGACGGTGGTATCCTAAAGTCAGTTGTTTCCTACCCTGAAGGTGCAAATGTTCAGGAAACCCTGGTGTTGATCAAGCCTGACAATTTCCGGTTTCCTAATGCCCGTCCTGGGGGAGTGATAGATCTGTTCTCTCGTGCGGGCATGAATATCGTCGGGTTCAAAGTGCACCGAATGAGTGTGGCGCAAGCAGAAGCTTTCTACGGACCCGTGCTTGAGGTGTTGCAGGAAATTTATAAAGAACAAACCGGCATTCGCGCTCGTCTTGCGTGTGAACGTGAGCTTGGGTTTCCTCTCACAGAAGGTTTGCAGAAGGAACTCGGTTCTCTTCTTGGCCCCATTGCCGGGGCAGCACATTGGGAATCGTTGATACAATTCATGGCTGGGCGCCGCCCTTCGGAATGCCCGGCAAAGTCCAAGGATGAACCTGGCTCCGAGAAGTGTGTCGCCATTATATATCAAGGCCCTGATGCAGTGGATAAAATCCGGGCAGTGCTCGGCCCGACGGACCCGTCCAAAGCGCCGCCCGGGTCGATTCGGCGCGAGTTTGGCCAGTCGGTCATGATCAATGCCGCGCATGCATCCGATAGTGCCGACAATGCTGCACGGGAGATGCAGATTCTGCGCATTGAAGATGACTCATGTGCGTCAGCCATCCGGGAATTCTATCAAGCCTGAACTTGCGCTTCGTAGATCGACGCATGCAGGCCACATCCTGGGCGCCGTGGGCGATGAGCCAGTTGTTTTCTGAGATTGATTTCGCTTAGCGGGGCGTTACTTTGCTTGCCTCATGTCCGCAGCCACTTCTTCGCGTCGCAAGCCTGATTGGATTCGCATCCAGCTCCCTACTGATCCTGTTTTCTTTTCAACCAAGGCACTGGTCTCAGATCTGCGTCTGCACACCGTGTGTGAGAGTGCCCAATGCCCCAATCGCTGGGAATGCTGGAGTCAGGGCTCGGCTACCTTCATGATCGCGGGCGACCGGTGCACTCGCGCGTGCGGCTTCTGTGCAGTCTCCACGGCGAAGCCGTTGGCGCTGGAATCGGACGAGCCGCAGCGCGTGGCCCAGGGCGTGGAGCGCATGAAACTCAGGCACGTGGTGATCACCGCCGTGGCCCGGGATGATCTCAAGGACGGCGGCGCAGATCATTTCGCACGGACTATCGAAGCAGTGCATGGATTAAAAAAAGGCATCATTATTGAAGTCTTAACTCCCGATTTTCATGGGAAAGAGGAATGCCTGCAGCGGGTGGTAAAAGCGCGTCCGCATATATTCAATCACAACCTGGAAACGGTCGAGCGGCTCACCCCATCTGTTCGTTCACGCGCCAAATACAATCTTTCGCTGCAAGTGCTCAAGCGGGTGAAAGAGATTGCCCCCTCGATCACCACCAAGAGCGGGATTATGCTGGGATTGGGCGAGCGGGAGGACGAGATTTTTCAAGCCATGGACGATCTGCGGGCACACGACGTGCAAGTGTTGACGCTGGGGCAATATCTTCAGCCCACGCCAAAGCATCTGCCTGTGGTGGACTATGTGACGCCGGAGCTGTTTAGTTTCTATGGTGAGATCGCCCGCAGCAAAGGTTTCGAGCACGTCTCCTCAGGGCCCTTGGTGCGCAGCTCCTACCACGCAGCAGATTTCACGCTCTCATGAGCGCTCAAGCCCCCGGCGGGGTCGCCGTGTTGATTCCTTGTTTCCGCGAGGAGAAACACATTCGATCTGTAGCGCAGGGTGCACTAAAAATGGTGTCACGGGTACTGGTCGTGGACGACGGTTCTGAAGATCGCACTTTTCAAGAAGCACAAGCCTCAGGTGCTGAAGCGCTGAGGCATGTGCAGAACGCGGGCAAAGGTGCTGCTATCAAGACGGGCCTGCGCCAATTGCTCAGCCTGAACCACAGCCACATCATTCTCATGGACGGCGATGGACAACATCGCTGGGAAGAGATCGGCAATTTCCTGGCAACGCTGAGCTGCGAACCCGCTCTAGTGCTGGGCAACCGGATGGCAGACACGCGCGGCATGCCCTTGTTGCGTCGTTTTGTGAATCGACTTATGAGCCTGCTGGTGAGTGTGCGATGTGGGCAGCATATCCCCGACTCTCAATGTGGATTCCGCATGCTTCACCGCGATCTGGCCCGGACGCTCGTGGAGCAGACACACACCAACGCGTATGAATTTGAAACCGAAATGCTTCTGCTCGCTGCGCGGGAAGGGCATCGCATCATCTCCGTGCCAGTGTCCACGGTCTATGCGGACGAGGCCAGCACCATACGGCCCGTTCGCGATGCGCTGGCATTTATTCGCCTCTACCTGCGATTCCCCAGGTGAAGCCGGAATCGGGCATTGCCTTGGCTCTGCGTTGCGGCGATACGATACGGCATGAATGAAGCTGATGCCACGATGGCTGTGTTTTTAGACCTGGAAAATATCGCGCTGGGAGCGAAAGAAGCCGATCTCCCGCAGTTCGATATTCAGCTGGTGCTTACCCGGCTGCTCTTGCGCGGGCACATCGTGGTGAAAAAAGCGTACTGCGATTTCCAGCGGTACAAAGATTTTAAACGCCATTTGCACGAAGCAGCTTTCGAATTGATCGAGATACCGCACGTGCGCCAATCGGGTAAAAATTCTGCTGATATCCGTCTGGTGGTCGATGCACTGGACTTGTGCTACACCAAGACCCATCTCGATACGTTCGTGATCCTGAGCGGCGATTCAGATTTCTCCCCGCTCGTCAGCAAGTTGCGCGAGAACGCAAAACGCGTGGTGGGAATGGGCGTCAAGAAATCCACATCCGACTTGTTTATCAACAACTGCGATGAATTTATTTATTACGATGACCTGGTGCGCGAACAGCCAGTGAAGCGTGTGGTGCGCAAGGCCGCAGTGCCTAAAGCCTCAGACGAGAAGAAGCCCGACAGCACTGGCCCGTCGCTGGAGCAGGCTTTGGATCAGCTCACTGTCACGCTGGAAGCTCTCACCGAAGAGCGCGGCGATGAGAAGGTATGGGCTTCCATGATCAAGCAGGCGATGAGACGAAGGAACCCGGGATTCAACGAGCGGGCGCATGGGTTCAAGACGTTTGGCGATCTGCTTCGAGCTGCTGAAAAAGAAGGCCTGGTGGTGCTGGAGAAGAACGAGAAACTTGGTCAGGTGAGCGTGGTGCTGGTCGATCACGACTCGGCGGAGTAACGCGTCAAGGGCGACGCGTCGCCCGCTCCATCACCGTCCGAACACCATCCGCAGTGCTTCTTGCATCGCATGCGCGGTTTCTGCGATCTGCTCCACGGTGTGAGCGGTGCTGATAAAACCAGTCTCAAATTGCGATGGCGCCAGATACACATCCTGCCGTAGGCATTCGTGAAAAAAACGAGCAAACATCGCCGTGTCGGACTGCTGCGCATCGGCCAGCGAGTGGATGGGGCCATCCCGGAAAAACAGACAGAACATCGAGCCGATGCGGTGGAAAGTAACGGGCAACTCGAAGCTTCGAAGTGAATTGCGCACGAAACTTTCCAGCAACGCACCGGAATCCTCGAGCACCTGCCAGCCTTTTATCCGTTCCATCTCGCGCAGCTGCGCCAAGCCGGCCACCATCGCGATGGGATTTCCCGAGAGCGTGCCCGCCTGGTACACAGGCCCTTCGGGCGAGAGCTGGTCCATCAGCTCCGCGCGACCTCCAAAAGCTCCGACCGGGAATCCGCCTCCGATCACTTTGCCCAAGGCAGTGAGGTCGGGCCGGATGTCCACCAGCTCTTGCACGCCGCCGGGTGCTACCCGGAAGCCGGTCATAACTTCATCGAAAATAAGCAGTGCGCCATGCTGCGTGCATTCTTCGCGCAGCAATTCCAGGAAGCCGTCTTCGGCGAAATAAAGACCCGCATTGGCAGGCACAGGTTCCAGGATCACAGCGGCTATCTGATCGCCTTCGCATGCAAATAGCTCCTTCACGCGTGCCCGATCATTGAAAGGCAGGGTGCGTGTGAGTGCCGCAAGTGCTGCGGGCACGCCCGCGCTGTCGGGGTGGCCGTGCGTGAGAGCACCGCTGCCAGCTCGCACCAGCAGGGAATCCACATGGCCATGGTAACAGCCCTCGAACTTCACTATCACATCGCGCCCGGTGCAGCCGCGTGCAAGGCGGATGGCCGACATGGTGGCTTCAGTTCCGCTATTTACCATGCGCACCTTTTCGATGGAAGGCACCATGCGGACGATCGTTTCCGCCATCTCGATCTCGTAAGGGTTCGGGACGCCGTAGCTCACACCATGTTGCACCGCCTCGCGCACCGCCTCAATGACCACTGCGGGAGCGTGTCCGAGAATCGCGGGACCCCATGTGCCCACATAGTCGATGAGTTCGTTCCCATCCAGATCGCGCAGAAGTGCTCCGTTGGCATGATCGACGAAAAATGGTTCGCCTCCGACACCCCGAAATGCGCGCACAGGAGAGTTCACCCCGCCGGGCATGAGTGTGCGAGCAGTCTGGTATGCTCGCTGGCTCAGGGTGCGCGCGGGAACAGTCATGCCGGAAATTATGAGGCGAAAGTGAAGTTGCCGATCCGACGGAATTTGTCGTAGCGCTGTTGAAGAAGCTCGTCGATGGGCAGTTTACAGACTTGCTTCAAGTTGGAAAGAACAGCCGTCTTCAAATTCTTCGCGGCAGTTTCCCGATCGTGGTGCGCCCCGCCTTGCGGCTCCTGCACGATGCCATCGATGAGTCCCAGCTCCATAAGATGAGGCGCACTCAACTTCAACGCCTCGGCAGCTTCAGGCGCATGTTTCCTATGTTTCCACAGGATGGCAGCGCACCCTTCGGGACTGATCACCGAGTAGTAGGCATTCTCCAGCATAAGCACGCGATCCGCTACGCCGATGCCGAGTGCACCGCCTGAGCCGCCTTCTCCGATGACTACAGCGATGACCGGTGTCCTCAGCACCATCATCTCGCGGATATTCACCGCGATGGACTCCGCGATATGGCGTTCCTCTGCGCCAACACCCGGAAAGGCGCCCGGGGTATCGATAAGAGCAAGCACGGGAAGCGAAAATTTTTCCGCGAGCCGCATCAGCCGCAGAGCTTTCCGATACCCTTCGGGATGGGCACTGCCGAAATTGCGAAGCAGATTCTCCTTGGTGTCGCGTCCTTTTTGGTGCCCGATCACGACGACTTTTTGTCCATCGATCGTGGCCAGACCGCCGGGCATCGCACGGTCATCGCCGAAGAGCCGATCTCCGTGGAGTTCGACAAAGTCGGAACACATAAGCCGGATGTAATCGAGCATGAATGGGCGGGAGGTATGGCGCGAGATTTGAACGCGCTGCCACGCGTTGAGATTTTCATAAACCTCGCGCCGTGTCTCTTCGATTTTCTTCCGCATGCGCCGCACTTCAGGGTCGAGATTGATGTCCTGGGAGCGGGAATGACGTTTGATGTCTTCCAGTTTCTTTTCCAGTTCCAGGATGGGAACCTCAAATTCGAGTGGTTGGGCTTGCATGGTGTGGATGAAAAGTCAGCGCAGTTCCACTTCCATATTCCTTGTGGAGAGCGTGTGCAACTCTTCCATTTCGGACGGGGGGATGCCGATGCCCGATGGCGGACGAGTCACGCCCGGCGCATCGGAAAAGATGGTGACGCCCGGACGGCTGATCTGAATCCAGCGCGCACTGCCGATGTATTCTTTGCTGCCGAAAGCTACGCGTTCGCCTTCGTGCCACGCGATCTTCTCCGTGACTCGCAGCGAGACTGGAGCAGTGGGAGCGCTCCCGGGGACATTCCAGGTCGTGGAGGTATATTCTTTAAAAAATTTGCCATCTTGAAGCAGAGTGACCCGTTTGGTCGCGCTATCGATCACCATACTCAGGTTAAGCTTGGGCACCACGAGCTGTTGGCCGATCTGAAGCAGCGTGCTGTCCATATTATTGGCCCGCATGATCAACTCCGCAGTGCTATCGTGCTGATTCGCAATCTTCGCAAGCGCATCGCCCCGGACTACGGTGTATTCGATTTTATCAAAACCGGGCGCGGGCGAGAGGATGCGGTCGGCATTCATATTGCCATAGATTTTTTTTACTTCATCGATGCGAGATGAGCCGGGGTAATTTTGCAGAATTTCCTGGAATAATGTCGCCGCTTCTTCGCGCTGATTATTTTCGTAAAGCTTCATCGCGCGCTCCACGGATTCCAGACTTGGATCGGGTGGAGGTGGCGGGGGCTCCACCGGCATGGCCTTCGCTTCGACCAACTCCTGCTTGGGTTTGAGATAGAGGTCGTAGGCGAAATAGGCAGCGGTCCCGAACACTCCGATCAAGAGGAGAAGGATGATGAGGGCTTTGACGAGCTTCATGGTTTTACAAGATGAGTATGGATCGTAGCTTAACTTTGGAAGTTGCTCAAGTTGTATGGGGTTGGGGTGTGGCCTCGTAACCGCGCCGGTCCAATTGTCTGCCTTTGGAATAGAGCCACTGGAAAAAGATGAGGAACACCAACACGCCCGCGACGCAAGCCCCTATGCCGACGGAGCCAAGCGAATTGGCTTCCGCATACACTGTCCAAATAAACTGACCCAGGCACAGAATCGAGACGCAATACAGCGTCACCGCGCGTCCGATTTTATCCACCACATACGCACCCAGAGGTGCACCGAGCGCGACGACTGGTGCGGCTGCAAGCCAGTTTTCATACACCCCTGGCTGGAAACCGGTGGTTGCAAACTTCGTCCCCGCGCCGATCAGCGAAGTGGCAGCCATCAAAACAACAGACGTAGGAATCGCGATTTTCAGGTCCGCATGGCACAGCAGCACCAGGACGCAGTAGATCACCATGTCGATGCCCACTCCGGTGACCGACGCCACAGTGAGCCCCGCGAAAAAACCCACCGCCAACCCGGCTTTGCGATCAAAGCGATGAGACGCGGGAGCTGGCCCATGGTAACGAACAAACTCCCGCAGCCGATGCAAATGCAGCACGCCGAAACTTGCCCAGACCACCGCGAACACAGCTTTGATCCACAACCCGGGCACATAGGGTGCCAGAAAAAGTACCCCCAGGGGAGTTCCCACCAGCGTCCCTAGAAGCGCCCAGCGCAGCATTGGCCACTCGACCGGTTTGCGATGGGATAGAATAAACAGACTTGCGCTGGTCATGCCAATGCTTTGCACTGCGAAACTAAAATCCCGGCCCAAAGTAGCAGGCTCATTAAATAGAAGCACCAGAATGGGAAAGCCCACGGTACCACCGCCCATGGGTGTGGCACCAGCCACGTAGGAACCCAGCGCCATGGCAATGGCTATGCCATAGTGCTCAACCACCGCGCTCCACATATCGCCACCGAAAACCAATAGCGACCACACGGAGTAAAACCCCGCCAGCCATAAAAACCAAATCCTTGGACTCATCCTGCATGCGTGTAGTTTCTTCCCACGGATTCGACCACTTGTTTTTTAATCACGCTGCGTAGGTTTGCGCACACGCATGAGGCGTGGTATCAACATGCCTGCTTCCCATGCCCGA
Organism: uncultured Chthoniobacteraceae bacterium; assembly: GCA_965365475.1. Lineage (GTDB taxonomy): Bacteria > Verrucomicrobiota > Verrucomicrobiia > Chthoniobacterales > CAKUMP01 > CBDUBV01. The sequence goes on along the minus strand of CBDUBV010000014.1, from coordinate 13,695 downwards.
CGACGAATCCAACGACGATGCTGCTGCTTCCCGGTTGCCGCCTACTCCGCGGGAACTTACACGGAGACTGCGCGAGGAAGCACCCAAACCAGTTGAGAAAGAAATTCGGATCGGACGCAGTTCCCCAAAAGAGGCGGCCGACGAGGCCACACCGTCATCCGCAAGTCTGAAATCTCCGCGCCCGCAGAAGTTCAAACCCTCGGGCAAAAAGCATCCAGAATTTTTTATCGGCCCGCTTGCAATCGACCAGAACAACTCCGATCTGCCTGTGCCAGCGCGTCCGTGGATCAAGCATGTGCCTCCACCCGCGCCACCGATCATTTCAAAAAATATCGCCATCATACTTGGCGTCCTTTTTCTCCTGAGCGTCCTTGGCATGGTGATCCTCGGCACATTGCACATCCGCTCTGCACCGTCCACAGCCTCTGTTCCGCCGCCAGCCGCCACCCCGCCGACCGCTGCTCCCGACGCGACGCCTCTGCCAGCAAGCACTCCAAGTTCGACACCCACACCGCCCGATACCTTCAGCACCTACGTGCAGCGGGTGGAAAGCGCGGATCGATTGACCGCTGCCATGGTGCGCACATGGGTCGAGCGAGCAAATCTGGAGCGCACCGGCGACGCCCGATTTCTCCCGCAGTTCGCCGCCTATCTGCGTTCAGCTATTACAAAAGAGCCTACGCAAACTGACCTCCTGCCGTTGCTCAATCCGCTTTACCAGGAAATGCTCACGCGCACTCCGGAGGATGTATCGGTGCTGCTGGCGAGCGCAGCACATTACATGGAAACAGGCGCAGTGGCTCCCGCTATGGAGCTTCTCGGCAGGGCCTATAGTCTGGCACCTCTGGACCCGGAAGTTCGTAAAAATTATTACTTTGCGCTGGTATCCAGCGGTGAACGAATGCTCGCGCGGGATCTGCTGGAAGAATGGATCGAGAACGAACCGGCAAATTTAAGCTACCGCGAGGCCATGGTCGGGCTTCTTATTGAACTCGACCGTCAGGCCGAGGCTCAAGAGCAGTTGGAATTCATGCTGCGCGCCGCTCCTGACAGCAAGACCTACCCGCACCAGTGGCTGGCACTCATGATGAAGGCTGGGCAGTTGGATGAAGGCTTGGAACTGCTGCGCTCCATGGTATCCCAAGCACCGAAAAATCCGGAACTGCACTACGCTCTCGGACGTGGATGCCTGGCAGCAGGTCATTGGGAACAAGCGGCCGAAGCACTTGAACGCACCCGCGCGTTGACAGGCGAGGATGCACAGCTTAGCGCGACATTTCTTAATGAATTGGGAACCGCCCTTGCCCGCACAGGCGATGTAGATACAGGAATCCAACAACTTGAACACGCGTTGTCCATTTCCAACGAAAAGTCGCAGCCGGATATTCTGAATAACCTTGCTTATTTCCTGTCGCAAATCCCCGGCCGCGCCGAGGAAGCCAAAAGTTACATCGACCAAGCCATCGCTGCGCGCCCCGATTCCGCCGCGTTCCAGCATACGCAGGGATTGGTGCTGATGGCGCTGGGTAGTCCAGAGGAGGCGCTGCGAGCGTTTGAAAATGCGAATACCGGATTGCGCGAAGCAAATGCCGAAGTGATTATCAGCTTGGGAGACGCTTTGCAGGCACTCGGTCGCACGGACAAAGCGCGTGAGGCATGGGAGCACGCATTGGCATTGGAGCCGGACAATGGTGAGGTAAAACGAAGACTGGAATAAGTCCGGTCCGTGGCACGCACCCTGCTCTATCTAAGAGCAATTATGTGTGTGCAATTTTTATTGGCTAGGTGCGCTCGTGGGCGAGGTATCCTATGAGCCTGCGCAAACGTCTCATCTGCATGGTCGGCGGCACCTTGCTGGTTCTCGTCGCACTGCTTTACAGCGTGCTTCTTTACCTCACCGCAGAGGATCTACGCTACCGCGAGGCCCGCGAGATGGACATGCTCATTCGGCGCGCAGTGGCTCAGTTGGAGCGAGAAGGGGAACAACTCTGGCGGCTGGCCAACCGATGGGTTCGAGCCGGCGATTACTCCATCAGCTCACTGGAACGAGAGGTTGCATTTTGGAACGCCAGCGGTGCTCCTGTGGCATTTGCACAAATTACGGACGCGGAGAAAGGCACCACTGCGCGGGTGGACCCCGACGGGAAGTGGTCCTACGCGGAGGGAGAATCGCCCATACCGCTCACAGCTGTGCATTCGGTCCGCAAGGGCATAGTGCGCCACGGCTCGGGAGGATTTGTGGTGGCAGTTGTGCCGCTGCAACCATCTGGACAGGTGGTCTATGGACGTGCTCTCTCGGCGGGCATGCTATTGCCCGACCATCCCGGAGGAGAAATCGCGCTGAATACTTTGCAGAAAGATGACAGCCGTTTGTCGCCGGAGATTCAGTCAGCTTATCTGCGGCTGCGCGAAGCGGCACCTTACACCACACAAGTGCTTTCGTCGGATCGCATCGCAGGGTTCGGGCTGTTGCGCGACATCAGCGCACAGGATCAATTTGTGCTGAAAGTGGAATCCTCACGCGGGATTTATAGCGAGGGGATGGAACAATTCCACAGCACTGCAAAGGCGCTTCTCATCGTGGGTTTGGTCATGGTTCTTCTGGTGCTCGTGCTGGTGGACCGCTTTATCGTGCAGCGTATCTCGCAGATCGGTGCCACACTTTCCAGCATTGCAGTGCGATATGATTTCTCTGGACGTGTGCAAGCCAGTGGCAAAGACGAGTTGTCGTGGCTGGCCGACACGATTAACAGCATGCTCATGGCACTGGAGGCTTCGCATAGTGAGCTGGTGGAGCATCGCAATCGCCTGGAGTCCACGGTGGAGTCGCGCACCGCACAATTGCGTGAAGTTAATGATCAGCTTCGGCGCGAGATCGCGGAGCGCGAGGCGGCGGAATGCGAGAAGCTGCGCATGGCCACATTTGCTTCCTACCACCCCGGCTACGTGTTGGAACTCAGCCCGGAGGCAGAGGTGAATTATTTTAATGCATCCGTGCGTCAGGTTGCGGACAAGCTGGGATATTCCAGCCCGGATCTGCTTCTACCGCCCGATACGTGCGCGATTGTCGCCCGCTGTGTGCGCACGGGCGAACAAAGCACGGAAGTGACCAGCAGCATGGGTGGGCGCACGTTCAGCTGGTGGTTCTACCCCGTGCCCGACTTGGGCGTGGTGCATTGCTATGGTAGCGACATCACAGAAAAGGCGAGCCTGGAAGCGCAACTTCGGCATTCCCAGAAACTCGAAGGCGTAGGCCAACTCGCCGCCGGTGTAGCTCACGATTTTAATAATCTGCTCACCATCATCCAGGGTTATGCAAACATCCTGGTCGGTTGCAAAGATCTACCCATCGAAATGAGCGAGCCGCTGGAAGAAATCCTGTCCGCTAGCCAGCGCGCTGCGAGCCTCACTTCCCAACTGCTCGCGTTCAGTCGCAAGACGGTCATGTCGCCTGAGCATCTGCAAGTGGACCAGGTCGTCTCCGGCATGGTGAAAATGCTGAAACGTCTGCTCGGTGAGCACATCGATCTCGAGTTCGAGCCCCAGCGCGACTGCCCACACATCGTAGCCGATTCCGCCATGCTTGGGCTCGTATTGATGAACCTCGCCATCAACGCCCGCGACGCCATGCCCCGCGGAGGGCGCTTGAGCATTTGCAGTCGCAGCGTGCAAATCACCGCAGCGGAAGCCGCCACGACGCCCGGCGGGCGCGCAGGATCCTTCGTGAGGCTTTCCATTTCAGATACGGGCACGGGCATCAGCGCGGAGTTGAAGGCGCAAATCTTCGAGCCGTTCTTCACCACGAAGGAGGTCGGCAAAGGCTCCGGCCTCGGCCTGGCCACCGTGATGGGAATAGTAAAACAGCACAACGGATGGATCCGGCTGGAAAGTCTGGAAAATGTCGGCACCACTTTTCACCTCTTCTTTCCCATGGCTGAGGCCCAACCTCAACGCACGCGACCTGCTCTGCATGTGGTCACCGAGCACTCTTTTCCAGCGGGCTCCACCATTCTTCTCGTGGAAGATGAGGAAGCACTACGGGAATTGGCGTCCGCCGTGCTCGGCAAGAATGGCTACAAAGTGCTGGAGGCCGCTTCCGCCATCGAAGCTTTGAAAATCTGGCGCAGACACAAGGCATCGATCGATCTGCTCATCACGGACATGCTGCTTCCCGATGGCATGTCGGGTGGCGAGTTGGCCATCCATCTGCGCGCGGATAAACCCCACCTCCCGGTGATCTGCAGCAGCGGCTACAGCAGCATGGAATCTTTGCGGAAGGATTTCCTGCTTCGCGACGACTACCATTTCCTACCCAAGCCTTATGAGCCCACGAAGCTGCTTCAGCTCGTGGGCGAGTGCCTGCAGGAACCGGACAACATCATCGGTATCGCAGGCTGAGCACGCTCCGCACACGGGAATAAACCGATTGCCCATGGCAGTCGCGACGCTATTCTCCTCCCGACTTATGCCAGAATATCATCCCGGCCAGCGGTGGGCCACCGATAGCGAACCGGAACTCGGTCTAGGCATCGTGCTCGCAACCAGTGCTGGTCGCGTGGAAATGTTTTTCCCCGCAGCAGCCTTGCATCGTCAATACGCCACAGAATCCGCACCGTTGCGGCGCGTGGTGTTCGCTCCGGGCGATGTGATCGAGACGCATGGCGGGGAATCCATCACAGTGGAGACGGTTTCCGAGACCCTGGGCACACTCATTTACAAGGGCGGCGGGCGCAGCATCGCGGAATCTGAGCTTTCCGATTTTCTCGGGTTCCTTGCTCCGGAGGATCGATTGCTCGCCGGTCGCGGCGATGTGAACGATGTCTTCACTCTGCGCGTGGAAGCGCTGCGCTGGAGAGCGCGAATCCGTGAAAGTGCTGTGCGCGGGTTTGTTGGAGGTCGCGTGGAACTCATCCCGCATCAGCTCTCGATTGCGAGCGAAGTGGCGCGCCGACGTGTTCCGCGTGTGTTGCTTGCCGATGAGGTGGGGCTTGGCAAGACTATCGAAGCCGGTCTCATCCTGCATCGGCTGCACCTGGTGGGCCGCGCGGAGAGAATTCTTATTTTGGTTCCCGAGCCTTTACTGCACCAGTGGTTCGTGGAAATGCTGCGCCGGTTCAATCTGCTGTTCAGCGTGGTGGATGCAGACCGCGCCGCTACATCCGAGAATGTATTTGCCGAAAATCCTCTCGTGCTGTGCGCGACGCAATGGATCGCCCAGGACGAGGCACAGTCCGCTCTGCTGCATGAAGCGGGCTGGGACCTTGTCGTCGTGGACGAAGCGCACCATCTGCACTGGTCGGCCGAAGGGGAGTCGGCGGAGTATGCGTTGGTGCGCAAGCTCGCGGCGAGTGCTTCCGGGGTCCTGCTGCTCACCGCGACGCCGGAGCAACTGGGTACGCAAAGTCACTTCGCGCGTCTCCATTTACTGGACCCCGTGCGCTACCCTTCGTTGGAAGATTTTGAAAAAGAGGCTGCACTTTACCCTGCCGTTGCCGATGCCGTGAAAAGTCTGCGCGATGGTGCAGCACCGGATCTCGCTGTGCTCGCGCAACTCGGCTCGCCGGGCGTGGATTCATTGGTCGCCCGATTGGATGCCGACGGTGCCCGCGAGGAACTCATCGATGTGTTGCTCGATGAATTCGGCACCGGACGATTGCTCTTCCGCAACATGCGTAGCGCGCTGCGCGGCTTCCCGAAACGCCAGGTGCACCCCGCGCCTTTGCAGGATGACGAGTCGCGCATGCCGTGGCTTGTGGAACTGCTGCAGCAGCACGTTACGGAGAAATTTCTGCTTATTTGCAAAAGCAAAGAGCTGGCCGTGAAAGTCGTGGACGATCTGCGAGATTGTGTGCGTGTGGGCACCCCGCTTTTCCACGAAGATCTCACCCTCATCCAGCGAGATCGCAATGCGGCATATTTTGCGGAGGCCGACGGTGCTCGGTTGCTCGTATGCTCGGAGATTGGAAGCGAAGGACGGAATTTCCAGTTTGCGCATCATCTCGTGCTATTTGATCTGCCGGAGAATCCGGAATTGCTGGAGCAGCGCATCGGGCGATTGGACCGGATCGGGCAGACCGGCACGATCCATATCCACGTGCCTTACGTGATCGGATCGGATGAGGAGATTTATTTTCGATGGTACCACGAAGGGTTGCAGGCGTTTGAACATTGTCTGCACGGTGCAGCCATGATCCACGCCGAGATTGCGGAGCTGCTGGAGCGCGCGTGTGCCGACCACCGCCTGGCCGGTGAACTCGTGCAAGCCACAGCACAAGTGCGCGAGCGCGTGAGTGATTTGCTTGCAGCCGGGAAGGACTCCTTGATTACGCAGCAGACGAGTCGTCCGGGCAAGGCGCAGGAACTCATCGCGGCAATCTGCGAGGCGCAGACCGATGGGGAGTTTGCAGAGTTCGTGAAGCGGCTGCTGGATTTCCATGGAGTGGAGCTGGAGCGATTGGCAGAACGATCGTATCTGCTCAAACCCGGCATTCTCTATCGCGGCGCGATCCCGGGCATGCAAGAGCAGGGGATGTCGGCCACATTCGACCGGCAGCGGGCACTCCATCGCGAGGAATGGGGATTTCTTACCATGGATCATCCGGTGGTCTGCGGTGCTCTGGATGCGATGCTGGGCGGGGAATCGGGGAATGCGGCGGTGGTGTTCTGGCGTGAAAGCGCTCGCAAAGGCATGTTGTTGGAGCTGCACGGAGTGATGGAATGCCCGGCACCTGCTCACTTGCATGTGGACAGGTATCTGCCCCCGCGCCCGGTGCGTGTGGTGGTGGACCACACCGGCAGCGATCTGTCGGAAGATCCCGATGTATTGGCCGCAGAATTTGAGGATGGAGAAAGTTTCCGGATTCTTGAACAGGGCCTGGTGAAGAAGAAATTATTTCCGGTCATGCTCGAAGCTGCTCGGAAGATGGCCGAAGAAAAAGGCGACGCCATGTCGTTTGCAGCCGCCACACGGATTCGCGAAGAGCAACGCAAGGAGAGCACGCGGGTGCGCGATCTCGCCGCGCGATGGGGTGTGTCGCCCGAGCAGGAATTGGCGGCTTTGGAGCAGCTCAGCTCAGAGTTGCTCAGTGCGGTGCGCTCGGCCAGGTTGCGGGTGGATGCCTTGCGGCTGGTGCTCGCGGGGACCTGACTTTTATATTAAAAGAAAATCCGAGACGTAGTGCAGCAGGTTTTGCTTGGATTCGTGCGAGGAAATATCTGCGAAGAATGGAAACAATCGCTCCTGCACGTTGCCCACTTGCTGGACGTCGGCAAATACATAAGGACGATGATTTATTTCCGCCACCTTCAATTCCAGCGCCAGCTTGCTGCCCTGACTGCTGAACTTTACAACTGTAAACATGGAGAAGCCGCCATAGTTATCGGGCGTGCATGGGGTGTAAACGAAGTCCACGTTGGCACCATAGAGCTGAGATTTCAGCCACGCGCTGGCTTCCGAAACCACTTCGAGTGTGTGACAATGCTGATTGCGTTTGACGTTGATAATGAGCGAAAGCTCATCCGCCGGATCAGGGTTTCCACTGTTCATTATCGTAATCTCTGTAAAGTTCCGTAAGGATGCAATCTCCTATTCATTTCGATGCGGAATTTCTGCATCCTGCACCGTGCCCATTGCTGTCGCTGCCTTCTCGCGATGCGGTGCAGGTGTCTGGACCGGCCTGGCCACAGGTCTGGGGTTCGCCACACTACTGCTGACTCTACGGCTAAGGAATCGCACGCGTCCGCAGCACCTTCAAGCGCTCGCGCTACACAAGATCGGCGATTGATCCGAACTCGGGATCGAACAGCCGTTTATACGTCCGCACAGCAAATCCGTCAGTCATCCCTGCGACGTAATCACAGACTAGACGCTGTTTTGCTGGGTTCGAGATTTCGTTTCTTATCCGCGCATGCACAGGCTCGGGCAGCAGCAGAGTCTTTGCGCCGGATAGATAATGCCCGGCCAGAGTCTGAAATATCCGCGTAAGAATGTAATCGCCTTTGTACTCGAGTTGATGGATTTGCAATGAACGAAACACCAATTCCACGGCGAGGCGTTTATAGAATCTCGCTTCTTTACGCACCAGCGGATCGATCACCAAACGGTAGGCGTGTCGATGACTCGCACGCGAAAGGAATGTCTCCGTGCGTTCCAAGCCTGTCGCCACAATGAAATCTCCAATCTTGCGCCCGAAGACCGACTGTGTGCGATGCGACCTGAGCGACTCCAGGAGCGCAGCCAGCCAGCCGCTTTCATCTGTATCCAGCCCAGCATTCGCTCCCCAGCTCTCGATGCGGTCGAACCGCAGAAAACCAGCTCGGACGCTGTCCACCACGTCGTTCAATGAATAGGCTGTATCGTCTGCCCAATCCATGATCTGGCATTCGATGCTTTTGCATGCGTCGCGCGCCACTCCGGGTGCTGCTTCGGCAGGAAACTGCGCTCCGCCATTTACAAACTGCACCAGCTCTTTCTGGTCCTCGTAAAGAAAATGATTCTCGGGGTCTGGCAATTCGTCGTAGCAGGATTTGTATTTTAGAATTCCATCCAGAAATGCACGCGTCGGATTCATCCCGCGCTTCTCGTCGCCGCTGGAATAAATGAGTCGCGTCACGATGCGAAGGCTTTGCGCATTGCCTTCGAACCCGCCGGCATCTCCTCGCATGAGCCTTTGCAACGTCCTTTCCCCAGCGTGCCCGAACGGAGGATGCCCAAGATCATGCGCCAGGCACACTGCTTCCACAAGGTCTGTATCCACATGAAAATCCGGCCCCAGAAGTTCGCTGTCTTTTTGTAAATGCTCGCAGATGGAGCGCCCGATTTGCGCCACTTCCAGCGAGTGAGTCAACCGCGTGCGGTAGAAGTCGAACTCGCCCGATAGAAACACCTGCGTCTTGGCCTGCAGACGCCGAAAAGCCGATGTATAAATAATCCGATCCCGATCTGTCTGAAAAGCAGAACGGTAATCCGAGTGGCGCGGCGGCACATCGACCAGGCGTTCATGATCGAAGTCGTTGTAGAAACCATTCATAGCGGATTCAGGTTTGCCAGTATCCGAAGGCCTTCCATCGTGAGCCCGGGATGTACGTTTTGTATTTCCGGCATCTTTGCTGCGATCAGGTCCGCATAGCCGCCCGTGGCCACCACGCGCACTCGTCTGCGCGAACCAATCTCGTTTTTGATTTCCAGTAGCACCTGCCGCACCAATCCACGGTAACCGTGCACCGCACCGGAGAGCATTGCTTCTTTGGTGGACTTACCAATGACCGCCGGTGGCTCCAGCAGCCGGATGCGAGGCAACAACGCCGTGCGCTGATGCAGATACTCGGTCATCGCTGCCAGGCCCGGACAAATGACGCCGCCAACATAGTCGCCGTCCGGCGAGAGAATATCGAAAGTGACAGCCGTGCCGAAATCCACCACGACACATGGTGCGCCATAAAGACCACGGGCGGCTGCCGCGTTCACCAGCCGATCCGCACCGATGCTCGCGGGCTTGGGATAATCAATGCCAATACCCAGATGAATCCGGTGCGTCACTTCCAGGATGGGGACTCGCACCGCGCCCCGTACCGCAGCCGAGCGCGCGGGCACTACGGAAGAAAGAATCACGCGTGAGAACCTGCGACGCGACAGCACTGGCTTCAACACCTCAGCGGTGAGAGTGCCGGTGGGAATAGTCCACACAGCTCCTGTTTTTTCTTCAGTGGCCAGAGCCAGTTTTGTGAATGAATTGCTGATGTCGATAAGCAGATGGCTCATACAAAGGCTCCCATTCTGGGTAGATTGGCCTGCTGTACCACACGCCGCGCCTCCGCGCGATCTGGAAACAGCCGCTCGTGTTCGGCGATTAGATAAAGGTCCGTCATCCCAGAGATGTAGTCGCAGATGGTCCGCTGCACGCCCTCCATCTCGATACGCGCAGCCGCCCGATTGCCGAGCAGTCGAGGATCGTTTACAAACGCCACAAACACTTCTTCCAGCAGCTCGCACGCAGCCTGATTCGCCCCCGCCACCCGGGGATGAAAGTAGAGGTGTTTGTAAAGAAACGCCCGCATCTCGCGGTTCATCCGTAGAAATTCTTCGCCGTAGCAGATCAATGCGCGCGGTTGGCTCCGCACGTCCTCCACCGTCCGCACGCCGGAGTGCTCGATTGCAGCCTGGCTTGTCGCGATCACATCTTCCACTTCGCGGTCGATCAGACTGCGCACCACGTATGTTTGCAATCCGGCACTGTCCATTTCAGGAAACGAGGTGCTCACTTGCTCTCTCGTGCTGCGCCATATCTCCAGTGCGCTGAGTTGTGCTTCGCCCAATAGATTAAAATCCAGACCGTCTTCCAAGTCGTGGCTGTAGTAGGTGATTTCATCTGCAAGATTGGCAATTTGCGCCTCCAGCGATGGGCACGCATAGCGCGATCCCGTTTCCGGCGCTTCGTGGAACTTCTCGTGCTTGCGCAGGCCCTCCAGCACTTCGCGCGATAAGTTGAGTCCGGGGAACTTCGGGTATCGCGCTTCGAGCACCTGCACCACTCGCAAGCTCTGCACGTTATGCTCGAAACCACCCCACGCGCGCATCAGCCGGTTCAACGTCTCTTCACCAGAGTGCCCAAATGGCGGATGCCCGAGATCATGCGCCAGAGCGATGGCTTCTGCCAGGTCTTCATTGAGTCCCAGTGCACGAGCGATGGTGCGACTCACCGATGCCACCTCGATTGTATGCGTAAGCCTGTTTCGCAGATGGTCTCCGCTTCCACTAAGAAACACCTGCGTTTTGGAATCCAACCTTCGGAAGCTCTTGGAATGAATAATCCGCGAGCGGTCGCGTTGATATTGGGTGCGGAACGGATGCGGCGGCTCGGGATATTCCCGGCCAAGAGAAGCTGCGGAATACTGCGCCACGGAAGAGAGTGTCGCCTGCTCGATCTGTTCCAATTCCTGTCTGGTTCGTCTCATTTTTCCTTGTCTGGCACAGGCCGATGCACCACCGAATTACTCAACCTCCGATGCAATCTCCGCCCTTTCTGCCGCACCAGCAGGAGATCAAACACCGCAAGCAATGATCCCAGGCAAGTAAGCGCAGCACAGGTGAGCCAGTAGATTATAAAAAGCCAGGGTCGCTCCTGCAGAGGCGCATCCCACCACACCGCACCTGCAAACAGCATTAATACAGCCGCCAGCATGATGGCAAACATGGCATTGCGCCGATACGCCCCATGCCGCACAAGCCCAGCACTCAGTGCCAGAATAAACCGGATTCCCGAGGGTTGTGTCCGGTTCTCGTCGGCGGGTTTGTTCGGACTCGGTGCCACGCCTCAGACAATACGCAGCGTCGAGACGGGATCAAACAAATGCACTTTATGTTTGAGAATCTCGAACTTCAGCCGATGCCCTGCTTCACGATGGTCCACCGCTGCCTGCGTGCGAGCGATCACTGTGTGCTCGCCGGTCTGGAGATAGAAATTCGTCTCCGCTCCCATCGGCTCCACGATATCGACGACCGCCTGGAAACTGTCTTCCGAAGGCGCGCGCCCCTCCGCCACAAGTTCTATGTCCTCAGGCCGGATGCCGAGCACGACATCTTTGTCCACGTATGCATCCAAGCCCGGACGGCCTTTGAACTTGAGCTGCACGGCGCCGTTCTCGATTTCTTTGAACACCAGGGCATCCCCACCGCGTGTGATTTTTCCTGAAACAAAATTCATTGGCGGGCTGCCCAGAAAGCCTGCGACAAAAAGATTGGCGGGATTCCTATACAACGTAAGAGGCGCATCGATCTGCTGCACCAACCCGTCCTTCATGACCACAATCCGGTTGCCCATGGTCATCGCTTCGATCTGATCATGCGTCACATAGATCATCGTCGCCTGCAGACGCTGGTGCAGCTTGGTTATCTCCGTGCGCATCTGCACACGCATCTTCGCATCGAGATTGGACAGCGGTTCATCAAATAAAAAAACCTTGGGGTGACGCACGATTGCGCGTCCCACTGCCACACGTTGCCGCTGGCCACCCGAAAGAGCTTTGGGGCGCCGCTCCAGCAACTCTTCGATACCAAGGATCGCTGATGCCTCCTGCACGCGCTTGTGAATTTCGGCCTTGGGATATTTCCGCAACTTCAGCCCGAACGCGAGATTATCATACACCGACATATGCGGATAGAGCGCGTAGTTTTGAAAAACCATCGCGATATCGCGGTCTTTGGGCGGAACATCATTCACGCGCCGATCGCCGATAAAGATGTCGCCTTTGGAAATATCTTCCAATCCTGCAATCATGCGCAGAGTGGTGGATTTGCCGCAGCCCGAAGGCCCGACCAGCACAACAAATTCTTTATCCTGAACTTCGAAGGACACGTCATTAACTGCGAGCACATCGCGCCCTTTGTCGCCTTGGTAGATTTTAAAAATATTACTTAATGTGACTTTGGCCATGAATGGGTGTTGGGGAAAAGGCAGGTGAGACTGCCGGGGGTTTTAGTTGGTAGGTCTGTTGAGATTTAAGAGTCAGGATGTGACCCGATGGTCCGGACACTGTTAAAAGCGGAATTCATATGCGCAGTCAGCTAGCGGGTCAACCACAACTGGGAGTCGCCGCGTGGCCCGCCGAGTTGTAAAAAAATTAAAAAATAGCGGCTTGATCAAGTGGGCGGGTGTCGGGATAGTGCCCTGGTCGAGAGAGGGTAAACGCTTCAACTTGCCTCGTGGTGTAACGGTAGCACAAATGACTCTGAATCATTTTGTTAAGGTTCGAATCCTTACGAGGCAGCCATTACCCTGTGCGCGACAATCCGCGTCAGAATTCGACAAATCGCGACTAAACGACTGATTATGTGTGTCTTCTGGATCACCCTTCAATGCACCATTGATGACACTAAGCACGCATTTTTTTATTTGATTTTTGTTCCCTCGTTTGCCACGACCGGACGCCATGGCCTTTATTGCGTCTAAGACTTCGGATTCAATCCAACGTGGGGACCGATGACCAAGGTGGATTGGTGCGGGTAAGATTTTTGCACTCAATGAGAGCACACATTTTCAAACCATCCCGCCGCGTCGGTGGCAAAAGCATTAAATCGCGGTTCTACAGCGGACGCTACAAAATGGCGTGGGAGGAAAAAGTCACCACCGTTCCGCTTCAAGTCACCGATAAACGCGTGGCTGAAAATTTGCTCTCCAAGTTGGTGCACAAATTGGAAATGGAGCATGCCGGGTTGGCCGCTCCGCGATCTGTAACCGCGGGAATGGCAAAACCACTTTTGAAGCACCTTGAAGATTTTACCGCCAACCTGATGCTGGAAGGAGATGAAGAAGATGAGTGAGCTCGCACAAATCGCACAAAGTGACAAGAATTTTCCCCTGCCTTTTTTTATCCACACTTCTAATCCGGTCCCTCTAGGACTCCGGTTGACTGTCCTACTGATCGCGTCTTTGCCGTGGACGGCAACCGCTGTTGGAAGCAATAGCCTCCGCGAAAACGCGGCCTTTACCCTACCACCTACCGAATCATGTATTGATCGTGAACTTCGCCATTAGATAATTTCAATCCAGGAATCATCGAATTCCATTGTTGATAAAACCTTGTCACGATCCAAGGCAGGAGGTTGCCGCAATCGAATGGCCAGCCGATTTTCAGGAACATCCTCAAGAATTGTAAATTGTGAGCCGTGCGGTTGCCATGTGAAGCGGTGTAGTCCTG
>CBDUBV010000013.1:0-35494 GCA_965365475.1 uncultured Chthoniobacteraceae bacterium | reverse complement strand
GTCCGTCTTTCCCGCGTCACCGAGGAATTTCTCGAAGATGTGAAAGAGGGTCTTGTAGTAAATGAACTCCGGCGTGTGGTTCTCGTAGAGCTGCTTGAGGTAGTTGAGAACATCCTCTTTGACGTCTTTGACAAGCGTTTCGTTGCCCCAAATTTCGTCGAACCACTGTTTGAGTTCCTGACGGTCGCGGTTGCCGTCCACGATGAGGTTCAACTCGATGTTGTTGCCAGCGGAGCCGAGGCCGAGGCCGCGCACGGTGAAGTTGGAACTTCCGAGAATGGCATCCTCTACGCCCCCGGTGGCGACATGATACATCTTCCCGTGAAGCAGGTTGGATTGCGTGATGCTCTTGATGTCCACCTTGCGCTCAATCCAGTCGGCACATTCTCGGGCGATGCGTTTCTGCTGAAGCCTGTTGGAGAGTTCCAGTCCATCGGCGTCGATGATGAAGGCCTTTTTCTCGGTTCTGCTTGGATCGAGGCGGTTTACGAAGGACGGTTCTCCGAAGAGAAAGTCGAGGTGGTTGATGCGTTCGAGTTCTAATTTTAGCGCGTCGTAGGCGTAGATCGTAAAGTACGCGGAGACGATCGAAAGCTTCGAGCCGCTTTGCGCTTTCGCCCGCAGAAAGTCGGCGACGTTGCCCCGAGTGTGGTTGTCGCGCAGGCCGGAATGATTTGACGATGGAGGTGTCATTTATCCGAGGTGGACGGTGAGCTTCGGGTTCTCATGCGGGGCGTACGGAGTGGAACGTGTCCATGATGAAATACACAAAGTGGTCCGCAGGAAGACAATCTAGAAGGTCCGGGAGAAGAAGCATCGGCGTGTCGTGGTCAATGTTAACGAATTTCGCGGCCATGTCTGCGACTATCGCAAATCCTTGCAAAAATGTCTCAGTCTAAAGTCTGTCAGGTGGTTTGAATGCCTGCTTTCCGGTCCATTCCGCCAGCAATTCCTGCCAGCTCCGGGCCAATCTTTCATGCAGCTCCTCCACATTGCCCTCGGGTGAAATTGGCTTTCCGAAGGCCACCACGTACCGGGTGCCCGCAAAGGGCAGCCATGCTCGCCAATTATGAAATCGCTCGCTGCCCAGCAACATCACCGGCAGGATCGGCACCTTTGCCATGCGCGCCATGTGCACCACGCCATCATTGAACTCGCCTCCGCACAGCACCGAATCTGCAAGCACGCGGATGCCGGCTTCTGGAAATATACCCACCACCCCGCCGCTGCGAAGTATCTTGATAAGCGTCCGCAACGCGCCGGGCCCCGTGTGTTCTCGGCGGACCGGAATCGCATTCATCGCCAGCACGAACCGACCCAGGATCGGTCGCGCGGCTACCTCCTCCAAGGTGATCCAGCAGATGCGGCGAGGTGTTTCTTTGACCAGGCACATCACATCCAGGTAGCTGCAATGGTTCGACGCAAAGAGGAATCCTCCTTCGCGCGGCACATTCTCGCGTCCGAGCACGGTGGCATGAGAAAAATTCCTGTACAGCGGGGTGGGCACAGTCCGCACCAGATCGTAGAACCAATTGCTCATACGGGCAGGTCGGGTGAACATCTCTCCGCAAGCGTCCGCAACCGCGCACTCAATTCCCGGGCCATCGCCTCATCCCGCGCACGCCGCAACCCGGAGCCATCGGCGTAAAAAGGCTCACCGAAATGCACTTCGAACCTGCCTCGTCGTGCAGGCAACCACGGCCCGATGTGGCGCAGGGGGCGAGTGCCTCGTATCACACACGGCACCACAGGCAGGCCCGAGCGTCGCGCAAGCAGACATGCCCCGCGTCGAATCGGCCCACCCGCAAGCACCGATACAGCACCGGTCATCACTTCTCCCTCGGGGAAAATTCCCACCACCTGCCCTTGGTCCAGTAGCCGCAGAGCAGTGCGGATGGCTCTCACAGGTATGCCGCGCCGGTTCACCGGGAACGCCAGACTTTGGCTCATGAACCATCGCCAGAACCGGCTCTGGAAAAACTCCACTCTCGCCATCCAAAAAATAATCCGGTCTGTCTGCGCCGAGATACAATACGGGTCCACATGGCCCTCGTGATTGCTTGCCAGGATGAACCCACCGCTGCGCGGGATGTTTTCCAGACCGGTAATGCGCGTGCGTTGTGTGCAGAAAAAAACAAACCGCGCAAATCCTCGCATGGCTTGGTAGAATGTAGTTCCTCGATCCATGATTATCTCCACCGATCCGCTGGCGGGATAATAAACCGGAATCCGCGTGCGAGCAGCTTATCGACCACGGCAAGGACCGTGGGCAGACTTACTGTATCTCCTTCGCGGCTGCGTTTGCCCTCATGCATGAGAAGGATGTCGCCCGGTCGTGCCGCCGTGACTACACGCTGGATGACGCTCCCAGGGTCGCACACGGCACCATCGTATGCTCGCACGCTCCACCCGATTGCTCGTAGTGTGCACTCGTCCAGGAGCGGCCCAAGATGGAGATTCGCCATGCCCACCGGCGCGCGAAAACACCGCACCCCCCCTGCGCCCGCTGCATGCAGAGAGTGCGAGCACGCTCGGATTTCCCGACTCAGAATGCTTTTGGGCAGAGCCCAGAAAAAAGCTTTGGGATGATTCTGCGTATGGTTCGCCACCTCGTGCCCGAGCGATTGCAGTTCGAGCACTGTCTCACGGCAAGCGTGCACTTTTGCACCAACAAAGAAAAATGTGGCCTGCACGCCGCGATCCGCGAGTGCCTGCGACAACACGGAGGTCTGTGTGGCATCTGGCCCGTCATCGAGCGTCAGCCACAGTTCGCGCCCGAGTGCATGGAATCGACGCACGGGATGGTGGAGCAGGCGGGCGTTGGGCCACAGCAAAGCTGCGAGCAGAGTCGCATGCGAAAGGCCGGTCAGGACCAGTGGAAGCGAGCGGTGTTTCCGTGGCGCGAGCCATGTCGCCAGCGGCAGGACACCACCCGCAAGCCAGAGCAGCCACCGCCGGGTCGCGGGAGAGTTTATATTTTTCTTGTGTTGAGCCCTCAAAAGACTTCAGTTGATTTTCCGCTCCATTATGGCGCGGCAGCCATTACCTCATCCCGCATGCCTCAGAGTTTCAAGGACAAAGACAGCCTCATCCAACAGTTGAAAGAACTTCTCATTAGTTCATTGAACCTGCCCGATATCAGCCCGGAGGACATCCAACCACAGCAGCCGCTGTTCGGACAAGGGATGGGCCTGGACAGCATCGATGCGCTGGAGTTGGTCATTTCTTTAGAAAAAACATACGGGATCAAATTTTCAAACAGCGAGCAAGCCAAGCGCAGCTTGAGCAATCTCGACACGCTGGCGGATTACATCATCGCCAATTCGCCCTGAACTATGAGATGCCCGCCGTGTGGCTTGCAGAGCTGGGGCGCGATCACCGCACTGGGCGATGCGCGCGAGACCGCTCTCGCACTCGCACACGGTCGCTCCGGGCTCACGCTGCGGCCCGTGCTTGGTGTGGAAGGGGGCGAGATGGTTCCGCTGGCTTGTTTAATGCCCGGCTGGGAATTGGCTCCCAAGGCTGTTCCGGCATGGACAGCTCCGCTGTTGGAATTGCTCGCCCGCATCCCTTCCGCTCCATGGGGCGATCTGCACCACCCGGTGTTTGTCACGGGCAGCAATTTCGGTATCGACAGCATCCTCTCCTACCATCGCGATCAGGACCCCAGGCGCATCCCCTTCATGCTGCCTGAGCCTGTGCTTCGCTGGCTGCAACCGCACACCGGCTGGGGAGGCAACGTCACGGTCATCTCTCACGCGTGCGTCTCCGCATCGCTCGGGCTCGCGGAAGCTGCTGCGGCACTCACTCGCCCAGAAGTCCAATCAGCACTCGTAGTGTCGTTCGATTTTTTAAGCCCGTTTGTGACGGGCGGATTCCATGCGTTAAAAATTCTCAACGAGAATATGCCTGCTCCATTTGCAGAGCGCGAGTTTGGCGCCATCGGTTTGGGCGATGGCGCAGCTTTTGTCGTGCTGGAACAGACCGATTCGTCATTTGTGCTGGCTGGCCACGCTGCATTCAACGAGATGTACCATTTCACCGCCAACGATCCATCCGGACACGGGTTTGAAGTCGTAGCGAAGCAGGCGCAGGAAATCCTCGGTGGACGCCGTGCCTGGATAAAAGGGCACGGCACGGGCACGCTGGAAGCTGGCGCACTGGAAGCACAAGCAGCGCGACGATTTTTCCCCGATTCTCCCCTGGTGTCATGGAAAGGTGCCATCGGTCACACATTGGGTTCCTGCGGGCTGGTGGAGCTTGCAATCGCTGTGGAGATGCTTCGCTCAGGCAGCATCGCTGGCACTGTGGGCAGCGAGACTTTTACTTGCCCGCCACATGTCGCCACGAAATCCTTCGATGCTTCGGGCTATGACGCGGTTGTGCTCCAGAGCAATGCATTTGGCGGCGCACACGCAACCACCATCCTGCAAATGCAATGACAGGCTATATCCATGACATCCGCTGCGTGGGGCCGTTCGATGCCTTCCCTGCCGAAGCACTTGCCGCGTGGCGGTCTCATTTTTCATCAGCCGCAGCCCGGCGCCTGACTCCACCCGGGCTGATGCTTGGCGAGGTGCTCAAGGACATGCTGGGCGAGATGGAGCCAGCGATCATCTACGCGACGACTTTCTCCGAAGCGCGCACGATTGAGAAATACTTGGACACGTTTCCCACACCCAGCCCAGCGTTTTTCCAGACATGCATCCACCCCGGTGGCATCGAGCAAATCCTTGTGCATCGCCAGTGCCGCGCGGAGTATCTGCTTCCTCTCGCGGGGGAATCTGCGATCATCGCGCAGGCAGTGCGCTCCGCGCTTGGGTTCGAGCAGTCTTTATTGTGCGGATGCGAAGATCTGAGTGAATGGTTGGGGAGCGTGGCGGCGGCGTCTAACCAGGCTTTCGCATTTGCTTTGCGCCTGGGTGCCGAGAGTTCCCAAGCACTCGGCACGATCCGGTGGGAACCTGATGGCACAGGTGCTCCTGCCAACACCGCGCAGTTTTTTGCCGCTCTGCAAGCGCGCGACGACGCGAGTTTCGCATGGCCGGACGCCGGTTGCGTGCACTTGAGATGGCGATGAGAAATATAGGTCCCAGCTATGGGTTTGCAGTCATCCAATGGGCAGACCGACACATGCCTGAGTGGCTGAATCTCGCACTCATCTGGTTCTTTACCTGGTGCGCAGTGTTTCTGCTGCCGCGCCAGCGCGCGGCTTCCAAAGAATATCTCGCTGCAGTCACCGGTCGTCGCGTTAGCCTCTCCATGGTAGCCCGGCATTTCTGCGTGCTGGGCGAGATGCTGCTCGTCCGCATGCGTGTGGTAAATGGGCGCAAACCCCGCATCAATCCTCGTTTTGAAGACCGGGAGGTGATGAGAAAGTTTGTACATTCCGGTGAGCCGGCGCTTTTTGGCACGTTCCACGTGGGCCACTCCGATCTGCTGGGATTTTACCTGGCCGATCTCGGGCGCCGTGTGGCGATGATTCGACTGCGCGTGACGAACTCGGAGGACATGGCGCGCCTGTGCAAGGCGTATCGCGATGCGGTGGAACTCATCTGGATAAATGAACCTGCCGACATGCTCTTCGCGATCAAGGAACAAGCCGCCGCAGGCAAATCGCTGGCCATGCAATGTGACCGCGTGGAGTTCACTTCGAAGTCGGAAGCTTTTCAATTTCTTGGTGCGCGGCGTCTGTTTCCATTCACCATTTTTCACCTGGCCTGGATGTTCCAGATGCCGGTGGCATTTTGTATTGGGATTCCAAACGGGCTTGACGAGACTGAAATCCGTTCGTGGGCGGCATTGCATTTCGACTCGGCACTCTCGCGCGAGCAATATCTGGAATTGGCGCGTGTTTATTTCCAAATGGTCCTCTCGGATCTCGAATCTTTACTCAAACAAAACCCTTGGATGTGGTTCAATTTTATTCCTCTGAACCCCGTGGCGAAATGAGCTGGTCGTTACTCCATGCTGCCACCCAGCCTGTGACGCTTGAGCAACTGCGCAGCGGCGTTGAATTTACGTTGCGGGAGGATCATCTTTTTTTTCAGGGGCATTTTCCGGGCAATCCATTGTTGCCTGGCGTGGTGCAGCTTTGTTGGTTCGAGGAGCTGATTGGAGAAATGCTGGAACTGCGCAATGCAAAGTTTCGTGCTGAAGTGCGGGGCGGGGACAAGCTGCGTTTCGAGTTCGCCGATGTGCGCTCCGGCATTGTCTATGCGTGTTTGCTGAAGGGCTTGCAACCGTGTTGCGAAGCCACCATCGTCGTGTGCCCGCAGGCTGAAGGTTAAGCCATGCAGCTAGTGCACCACTAATTTCTGCGGGAACCGACTCAGCACACGGCACCCTTGGTCAGTAACTAACGCCACGTCTTCCAGGCGGACACCGCCGATCTCGGGAATATACAACCCCGGCTCCACCGTGATCACCTGACCCGGCTTAAATACTGTGCGCGCAAAACGCGGGCTTTCGTGAATCTCAAGCCCCAGGCCGTGCCCCGTGCCGTGGAAAAAACCCGACCACCTTCCTTCGCGCTGCTCAGTGGGGTATCCGGCAGCCGCAAACCGTGCGCGAATTTCATCCTCAACCACTTTGCCTGATTGCCCTGGGCGCATCTGCTGGAGAGCATATCGCTGACCACGCTGCACTTCCAGCCAGAGCGCATGCTGCGCGTCGCTGGCTCGGCCCTTGACCACCGTCCGAGTCATATCGCCGAAGTAACCGCTACGCGCATCGCGCGGGAAGATATCCAGGATGATCAATTCTCCCGCGCGCAATGGGCCGCTTCCGCGTTCGTGCGGATCGCATGCCTGCGCACCGCCAGCAACAATCGTGTTGTGCGGCAACCCGCCCGCGCGCAGCACCGCAGCATCGATCTCCGCGCACAGCCGCTCACTAGTGAGAATTTTTCCACCCCATCGCAGCACACGCCCGCGTCCTGACACGGTTTGCGAGAGGACCTCCATCCCACGCAGCATTCCCGCTTCGGTGATTCGTGATGCGCGGCTTAACGCTTTCACTTCATCCGCTGATTTGCATTCGCGCTCAGGAAAAAACGCGCCCTCTGCTGCATCCACCCGCACGCCGTGTCCTTCCAACACGCGTGCCAGGCCGAGGGGAAATCGCTCAGGCACACGCACACGGCGGAGGCGGCGTTGTTGTAGTAATGCCGCCGCCACCTCGCCCAATCCTGGCTCGCGCTTGAGTTTGCGCTTGAGCGGTTCGGACAAGCTTTCATATGGGAGCACTTCGTTCACGCGCGCTTCGCGTCGCCCGCGATCGATCTCCAGCCGGTTGAGCACGAGAGTGGTCCGCCCCGCATGTGCGAGGAAGATCACAGCATCCGGAGCGAAGAACCCACTTGCATACACCAGGTCCGCGCACGTCTCGGGACAATCGATGATCAGCCCAGGCGGTTGTTTCATGCGAGGACTGACAGACGGAAGGCGGGCGGTTTAGCGCAGCCGCACTTTACGGCTGACCGTGCGTTTGATTCCGAAATCGTTCACTACGGTGACTTTGACTTTGGCTGACTTCCACCATGGTGGAGGATTGAAGCTTTTCTCGGAAAACCGCGTTGCATACTGGCCGTTGGCTCGGATGGTAGCCACTTCGTAGCCGCGCATCTGGATGCGGATCGATTGCAGACCGGCACTGTCGAACGCCAGGCCTTTGATGCGCACCTTGCCCCGCGACACTCGATTCTGCTTCGGACTGGTAAGCTGAATGGAGGGGACGGAGAAGGTGTCAATACTCATGGCAGCGATTCCTTTATCTGTCTCCGTCTTTCCGCCGATTGCGAAATAATACGTGCTTCCCTGAGTGGCTTGAAACCGAAAATTCGCGCGTCCATTCGAGTCGGGAGTATTGGGTGAACCTTCCGCGCTCTGCAAGATCACCAACAGATTGCCTGCATCGCGATACATCGCCAAAACATGATCGAAAGTGGTCCCATGAGCGGAGACAAGCACTTCGGCAGTGCTAGGCGCAGTCCATTGGTACCAAAGCGTTGAGAACCCGGCATTGCTGGGATCGGTGGCTGTGCGTGTGGCATTGAGATTTGAGACCGGAATGGAGCTGGGATTGGAACCAACCAAAATCTGGCGGCCAGCAAAAGCATCGTTGGCTGGAGCTGGGCCGGGGTCGGGAATGGTTTCTGCATTAATACGAAGCACCGCAGTGCCTTCGTCGGCACTTGATTGACCGCCGATTGCGAAGCGATAGGTGGTACCAGCGGTAGCCTCAAAGCTGAATTGAGCTGGTGCTCCAGATGGCGGGTTGTTCGGCGTGCCATTTGCAATTCGGAACTGAGTCAGGCCAATGAGAGTGTTACCCGTGAAAGCGGTGAGAACGTGATTAAACGTGGTGCCGTTAGTGGATACTGAGACGTTTCCATTTGCAGGCGCAGTCCATTCATACCACAAAGTCGCAAAGCCTGTGCTCGAGGGTTCAAGCGTCTCGCGCGTGGCGTTCGCGTTGGACACCTCTGTGGTCACCACTGTCATGCCGCTCACTATCGATGCATTTTGAAATAAATCATTTGCCGCTGTAGGGGCCGGTGGATTTCCAATTCCAAGACCCAGAACAACACTCCCTCCGGAATCTGCTGTTTGCGCACCTATTGCGATTTTATATTTTGTTCCTGCAATTGCAGAAATTTTTAAGGGTTCAGGTGCGCTTCCCAACACCGGGGTGGCTGGGTTCAGTTGGGTAGCGACCTGCACGAGCGAGCCGATGCTATTGCCGGTGAATACGGTGACCGCGTGATCAAATGTGGTGCCGAAGGTAATTACGGAAAATTCATCGTTTGTTGTAGCTGTCCACTCATACCATAGGGTGTGATAGCCGGTCTGTGGCGGCTCGAGCATTTGCCGAGTGGCGCTCATGTTGTAGTCCAACACGCTTTCAGACACGGGAGGTAGCGTGAGCCTTGCTTCGTAGCTGTCGTTGGCAGGCCCCAAGCCCAAGGAAAAATCCGGAACTGAAAACGAGCCTGTGATGGGGAATTCACTTGTGCGAAGAGTCAGGCCGTACTCCCCTGGACCTGAAAGACCAGTGTAACCATAGGAAATATAATATCGTGTGCCAGCTACTGCCAGAAACCGAAGTTTGGCAGTCGAATCACTTCCGTTTACGCCTTTTGCTACGAGTGAAATGAGGAACGGAACAGGTGAGGTATTATCGCCCACAAAGACATTCAACGCGTGATTGCCAGGAAGCACTGGTCCCACAGTGGTGCTGAGCACAACTTCACAATTAAAAGGTGCGGTCCAGACATACCAATCCGTATTATTGCCAGTCACCGCTGGCTCGAAGAGCTGCCGAGTGGATGCTGTGTTATTGCTTACCACCGTCGTGACTCCCGGAACACCTGCCGGTCCTGCAAATACGGTAGCGGTTTCCAAATTATCGGAGGCGTATGCACACGGTAGAATGCTTGCAAAAAGAAGGGAGGCAATTCGGGTTTTCATGGTCGTAGGTCGGGTGGTTTTGGGGTTGCGGGGGGCGACGGCTGCGAGATTATTTCATCCGCGATGGCGCGGAATCTTTATAGCGGACTTTAACGGGCGGGAGCGGGGTGCCGGGCTTGGGATAATCCGCAACAACCTGTCGGTGCGGAGTGGGGACCAGGCGGATCGCTCCGCGGGCGTTGTTTTTCCAACTATTCGGGTCGGCAAATTCTTCTCCCGAATAGTGCAGCCCGTTGACTTGATCTTCCAGCCCGGTCCCCATGTCGTGCTCGATGATGGTGGGGGTCACAAATACCAGCAGGTTTCGTTTGCTGCGGGATTTGCTTTTGCTCTGGAACAAATATCCAAGGATGGGAATGTCGCCCAGAACGGGAACCTTGGTGCTGCCTTTGATGGACTCGTCCTGCAGCAGCCCGCCGATCGCCAGCGTGTTGCCGCTGCGGATGAGCACATTGCTATCCAGCGAACGCGTGTCGATTACCGGGCTGCTCACCACAGCACCCGCAAAAGTGAAGACTGCGTCGCCCACTTTATTGCTGATCTCCGGCTTCACAGAAAGCGTGATGAAATCATCCTTATTAATAGAGGGCTTCACAATGAGTGTGTTGCCGAATTCTTTGTCTTCAAATCCACCGAAGACTGCGGTGGCGGTTTGTTCATTAAAATTGAGCTGTGGCACGGGCTGTAGGCGGGTGATTTTAATGACTGCTTCCTGGTTGTCGGCGGTGACCACACGAGGGTTGGCAAGGAATTCTGAATCCTGATCCTCATTTATGAGATTGAGAGTGGCACTCAACTGCGGGGCGTTTAGGATGGCAAACTGCCCGCCGATCGTGCTGAAGAGGTTGCTGGGATCGAGCAAGAAGCCACCCGCCGCACTGGCGACAGTGTTGGTGACGTCGAGGGCGGTGGTCGCCGTGTCGGTGAGGCTGTCTGACAACGTGGAATTGGTGGAGCGCGTGGTGGTGCCGTCCAGGGTGTTACCGCTTGTCAGCGTGCCGTTAGCTCCGCCAAGGGAGGAATTTTCCGCCATGCTGAATGAAGAACCGCCTGTGGTGCCACTGGTGCCCACAAGATCCTGCGAGGTAGTGCGGGTGCTGGTGTTGCTTCTGGAATCGGTGCGGGTCAAGCTGGAGCCACCCAGCGAGAGCGTTTGGTTTTTTAATGTTCCCGACCAATTAATCCCGTAATTCTGCTGAGGATTGGCACTCACTTCCACAAGACGAGCTTCGATCATGACTTGCTTCGTGGCCACATCCAGGCTGGAGAGGAATAATTGCACGGCGGCAAGTTGCGAGACGCCCACGCGGTAATACACGGTGTTTGTGCGCTGATCGGCCTGTGCCACGATGCCTGAGAATTGTTGGCCCAGCATCGCCACGACCTCATCGCTCTTGGCATAGCTCAATGTGAAGCTGCCCGATTCTGTCGGCTCGGCTGCTCGCTCGGCAGCGGTCTTAACATACAGCACGCCGTCGATCTCATCGAGCAGCAGTCCTTGCGCCGTGATGATGACTTGAATGGCTTCGCGTGCGGTTGTGTTCTCCAAACGCATGGAAACTGTTCCGGTCACTGAAGAGCTGACCACCATGTTTACCTTGGCTTGCCGGGCAAGAAGGCGCAATGCGGTGGCTACTTCCACATCTTGAAAATCTCGTGCGGTGCGTGCATTGGGGTCCACGGTCTCAGGAGCTGGCAGCTCGTCCAGAGTGGTCATATCTCCCGCAACCTCGGCAGGAACCGTGGTTGTGCCAGCCGTGGCAAGAATCACATCGGGCGGATCGATCGGATAAGGCTCCACGGGGACGAGATCATCCGTAGAGATCACGCCAAGCTCATCGGGCTCGCTCGCGGCGACAGCAGCAGCGGTCGGGTTGGGCGGATACGGCACGGTCATCGGAATCGATGTCACTTCGGGGGTGGGGGCAGGCGTCTCCACCATTTCTTGCGCGGAAAGCATCGGGCATAGACCGGTAAGGAGAGAGGCAATCAACAATTTTTTCATGGAGATAGAAGGGTAACAGGCAGGAAGCTATGGAAATTATAGCAGATAGCGGGCCAAGGATGCGGGGATAGTAAACATTTTTGCCGAGCCTCTGCAATAAGAAAGCCTGTGAAGGATATTTAAATTCACGAGTGCATGTGGCGCGCAATCAGCCATGCTTTATAAAATAAGCATGCAATCGCCGTAGCTGAAAAAGCGATACCTTTGCCGCACGGCTTCTGCGTAAGCTTCCAATACAAGCTCCCGTCCGGCAAATGCGCTTACCAACATCAGCAAGGTCGATTCTGGCAAATGAAAGTTGGTAAGCAGACGGTCCACTACCCGCCACGTGTAGGGCGGGTAAATGAAAATATCTGTCCGGCCAGCTCCGGCTTGCACTCGCTCACCCCCACCAGCGCAAGTCTCCAGTACCCGCACGCATGTGGTGCCGATGGCTGTGACTTTGCTCGCGGCATTAATCGCGGCGGCGGTCTGCTGCGTAAGGACATAGCGTTCCTCATGCATGATGTGATCTTTTACAAGGTCGCATTTTACAGGTTGGAAAGTTCCCGCCCCGACATGCAGAGTCACGGCCGTGTGTGGAATTTTGGCCAGCAACTCCATCGTGAGATGCAGGCCCGCTGTGGGCGCAGCGACCGCCCCGGGGTTGCACGCATACACGGTCTGGTAACGCTCCAAGTCTGCGTCCGTGGGCTGGCGCTGGATGTACGGTGGCAGTGGCACTGCGCCATGCGCATCCAGGTCCGGCACGGAATCGAAGCGCACGATGCGCTCGCCATTTTCCAATACCTCCAAAACTTCGATCCAGGTGTCGGCCACTTGGAGCCGCAAGCCCGGTCGCAATTTCCGACCGGGGCGCGCCATGCATACCCAGGTGCGCGGCGCTATTTCCTCCAAAAGCAATATCTCCACGCGCGGCGACTCGGTGTATAGCCGTGCGGGGATCACCCGTGTGTCATTAAGCACTGCGAGGTCCTGCGGTTCGAAATACTCTGGCAGGTCTGCCACGGTGCGGTGGGTCATGCTTCCGCTCTTGCGGTCGAGCACGAGCATGCGCGAGGCCGAACGCTCCGGAAGCGGTTCAGCAGCGATCAACTCAGATGGTAAATCGTAAGTGAAATCCGCAGTTCTCATTTGGACCGTTTCCGTCCCAATCGATGAATCCCGATGCGCGCGGCTGCGGCCTCCACCAGGTGCGCCACGCGACGTTTCAAACGGAAAGCACGCAATCCTAACACGGCAAGCATGGCTCCGTATGGCGCCCACAACCACCAATCGGCATGCGGCTCCGGGAACTGGCGGTAGATGAGAAAAGCGATCACAGGCACATTCATCAGAACCGTGGTCACCACCGCACGATAGCCAAGTCGCACTCTGGTGAGACACTTGGGCCCGCCATGATATTCCGTGACTGTCCGCAGCTTGATGATCCACCACAGGTTTCCATAAATTTGCACGTCCCAATCCGCCCAGCCTGTATCGGTCGAGTAGCGCCAGCCTTCTTCTTCCAGCGATTGCAGCACTGCCGCGAGCAGTTCATCGCGGCCTCGGCCGTCCTCGGTCCAGAATTTCAGATTCGAAATGCTCATCACGTTGCCCGGACGGAACCCGCTCTCTGGCGCTGCGATGACCCGGCGTGGCGTGCGCTTGAATTTTAACCATGTGAAATAGCGCGCCCACCCCCGCACCAACGGCTGGAAAAAAGCCAGCACCACCACGAGCAATCGTGCCCGGACGGTGTCGAACGCTGGCTCCACGCGAGCATTCAGCATATACGAGAGCGCGACCAGTAGCGTGCCGAGCATCATGAGATAGGGCAGGATGCGCAGGTCCTCCACCGGGATCGAGAGCACGAAGATAAACAGCGTGAGCGCCACCCACTCCACACTGCTCAGGTAACCCGCGACCTCGGACTGCGGTGCCGGGTAAATGGACTGGAACAACCCGCTTCCGAATACGCCATGGTAGATGATCGGTTTCCCGCCGAGCCAGGTAAACCGCGTCGCACCATAGATTTGGCCTTTCCATTTCGCAGTGCCGGTCGGCCCGAAGAACACCAGATGCTTGAACCGCAGCATGCTTTCCGCCTCGCCGTAACCTTCCTGCTGCTTGCGGAATGCAGTCAATGTAAACCGCCGATAGTGCCAGACGATGGCACTCGGGCTGAATGCGATCACGCCGCCATTGGTCTGCAATCTCCAGCAGAAATCCACATCATCGCCAGCCTTGCGATACTCCGTGTCGAATCCGTTCACGCTCCAGAATGCTGCTGCGTGAAATGCCATGTTGCAGCCGGGCACGTGCTCGGCGACCACATCGGTGAGCAACACGTGACTGGGTCCCCCCGGCGCGGCCGCCACGGCAGCTTGCACCCAATTTACCGCCGGTGGAGAGATATTCGGCCCGCCCACGCCCACGTAATCTCCGCTGAGCAGAGTGCCAACCATATAGTAAAGCCAATCGGGGTCCGCCATGCAGTCGGAGTCTGTGTAGGCATACACCGCGCCTTTGGCTGCTGCCGCGCCGGCATTTCGCGCATAACTGAGCCCCATGTTGGGCTGCACGATATTCACCACGCTGGGGAAATCCTTGACAATCTCCTGGGTGTTGTCCTTGGAACCATCGTCCACTAGGATCACTTCATAGTCCGGGTAGTTGAGATGCATGAGCGACGTGAGACATTCCCGCAATGTCTTGGCACCATTATACGAACACACGATCACGGAAACTTTGGGGTACTCCGGCAGCGCGATCTTTTGCGTGACCGGGCCATCGCCGCTGAACATTTTTTTCACCACCTCGTAGGAGGGTTTCAAAGAGCGGTCTCGTCGCACCAGGCCGAAAGCCCAATCGAGAATCTCGCTTCCGCCACGAAACCATTCGTCGGT
Source organism: uncultured Chthoniobacteraceae bacterium (assembly GCA_965365475.1). GTDB lineage: Bacteria > Verrucomicrobiota > Verrucomicrobiia > Chthoniobacterales > CAKUMP01 > CBDUBV01. The sequence goes on along the minus strand of CBDUBV010000013.1, from coordinate 21,131 downwards.
CCAGGCATATAGGAAAGTCCCCGCAAGCCCTCCGCGCACCACACTTTCCACATGCCACTGGATCATCTCCGCTTGCTCCTGCTCCGGGTGGCGGATGGTATCCATGCCGAATTCGCCCAGGATCAATGGCCGATCCACGGCCAAATTCTGCAAGCGGGCGAGGTAGCGATCGAAGTCCTCCTGCCGGTGCAGATACACGTTGAACGTGAGGAAATCCACGTTGCCCGGAAGAAGATATTCCGTGGGTGGATAGCTCGCGTAGGAGAATAGGACATCGGGGTCTTCCTTGCGCCCCGCCGCGATGAGTTGTTCCACAAACTCTGTGACCCGCGCGGGACCCAGCCAGCGGCACATGGAGGAAGGTATTTCATTGCCTACAAGATAGCCAAAGACCGCCGGGTGGCCGCGATGTCTGCGCACGCTTTTGCGCACCACCTCGAGCGTCTCATCGCGCGCCTGGCGGCCCAGGAACTCGATGTGCTCCGCCCAGGGGATGGAAATCAACACGCGCAATCCGAATTCCACGCACAATGCCATGAACCAGTCCGGCGGCACGTAATAGACCCGCAACAGATTGCCGCCCATCGCGCGGATGAGCTGGAAATCCTCGCGCACCCGCTGCGGCGGGCCGAAGTAATCTCCGGCATCGTCTGGTGCAAAGGGCCCATAGGTGACGCCTTTAAGAAAAAATTTCCTATCGCCCTCGAAGAAAAACTTCGCCCGCACGCGGATCCTCGGCATCGCCATTTCACAAGTCTCCATAGCTGTCTGTATGGCCGATCTCGCCGCTTAGGCCTCGGGTTTGATGATCGTGCGCAGCTTGATCATACCCCGGCGGATACGCGCTTTGATTGTGCCTAGCGGCTGGTTGAGCCGATCTGCAATTTCGTGTTGGGTGAGTCCTTTGAAGAATGCCAACTCGATTGCTTCGCGCTGTTCATCGCTGAGTTGCATGACTGCATTGCGCACGATCTCGTTGCTTTCGTGAGCATAGACTTCCTCCGCCGCCCCGGGATTTCCAGCTTGCGTGAACACCTCGGTTTCGGATTCCACATCATCGCGCAGCCGCAAACGGCGTTGTGTGGAGCGCAGCCGGTCGATTGCTTTATTGCGAGTCATGGTGATGGCCCACGTGAGTGGTTTGCCACGGCTCACATCGTAGCTTGCAGCTTTGTCCCAGATCTGGACAAAGACATCTTGCAGCACGTCCTGGGCGTCGTCTGGATTATTGAGCACGCGCAGTGCCATGGTGTAGAGGACGCCGGCGTAATTGTCGTAGAGTCTGGAGAAAGCCTCGCGGTCGCGTGCTGCCACGCGGGTGATAAGGTCGATCTCTTCGCTGAGTTCCGGACGTTCCTCCATAGTTGCTGCTGACACTATGGTCTGAGGCAAATGAAGAGAAGCAGGAAATCACTGAGCAGAAATGTAGGGAAGGGCTGACTGAAGGTTTGCGCCGGGCGTGTCTGATGAGCATGGCGATGGGGAGGGTAAAGTCTAAAAACAAAGTGCTCGGAGGGGGACTTGAACCCCCACGCCTTGCGGCATACGCCCCTCAAACGTACGTGTCTGCCATTTCACCATCCGAGCAATCGGTTGGAAAGAATCGGGAAATTACCAAGTCCATCTTGCACTGCAAGCCCGGAAATCGCTTGCGGGAGAAATTAATACTTCCGCCATAGCGATGGCATGAACAACACCAGCACTGCAAAGAATTCCAGGCGGCCTACGACCATTAGCAAAGCCAGCATGAGTTGTGTTGCCGCGCCCAAGTCACTGTAGTTCATCATGGGGCCCACATTGCCCAGGCCGGGTCCGACGTTAAAAACACACGCGAGAATGGCACTTAAGCCGGTCACCAGGTCCTGGTCTGGTTCCATCGCAAAGAATAACAATGCGCTCATGGAAACAAAAATCACTGCCACCATGCCCATAAGCATGGCTTGAGTGCGCATGGCGGGGTCCACCGGTTGTTGATTCAGTCGGATTGCATCCACCCGGTTGGGCCGGAAAGCAGTGCCAGCTTCCGAGCGCAAACTTCGGAGCACAATGATGAGCCGACTCACTTTTAATCCGCCTGCTGTGGAGCCAGAACAACCGCCCACCACCATCAGCAGCAGGAGGATTGCCTGCGCAAATACCGGCCACTGTGCGAAATCTGCCGACGCAAAGCCTGTCGTGGTCATGACCGAAACAACTTGGAAAATCGATGCGCGCCAAGTGTCCGCGCCAGGCTCCACGAGCACAAGAGCTATGCCCAAAGCCGCCAATGCCAGTAGTGCCAGATACCATCGTGATTCTTCCTCGGTCCTCAGAACGCGCCATCTGCCTTGAATGGCATTGGCATATACTAGAAAGCTTAAGCCGCACAGCGTCATGTAAACGATGAGGCTCCATTCCACAGCCGGGTTGGCATAGGCCATGATGCCTGCATCCATACTGCTAAACCCTCCGGTCGAGACCGTGGCGAAGGCATGCACCACGCTGTCGTAGGGGGATAATCCCGCAAGCCACAAAGTCCCTACACATGCCACCGTGATCGTGAGATAAATGAGCCACAACATCACTGCTGTGTCGCGGATGCGAGCATAGCCGCCCCCTGCCAGATTCAATGTGGACTCATGGCGAAAGAGAGCTTTGCTACCTGGTCCAAACTGAGTGAGCACTGCCACGAAGAGAACCAGGATGCCCATTCCTCCGAGCCACTGGGTCATTGACCGCCAAAGAATAATGCTTCGAGGAAACAATGATACCTGGGCTATGCAGGATGCGCCTGTGGTCGTAAAGCCCGACGCGCTTTCAAAGACCGCTTCTGCAGGGTGCAACTGTGGAGAAGACAGGATAAATGGTAAAGCGCCCACGAGGATGGTGAGCATCCATGCCAGGCCCACGAGAGCTATGGCTTCCTTGCGGAGCATCTCCCGGCTGGCTTTGCGTCCGAAAAACCACATGCCTGCTGCGAGCACGAGAATCACTCCTATTGAAGATAGAAACGCCTGGATCGCGTGGGGGCTGGCAGGGTGCACCTTGCCATCCCATATTTCAAATATTAAACAGACACACATGGCTGTCGCGATGAGGCATAAGACCAACGCAAGGACTTTGCTGAGGAGCCGATAATTCATGGTTACCTGGCCAGGACTTTGCGCAGAAATTCTACGCGGCTCGATGCAGAGACCATGGCATAGAGAGTGTCTCCAGCCGCGATGGTATCGGTGGCGGCTGGCACCATGGCCGAATTGCCGTGAAGCAGAGCCACCAAACCGCTGCCCTGAGGCCAATCCACGTCTTTGACCTGGCGATTTGCGATGTGAGAATCTGCGGTCACGGGCACCTCCAGCACTTCGACATCGCCTTCCAGCGAAATAAGGGGTCGGTAGCCGTCTTTCGTGACGAAACGCATGATGTCGCGCAGTGTTGCTTCACGCGGGCTGACCGCTCCGAGGATGCCCAGGCGCGGACCTGACCGCGAGATGGCATGCGCATACTCAGAGCGATGGATGAGTGCAAGCGAGTGCCGGATGCCCAAGTGATGGGCCTGCAGACAGGCCATGACGTTATCGGCATCGTCCACTGCGGCAGCAACCAGAAAATCTGCGTTGCCGGCCTGTTCTTCGCGCAGCGCATGCAGCGAGGTGCCGTCCGCGCACAGCACGGTGGTGTTGTGCAGATGCGATGCAAGCCGGGCACACAATATGGGGTCTGGGTCGAAGAGACGCACATCCGCGTCCACGCCTTCGAGCATCTCAGCAAGGGCGACGCCGCATTCTGTGCCGCCAGCGATGATCACATTGGCCTTGCGATCTTTGGCGAACGCAGGTTGTAGCATTTTGATGACTTTGGATAGTTGTCTGGGCTCGCCAAATACGGTGACCATGTCGCCTGCTTGAAGAACCTCTGAAGCCAGCGGGACGAGCAGCTCTGCATTGCGCTGAATCAAGCCGATGCGAAGGCGGGGAGGCAGACCAATCTCCTGAAGTGTCTTGCCAGCCGCCACGCTGTGCGAAGACACCTGTACCTGCTGCAACTCGATCTTGCCGCGTGCGATCTCCTCCACCAAAAGTGAATCTGGATGGCGTATGTATTTCGCCAGCTCAATGGCGGCCAGGCGATCTGGGCTGAATAAATAATCCACTGCGAAATGCCCGCGGTAGTTAAAAAGCCATTCCTCGCGCTGCAAAGCGGTGCTTACGCGGGCAATCGTCTGTGCAGCGCCGAGTTGTTTCGCAATGGAAGCTGTGGACAGATTCGTGGCATCGTCCGCTGTGAGGACCAGGCACAAGTCGCAATCGGCTATCATGGCTTCTTCCAGCACTGTCACGGACGTGCCTTCGCCGTGGATGGCACGCACATCCATCGTTTCGTTCAGCTCAGTCACTGTAGCCAGGCTCCTGTCGATGACACACAGACTGTGTTCGTCGCTGGAAAGTTGATGCGCCAGATACTTTCCAATCTCCCCGGCGCCGACAATGAGGATGTTCATTGGTCGCAGACATTATCCCAGCGTGCGGGCCTGTCGAGTCTGCTCCCCGTGCCTTTTCACCGATGCATGGTTAAGGCGCATCCCCTACCTCAGCCTGGCCAACGCACTGCGATACGCTGTGAATATGAAACTAATACTTCCCATCATCACAGCCGTTTCACTTACTTTCAGCTCAGGGCTCCATGCCGAATCACAAAGCGTGGAAGCGGATAACACCGCCCGCAATGAACGTGATCGTTCCGGCGAAACCAAAACTCCGTTCGATCAATCTGAAGACAAAGAAGACGTGGAACTCACTGCCTCCATCCGCAAAATGGTGGTGGAAGATGAATCCATCTCGGGTCTGGGTAAAAATGTAAAAATCATTTCTGCCGATGGAAATGTTGTGCTGCGCGGTCCGGTGGAAAACGCCGCCGAGAAAGCGAAGATCGTGGAGCATGCAAAGATGGCCGGAGCGAAGAACGTTACCGATCAGTTGGAAACCAAGTAAAACAAGAACCCAAATAGAAAGAAATTATGTCAAAAGCAATCGTAGCCATATTAAATAGTCGCACACAGGCGGAACTCGTAATAGACCGTCTTCAAACACAAGCAGCCGTCCCGATCGCCAATATCTCCGTGCTCGTTCCTGATAGCAGTGGAGTGCACGATGTAGGCCATGTGAAAGCCACCAAGGTGCCTGAAGGCACCACTGCAGGCGTGGTCACTGGAGGACTCACGGGCGGCGTTCTGGGTCTGCTGGCGGGGATCGGCGTCATCGCTCTGCCGGGATTGGGAGCATTAGTGGCGGCGGGCCCAATTATGGGGGCACTGAGCGGTGCTGCCGCAGGCGCAACTGCGGGCGGTGTGGTGGGAGCACTCGTCGGACTAGGCATCCCCGAGTATGAAGCGAAGGCTTATGAGGATAAGCTTAAATCAGGAAGTTTCTTGGTCGCCGTGCACGATGTCGAAGGCGATCAAGCCTCGAAAGTGAAAGACTTGCTAAAAGATGCCGATGCGCAGGACATCTCCTCGGTGTCGGAAAAAGATGCTGATTAAATCGTCATAACCTGTTTCTGGAAAAGACCCGGAGGCTCGCGCCGCCGGGTCTTTTTTCTTGCACTGAAGCGGCTTGAGACCCGCAGGTTGCAAATGAGCGATCATGCGGATACGCTGCGCGTTCCTTTTTTATGGAACGCGCTTTGTTTATCCTATCGATGCTCTGCTTTTTGGCGAGTTTCGGCTACACCCTGGTCTCCTTCGGGGCGGGGCGATACCTGCCCGGGCGTTTTAATTTCACGGCGGTCGCGTGCGGTTTCATTTTTCAGACCGCTTTCCTCTACGTGCGCGGCCAGTCGATAGGCCGCTGTCCGCTGACTAATCTCTTCGAAGTTCTGGTCTTTCTGAGCTGGTCGCTGGTGCTTGTCTATATGGTCGTGGGCAGCACATATCGGCTGTCGCTCATGGGTGCTTTCACTTCTCCGCTGGCTTTTGTTCTTCAATTGATGGCGCTTTTATTTTTTACTGCCGAGACCTCCGCAAGCAGTGTGGCGCCTGCCAATGCATGGGGAGAATTGCACGGTGCTTTATCCGTGATTGCCTACGGCGCGTTTGCTTTGGCTGGTGTCACGGGCGTGATGTTTCTCCTGCAGCAACACCAGTTGAAGAGCGGCAAGCCCAGTTCCTTTTTCTATAGCCTGCCGCCGGTGCAGGAACTCGCAGTGGTGAATCGGCGGGTGCTTGTTTTCGGTTGGGCTTTGCTCACGGTGGGGTTTGGTTGTGGGCTCATGGCGGGGCAACTTCCCGAGCAGGTCAAGCTGGCGTGGTCGGCCGCCATCTGGTTGGGCTACGCATTTATAATTATGGCCCGCGCTTTGCACCGACTCACACCAGGCGGCGTGGCCGTGGCTTCAGCCTGCGCCTTTCTCATCACGGTGGTTTCCTTATGGGGCGTGGCTTCGCTAACCTGACATGAATATCGTCTGCATCGGTCTCAACCACAAAACTGCTCCTGTCGAACTGCGGGAAAACTTCGCTGTTGCTGAGTCCGAGCTTCATGCCGCGCTGGCTCGTTTCAAAGAAATCGAGCGCGTGGAGGAAGTGGTAATTCTTTCCACCTGCAACCGTGTGGAATTCTATGGAGCGGGTGCTGGCTTGCACTCCGCCCATGCGGGGTTCGATGAATTTTTAACCGAATCCGCAGGGGTGGAGTGCGGTGGGTTGGAAGCGGTGTATAGACACGATGGCGAGGCTGCGGTGCGGCATTTATTCCAGGTGGCATGTGGTCTTGACTCGATGGTGCTGGGCGAGACGGAAATACTGGGGCAGGTAAAAAAAGCATACGGTTCAGCTTCAGGCAGCGGCTTCACGGCGCGGGTGTTGAACAAGCTTTTTCAACGAGCTTTCCAAGCCGCCAAGCAGGTGCGCACGCATACAGCAATCAACCGTGGAGCCATCTCCGTGGGATCGGTGGCAGTGGACCTTGCCGGCAAGATTTTCGGCAATCTGGCGGAGTCCAGTGTCATGGTGCTTGGTGCTGGTGAGACTGGCGAGAGGACTGCGCGCAGTTTCCTAAGCCGCGGAGTGTCGCGTCTGCTGGTGTGCAACCGCTCTGCGGAGAAAGCGAGCGCGCTTGCCAGCGAGCTGGGTGGTGAGGCGGTGGATTTCAACGCGTGGGAATTTGAAATATCGCGTTTGGATATTCTGATCACATGCTCGGCTGCTCCCGAACCGCTGCTGCGCTACGACTCGCTATATCGGCGTATGGCCACGCGGGAGGAGCATCCGTTATTTGTCATCGATCTTGCAGTTCCGCGCAATGTCCATGCGGATGTGAACCAGATCGAAAGCGTCTATCTTTACGATATCGATTCGCTCCAAGCCATCGCCGACCGGTCTCGCTCGTTGCGCTCCGCCGAGATGGAACGCTGCTGCCGCATTCTGGACAAACACACGGATGATTACCTCGCGTGGCTTTCCGCCCATGGGGCCACAATGTCTCGTGGGAATCACATGATGGGCGAACGAGTTAAGTCCTCCAAATGAATGAGATCGTAGTAGGCTCACGAAGAAGTCCGCTGGCACTAGCGCAGACCCACCTGGTATGCGAAACGCTGCGCAAAGCATTCCCCGAGCTGCAAATCACGGTGAGAGAATATGTGACCGTGGGCGATCGTCGGCTGGACGTGCGACTGGCCACAGGTGAAGGAGCGGACGGGGCGAAACTGGATAAAGGACTTTTTACAAAAGAGCTGGAAAAAGCTTTGCTTGAGGGTGAGATCGACGCCGCAGTGCATAGTCTCAAAGATCTGCCCGGTGAGTGCCCAAGCGGACTCGAGATCGCTGCGATCCCTACGCGGGCAGCCTGGAGCGATGTCTTGCTGAGTAAATTGCCGGGCGGCTTCGAGGCATTGCCAGACGGTGCTCTCATCGGCACGAGCAGCCCGCGTCGCGCCAGACAATTGGAGGAAAGAAATGCCGCGATCCGCACGAGCGACATCCGGGGTAATGTCGGTACCCGCTTGCGCAAATTGCGCGAAGACGCGCAGTGGCACGGGCTGGCACTGGCGCGGGCGGGGCTTGAGCGGCTGGGGTACCGACTGGAGGATGGGCGGCTCGAAGAGTTTTACGTGGAAGATATGGGAACTTGGATGTTGCCTGCAGCGGGGCAGGGGGCGATGGCGGTCGAGGTGCGTGCAGGCGACGCTGCATTGCGACGACTGCTCACCCCCGTGCACGATGTGAGCACAGCCATGGAAGTGCAGGCCGAGCGCATCTTTTTACAAAAACTCGGGGGCGGTTGCCAGACGCCCATCGGAGTGCTGGCGAGGAATGTCGGAGCGCGTCTTCATCTTGCTGCGGTCGTGTTTTCCACATCGGGAGTCCGACGAGCGGAGGCGCACGGAGCGACGCCCGAGGAGGTCGCGGAGGCCGCGTTTATAAAATTATGAGCATATGTTATCTAGTGGGTGCAGGGCCCGGAGATCCAGGATTGATGACCTTGCGGGCCAGGGAATGCATCGAGAAAGCAGACGTTATTTTATATGATTATCTGGTGAGCCCGGAGATTCTGCGATGGCTTCCGGAGAGCGCGGAGCGGATTTTTGTGGGCAAACAAGCGGGTCGCCATACGATGCCTCAGGAGGAAATAAACCAGTTGTTGGTGGAGAAAACTGCTTCAGGAAAATGCGTGGTCCGACTCAAAGGCGGCGATCCTTTTGTCTTTGGTCGGGGCGGGGAAGAAGCGCTGGCACTGGCGGAGCACGGCCTGGCTTTCGAGATCGTGCCGGGCATCAGTTCCAGCATTGCGGGGCCGGCATATGCCGGCATCCCGGTCACGCATCGCGGAGCGAGTGCGCAGTTTACGGTGTTTACCGGGCATGAAGATCCGGGCAAACCCGAGGAGGTTCTGGATTTCTCCGCTCTGGCGCGCGCGCATGGCACAAAAATTGTGTTGATGGGTATGGAGCGTCTTTCTTCGATTGCAAGTGCTCTGCAGGAGCACGGCATGGACGCGGAGACTCCTGTGGGGGTCATCCACCGGGCAACGACTTCTGCGCAACGGACCGTCGTGGGCACCTTGCGAGACATCGCCGCGCGAGTGCAGGACTGCGGCATCAAGCCGCCTGCGGTGGTGGTCATCGGAGACGTGGTGCGGCTGCGTGAGCGCCTTGCGTGGTTCGAAAGCCGACCGCTTCTGGGGCAGCGAGTGGTGGTGACTCGAAGTCGCTCACAAGCGGGTGCACTTTCCTCCCGGTTGCACGCGTTGGGCGCGGATGTGTTGGAAATGCCCACCATCTCGATCCAGCCGCCGACCGATCCGGAGGCATTCGATGCCTTTGTCAACGAAGCCCGCACATACAACTGGATGGTGTTTACTAGCCCCAATGGCGTCCAAGCCTTCTTCGAGCGCTACTACGCGCTGGGCAACGATGCACGGGACCTCGGCGGCGTGCGCATCGCAGCCATCGGTGCAGCCACCGCGCGAAGGATATGGGATTACCGACTTCGGGCAGAAGTGTGCCCCGAAAAGTTCGTCGCGGAGGCATTGCTCGAATCTTTGTTGGCCACAGGCAGTGTGGAGAATCAGACTTTTCTTCTCGTTCGCGCGGAAACAGGAAGAGAGATCTTGCCAGACGAACTCACTGCCCACGGCGCGATTGTGGACGTGGCAATAGCTTATAGAACAGTGCCCGCCAGCGCAGATACCACAGGTGTCCAGTCGCAGTTCCGCGCACACGGAGCCGACTGGCTTACGTTTACCAGTTCATCGACTGTGGAACATTTTATTGCATTAAAAATCCCGGTCCCGAGTGAGACCAGGATCGCGTCCATCGGGCCAGTGACGAGCGGGACGTTGCGGGCTGCTGGGATGCGGGTGGATGTCGAAGCTGTCCGGCACGATATTGAAGGTTTGATAGAAGCAATTGTAAAAGCAACGAAATGAAGTGCTTTTGAGCTTGCAAGGGTGTTAGGATGGCATGGAAATCGCTTTAATCCTTCCAGCCCATGGCATCCACCTCCAAGAACACAGAACGAGAAGCATTCGATGCGCAGATACTGGAACTCGCCATCGAACTAGAGCGGCATGAGCAAAAGCAGGCCATGCCTGAATCCGCCAAGCCAGTGCTAGCACAGTCTGCCCCGGCCCCTCCTGTTGCCAAGGACGACACCGTCGAGGAACCCGCCAGACTTTGGGAGAAGTTGCAGCAGATGCTTTCTTCCAGCCAGGATAGCGTGGATGCGCTGGCAGCAGTCGTGCCTGTCCAGGAGCGCTTGATGGATGAGATCGTTGAGCAATTGAAACGCAAAAACGCGTTGGAATCCGCCAATGAAAAACTCTTCAACGCGCTGCACGAAGAACTGCGTGGGTATAAAGACGCATTTTTGTTCGAAGCGTTACAAAAGCCCATCGCGCGGGATCTCATCGGCCTCATGGATGATCTTGAGCGCGTAAAATCGCAGTTGGACGGCCTTGCGACAGCAGATAATTTTGAAAACCTGGTGCACCATCTCCGGGAGATACTGCACCGAATGGAGGTTCATGAAATGGATGACGCCGTGCTGGATTCGCGAACTCATAAAATCCTGAGCGTTGAAACGGCTTCCAGCCCGGAGGCAGACAACCAAATTCTGCGCGTGGTGCGCCGCGGCTACCGGTGGCGGGATCGCGTGTTGCGTCCGCAGGAAGTCGTCATCGCGCGGTGGACCTCAGAATCTTCATCTTTATCGTCATGAAAAAAAGACAAGCAGTCGGCATCGATCTCGGCACCACATTCTCAGCCATCGCGCATATCGACGCGTATGGCAAACCGATGATCATTCCCAATTCCGAGAGCGAGAGGATCACGCCCTCGGTCATACTTTTCGATGGCAGCACCGCAGTCGTGGGCACATATGCCAAACAAAACGCCGTAGCGGAGCCGGAGAAAATCGTGGACTTCGTCAAGCGCGAGATGGGCAAAAGCAAAGCGCAGTTCAGCCGCGATTTCGGAGATCACTCCTACTCCGCTGAGGAGCTGGCTTCGTTCATCGTCAAGAAGCTTAAGAATGACGCGGAGAAATATCTCGAGGTGGAAGTCACCGATGCCGTGATCACCGTGCCGGCATATTTTAACGATGCCGAGCGGACCGCGACGATCCATGCCGGCCAACTTGCGGGTCTCAACGTGTTGCAAGTTCTGAACGAACCCACCGCTGCGGCACTGTCCTACGGGCTCGATAAACTGGACACCAATCAGACGGTATTCGTGTTCGACCTGGGTGGTGGCACGTTCGATGTCACGATCATGCGGATCGAAGATCACCACATCAAGATGCTCGCCACCAATGGCGATCACCGCCTCGGCGGCAAGGATTGGGACGATCTTATCGTGAACCTGGTGGCCGAGGAGTTCGACCGGTTGCATGGCGAAAATCCTTTGTTGGATTTGCAAAGTTATCAGGACCTCCAGACCCGCGCTCTTGCCGCGAAGATACAACTCTCCACACGCCCCAAGACCATCGTGGTTCACAGTCACGCAGGCAAAAGCATCAAGATGGAACTCACACGCGAAGCGTTCGAATACTACGCGGCGCAGTTGGTGGAGAAGACCAAATCCATTTGTGAAATCGTGATTGAAGAAGCCCGGATGAAGTGGGATGCAATCGACCAGATTCTGCTCGTGGGCGGCATGACCCGCATGCCCATGATCCGCACCATGATCGAGCAGATCAGCGGCAAGAAACCGGTGGATGATCTCAATCCTGATGAAGCTGTGGCTGTCGGGGCAGCCATCCAAGCCGTTCTCTGCCTCATGCAGGAGGACGACGATGAGCAGGATGAAGAAGCGCGCATCGTACCCGAGGAGACCCGGCAGCAATTCAGCACGCGCGATGGCGCATTGATTCAAGTGACCAACATCACCTCGCACACGTTGGGAGTGGTTCTTTGGGATGAATTGAAAATGGAAGAATACGTTTTTCCGATGATCAAAAAGATGAGCGCCATGCCCGCTCAGCGCGTGAACTCCTTTGGCACTGCTGCGGATAATATGGAGCGCGTCACGGTGCGCGTGGTGGAAGGCGAAAGCACCGTCGCAGCCGAATGCACGCCGCTTGGCAGTTGCGAGATCGAACTCCCTCCCGGCCTGCCCAAGGGCTCGCCAGTGGAACTCACGTATTGCTACAACCCCAATCAAGTGCTGGAAGTCACTGTGAACGCTTTCGGTAAACGCAGTTCGGTCTCGATAAAACGCATGACCGGCCTTTCGGAAGATGAAATAGCAGGTGCCACCGCCGATCTCGCCTTGATCAAAGTCGAATAATCGGGCTCTGTTCACCGCATGAGTCTCAGTTTCCCGCTTCCAGACGATCCCAAGAAATGGGAAGAATGGCGGCAATATCCATCCGAAAATTTCTACGAGCGTCTCTGTCTTCGATTTGAAGACGAGCCAGGGCCCGAGCAGATAGAAGAACACTGTCGGCAGTTGCTGATCTGGTGGCAGAAAAAACTTCCACTGAAAAATCAGCCCAGCAATCCCCTGGCTCAGATGCTCCGGGCAGGGTTGGACGATGCCCCCAGGTTCCTGACTGAAGCTCGGGCGGCATTATTAAACGAAGAATCCAGACAAAAGATCGATGCCGTATTGCGGCTCAAGATTAAGGAAAATATTCGGGCTGAATTTAATAAATTTCTGGCATTCTCGATCAGCGATGGCGTGCTCACCAGCGAGGCCGAGGAGCGACTGATGAAGCTCGGCCGCGAGCGCGGATTGACTGAAGAAGAGATAGGCAAATTTGTGGATCGCGAACTGAACTTGCGCAATGCAATCCGCAAACCCTCTTCCGGTTCAAACCAAGGTAGCCAGTCTGGAAGCGGCGATCCTGAGCAGGAATTTGTGCGGCTGCTCAATCTCTCCGGGTTGGAAGGCGAAGACATGACCGATGACCAGCGCGATGCTTTTGTTAATATGGCTGAAAACCTCGGGCTATCCGGGGGCGACGCGGAAGACATCATCGATGAATGGATGGAATCCCAAACGATGCAGACCGAGCCGATGCCACTGAGCAGGCCGCAAACCGCCCGCATTCCCGCAGCCCGCTCCACTGTCGTGGTGCAAGCACCGAGACCCGAGCAGCGTCTCACTCCCGTAATTCCTGAGCTTTCACCTCACGAAGAGCTGCGCGAGTTCCAGCCATTTACCAACAAGCTCGGCATGCAAATGCGCTTCATCCCCAGCGGCACATTTCTCATGGGCAGTGGTGATCCAGCCGCGCAGCCCATCGAGCAGCCCGTGCACAAAGTCACCCTGAGCCGCTACTACATGGCACGATTTCCCGTGACCAATGCACAGTATGAGCAATATCTGCCTGCACACCGGGCCCGCCGGTTGCATCCCGATTGGGACGATCATCCCGTGGTGTACGTAAGCAGTCTCGACGCCATCCGGTTCTGCGATTGGCTGAGCGGCAAGGAAGGCGTCCGCTATCGTCTGCCCACCGAAGCAGAGTGGGAATACGCCGCTCGCGGGCCGCTGGGCCGCATATTCCCGTGGGGCGATAAAACCGCGCCCTTGGGCAACTTTGCAGATCGCAACACAAAGTTCGCATGGAGCGATCTGCGAATGGACGACGGTTTTTCGCAGACATCGCCTGTGGGCAGTTTCCCTGCGGGATCAAGTCCGTTCGGACTCGAAGACATGGCGGGTAACGTATGGGAATGGTGCTCAGATTTTTTCGAGTCTTACAGCCTGCGCGACCAGATCAACCCGAGAGGGCTAAGCAGCGGGAGCAAGCGCGTGCATCGTGGGGGAAGTTGGCGTTCGCGTTTTGCCAACCTGCGAGCAACTGCGCGCGCATTTAACTCTCCCGACTACAGCTATAATGATGTCGGCTTCCGAGTCGTTTGCGTGGCAGGGTAAGAACGCCGATTGCCGAAAAATTGATAATTTTAAAACTTTGATGCACGTGAACTGATGGGCTTGCGCGAAGTACGAGTAACTATGCTCTGGTCAATACTAATTATACTACTAATCCTTTGGGCGCTTGGCTTTGGCTTCGGCGTGCTTGGGAATCTCATCCACATTGTCCTGGTCGTTGCACTCATCGTCCTGGTCATTCAACTCGTAACCGGAAAGCGAATCGGCTGACGATTTCGCTACTCTCCGATGCCTGCCAGGTCTAAAAAACAACAAATGGCAGCGGGTGCGGCTCTGGCTGCGAAGCGCGGGGACAAATCAAAATCCTCTCTGCGCGGTGCTTCCAAACAAATGGCCGCCTCCATGACCAAGTCTGAATTGAAAGACCTGGCAGGAACGAAAAGAGAAAGTCTTCCGAAAAAGAAAAGCTGACGGTTAGATCCCACAAGGCTTGGATTGCTAGTCTGCAGCTTTACATGCGAGGCAGACTCAGATTATCACACGAAATATCGTCCAGGCAGTTTTCGTGTATAAATCGCTTATTTCATAGCTTGAAAGCCCGATGGCATGCGCCCATAGTATCCGTCTCGCTATGATCAGGACGGCATTCACTATTGCACTTTTCTTTAGCCTCGTTTTTTCAAGCGCGGCTCTTGCTCAACAACCTACGGCATATCAAGCACTGCGCTCGCTGGCCGGGCAGCGCGATCAAAGCTTCTTAAATAGGGTTGTCAAAATCACCGGCTCCGAGGGCACCACTCAGCCGTTGGTTTGGAAAATCTTAATTGACGATCCAACCGCCCGCAGCGGCGTTCGGGAGTTTGAAGTAAGTAATGGTCGCATCCTATCTGAACGCGCTCCGTTGCGTCTGCGTGGACATACCGGATCGCATTTCGTCATCGCGCTGCGTTCGCTGAACCTGGATTCCGATGGTGCTTTTGTGGTGGCGAATCAAGAAGCCAAACGACAGTTTGTGGGCTTCGACAGCGCGGATTATGCTTTGCAAGCTGATGACTCGTCTGGCTCGCCCATCTGGTCTGTCGTGCTCAAAGATTATACAGGAACGCCCGTGGGAACTGTGCTTGTTTCGGGCTCTACTGGCAATCTGGTTCGAGCGGAAGGTATGCGGCGCAGGAATCCGGCCGATGCCACCGTGTGGCCTGGCAATGAGCCTGGGACCGGGGAAAATGTGTTGCAGCGCACCGGTCGGCACCTGAATCGCGCGGGGGAGGCTACGAGGCGTGGGACGCTGCGGGTGATTGGGAATGTGCAGGAATTTATCACTGGCCGCAGGACGGTCGGTGAGGAATAGAGCATATGCTCTGGATCATTATCCTCACGCTTGCGGGCGTGGTGCTGATCGCTGCAGAGGTGTATCTGCCGGGGATGATCCTTGGGATTCTAGGCGGAGTGGCCTTGCTGATTGCAGTGGCGATGGGGTTTGGCGAGTTCGGGCTCGCGGGCGGTGCACTTTTTTCCGTGCTGCTTTTCTGCGTGGTGTGTGTGGGCGTCATGTTCGGTCTCAAACTGTTTCCGCGCTCACCCATCGGGCGACGCATGATGCTTAGCAGTTCGCTTGTTGGTGGTTCGGGGCAATTGGGCGCATCGGAGTTGGTCGGGGTGGAGGGCCGCGCGGTGACGATGCTGCGCCCTTCTGGTGTCGCGACGTTCAATGGCCATCGCTACGATGTTGTGGCAGAGACAGGCTTGGTCGCTGGCGGAACCGCAGTGCGCGTGCTTTCTGTCGAGGGATCGAAAATCATTGTCACTCCCGTGGCGGAGACGTAATCTCTGCGCTCACTTCTCCGGGTTCAAGCCAGGGGAATTTATTCTAACACAATTCCAAATCTCTAAGCTTATGCCTGCCGGTCCTAATATCCTTGTTCTTCTAGTCCTCGGCGTAGCTGCCGTCTTCGGACTCATATTTGTCGTCATTTTGTTCAATTTCCTGGGCATCTGGATTCGTGCGCGAATCGCCAATGCGCCGGTTGGTTTATTTAATATGGTCGCGATGCGGTTGCGGCGGGTGCCAGTGGGCATGGTCGTGGACGCACGGATCACTGCGGTGAAGGCCGGGCTTGAAGTGGACACTGATTTGCTCGAAGCGCATTACCTCGCCGGTGGCAATGTGGAGCAGGTGGTGCTCGCGCTCATCGCTGCGGACAAAGCCGAGATTCCGCTTACTTTTAATCGCGCCTGCGCCATCGATCTGGCGACCAAAGGCACAAGCAAGACGGTGCTGGAAGCCGTGCGCACAAGCATTAATCCCAAAGTCATTGATTGCCCGAACCCGTCCTCCGGCAAGACCACCATCGATGCCGTGGCGAAGGACGGAATCGGTGTGAAGGTAAAAGCCCGGGTGACCGTGCGGTCTCAATTGGACCGATTTGTGGGCGGCGCGACGGAGGAGACCATCATCGCGCGAGTGGGCGAAGGCATCGTCAGCTCGATAGGGTCGGCTGTTTCTTATAAAGAAGTGCTGGAAAATCCGGATCGTATTTCCAAAGCTGTGTTGGGCAAGGGTCTCGATAGCAATACTGCGTTTGAAATTCTATCCATCGATATCGCGGATGTGGACATCGGTGAAAACGTGGGAGCGAAACTGCAAGCGGAGCAAGCCGAAGCGGATAAACAAGTGGCTCAGGCGCGCGCGGAAGTAAGGCGCGCGGCAGCCGTGGCGGTGGAGCAGGAAATGGTGGCTCGAGTGCAGGAAATGCGCGCCAAAGTGGTGGAAGCCGAAGCGGAAGTGCCGATGGCGATGGCCGATGCATTCCGTAAAGGAAACCTCGGCGTGCTTGATTATATGCGGCTGAAAAACATCCAGGCCGATACCTCGATGCGCGATTCAATCGCGAAACCCGGGAACTAACGGTCGCGCTGTGCGCTTCTCATGGAACAACTGATATTCATCGCGATCTTCGTCGTGATCTCGATTGTAAACGCGATCATGAAGAAGCGTGCGCAGGCTCGCGAAGAGGAGGAGATGCGGCGGGCACAGTTCGATGAGCCTGCGGAGCCCGCGTTTCCTTCCTCTCGTCGGGTGGAAACGCAGCGACCGACTACGCTGGATAGCGATGAGGAGCGGACGAGAAAATTTCTGGAAGCGTTGGGTCTTCCTACCAGTGCTCCCGTGCCGCCGCCGAGAGTTGCCCCGCAGCAGCGGCGGATTCCGGAAGAGCCACCTGTCACTCCTCCGCCCTTGCCGGAGGTGCGTGCCACCCGGCGTGCAAAGCCCGCCCGTCAAGCTGAAGTGGTGCCAGAGTTTCGGCATCAGCCATCCACACCTGACTTATCCGTGGCGGAAAAAGCCGCTCTAGATCGAATTCGAAGCGGCGGGGGTGGGATCGGTGGACGACGCGAAAGTCGTGCGAGAAACAGGGTCGATCCGAAGACACTGCTTGGGCAGTTGCACGATCGGGATGCCTTGCGACGAGCATTTGTGTTGAGGGAAATTTTGGATGAACCTCCGGGCTTGAAATCGCAGTGGGGAGTGCATAACGTTTAGGCAGTTTTTCGGAAGTAAAAGCCGGTGTGGTGAAATTGGCAGACGCGCGGGACTCAAAATCCCGTTCCCGAAAGGGAGTGTGGGTTCGACCCCCACCGCCGGCACTGCTTAAGTCGCAACCAAGGATGAACGCGCTGGGAGGCGGAATGAGGAAAAGGGAATTTGCGTCCGGCGGGGGTCGAACCCACAACCTCTGGCTTCGGAGGCCAACGCTCTATCCAATTGAGCTACGGACGCGTGCGCGAACTGTGTCGCAGGAGCGTTATCAATATCGGGCACGAAAAGGTTTTGCAATCTCCGCTTGTGGGAAAAATTCGAGAGCGTGCGGGGAGTGCCCTGCCCGAGAGTTGCATCCTGCTGCTTGCGTGTTGCCCAACGGGGAGGCATGCTGCCGACAAATATGTCTTCGCAAATCATTTTAGTCACAGGAGCCAATCGCGGAATCGGTCTGGGGTTGGTCCGCACATGTCTTGAAAACGGTGCGCACGTGATCGCCACCGCTCGACAACCAGAATACGCATCGGAACTGAAAGCACTTCTCGAAGCTCACCCCTCCGACTTGCACGTGGTGCCGCTGGATGTGTGCGATCCGGATTCCGTGCAAGAATGCGTCGCAGAAATCGGCAACCTGCGCCCGCATATCGATATCCTCATCAACAACGCCGCGGTGTTTCCCGAAAAAGGCAATGAGCGCTTCGAAGAGCTGAACCTGGAATATTTCGTAGAAGCATTTGAAACCAATGTCGTTGGCACAGCTCGTATCACTCAGGCTCTGCTGCCCCTTCTTCGGCATTCCCTGCAGCCGCGTATCGTCAATATCTCCTCCAGCGCGGGTTCGATCGGTGCGAAAAACGACAGTGGTTACTACTGCTATTCCACCTCGAAAGCCGCGCTTAACATGTTCACGCGAGCCCTTGCCGCGGAACTGCGCGGTATGATCGTGGTGGCCGTGCACCCAGGCTGGGTGCGCACCGACATGGGTGGTGCCAATGCCACTCTGAGTGTGGAGGAATCTGCCAGCGCGATCGCAGGGATGCTCCCCGGACTTTCTTCCAAACAGAGCGGGTGTTTCCTGGATCGCGACGGTCACATCTTGGACTCGGGATGGTAAATATGTGTGCGGCTGGCATGGCAGAGATAGTAAATATCGCGGCATATCAATTTGCTCCGCTGACGCAGTTGCAGACGTTGCGTGGAGAGCTTCGGGATTTCTGCCAGGCGCGAAATCTCAAGGGAACCATCTTGCTGGCGCAGGAGGGAATAAATCTTTTCGTAGCCGGGCTCGAGCGCGATGTGGAGGATCTGGTTGCGCGTCTTCGGCTAATTTCTGGTCTGGAAAAAATCGAGCTGAAATACAGTCGGAGCCGGGCCCAGCCCTTTCGCCGCATGCTTGTGCGGATAAAAAAAGAAATCATCGCATTCGGTGTTGACGGGATCGACCCTGCGCGGTCTCCAGCGAGAAAGATTGCTCCTCGCGAGCTGAAAGCCTGGTTGGATGAGGGTCGCCCCGTCACGCTTCTCGATACTCGCAACGACTACGAAGTTCGGCTTGGCACTTTTCGCAACGCCATACCGGCTGGTATCGATCATTTTCGGCAATTTCCTGACGCAGTGCGCCGCCTCGAGCCGCAATTGCGCGACGCACCGGTGGTCATGTTCTGCACGGGCGGTATCCGCTGTGAGAAAGCCGGGCCGTTCATGGAGCAGCAAGGCTTCAAGGACGTATTTCAACTGGAGGGCGGCATCTTAAAATATTTTGAGCAGTGCGGAAGCTATCATTATGACGGCGAATGTTTTGTTTTCGATCACCGCGTGGGACTTGATCCTGCACTGCGCGAGACGACCACTGCGTTGTGCTATCATTGCCAGACTCCGCTGACAGTGGAAGAGCAGCAGGATCCACGGTATCGGCCACCAGACAGTTGCCCGCATTGCCACGCATTTGTGGAAGATGAGCTTGGGCGAATCGAGCAGGCGTTGCGAGCGGTGAGTGAACCGCTGCCGGGTTCAGTGCCGTGGGACAATGCGCGTCCCCTCCAAGTGCCGCCCAACTACGACGGGGCATCGTTGCGTGAAATGCTTTGCGGATTATTCCCGTTCATCGAGACGGAGGAATGGGAACGCCGACTCGCAGCGGGGTTGTTTTATAATCAAGCGCAAGAGCGATGCGGAGCGGAGTATCAAGTAAAAAAAGGTGAGCGATTGGTGCAGATCGAGACGTCCGTCTGTGAGCCGGATGTGAATGCAGCCATCGCGGTGTTGCATGTGGACGAAGCCGTGATCGTATTAAACAAACCCGCGCCTTTGCCGATGCATCCCGGAGGCAGATTCCATCGCAATACGTTGAGTTGGCTGTTGAATCAGGCTTTTGCTCCGGTGCATCCGCGCCCGGCTCACCGGCTGGATGCCAACACGACCGGGGTATTGGTCTGTGCGCGGACACGACATATCGCTGGTGTGTTGCAGCCGCAGTTCGCTCGGGGTGAAGTGGAGAAATGCTATCTGGTGGAGGTGCCGGGCAGGGTGGAGGACTTCACTTGCGATGTGCCAATCTCGGAGAATGTTGGCAAGGCTGGCGGGCGAGTGGCGGATGCAAAGGGTCTGCCAGCGGTCACGCATTTTAGCGTATTCAAGCGCAAATCGGACTCCACGATTCTGCTGGCTCGGCCTGTCACGGGCAGAACGAATCAGATACGGGTGCATCTCTGGCATGCTGGCACGCCCGTGATAGGCGACCCGTTGTATCTGCCCGAGCGGCAGCTTGGCACGAGCCAGACTTTACCGCTTGATGCTCCAGCGATGCGGTTGCATGCGCGGGAGATTGGGTTTTGGCATCCCACGAGTGGGGAGAGGATAAAATTCTGCGCACCCGCCCCCGGCTGGGTTACGGACGATAGACGAGTCGAGTAATTCTACTCCAAGCGCGGTTTTGCAGCCCGCAGCGTCCGGCAACCCTGCCTGGCTCTTCGATAAAAAAGAATACCAGGGCAGCCGCGAACGACCACATGGATGTCATAAGGAAGGCCCCACGTCATTTAGCGGGCTTGTAAAACTATGGGTGCAGTCGGAGGGCTCCTTCCTCGCCTCCGCTACACCATTTATTGTGTGGGCTTTTATTTTTGTGGCAGCTCAAAGCGACCTGCAAGAATTCCTGGGACTGTAATATCCTCATCTAATTCTTCCCATCGAAGAGCAAAGCCGTTCACTTCCACTGTGACATCCTTCAATTGCTGATCCGTGGCAGCGGCCAGTCGGGAAAAACGGTCGGCGGGGAAGCCAACAAAGCGACCATCGTGTAGTTCGATAAATATTATTCTTCCCTCGGTCCAAGCACGAACAGCGACAGGTTCCAAAGAAATCGGTGAATCAGCGAGTATAGCGGTCATAATATGCTTTTTTTTAGTATTAGTTGGTTTTCGAAAATGAGGCGTTCGATCTGTCGCAGATCATGGGGTCTCACTCCACGATTGCTTGCCAGAAAAATAGATGGCTCCAGCCAGAATTTACAATCCCCGTCTGGTGTTCGGACATGGATATGCGGAGGCTCATTGCCCTCATCGGTGTAGAAGTGAAATCGGAATGATCCGATACGCAGAACTGTCGGCATGACCTAACCTATCAAACGCAACGTTGCGGGGGAATATTTTCTTGCCCAACGTCCAAGGTCACCCACGGCTAGCCGTGACGCGGGTAGTCGTTGGGTGGATCGCCCGATTGAACTAAGCCGCTCACGCGGCGTGTGGAATGTGGATACATGAGCGCATGTAAA
>CBDUBV010000012.1:0-36676 GCA_965365475.1 uncultured Chthoniobacteraceae bacterium | reverse complement strand
CATGCTCGGCAAGATTCACCAACACCAACCCCGCCTGTTCCCAGCGACCCAGGCCAAAGTCCGTCACGTCCCAGCGCGGCTCGGGCGGCAAGGCCCATCCGTGAGCGAGAAAACACGCACGCGCCGAGCGGATAAGACCATTGATCACGCTGCGTTTCATCACCGGTAACTCATCTTGTTGGTGGTAAGTTGCAAGTCCTGCTGCAAAGGACGATGCGGCGCGATGCCGAACCTGGCAAGCACCGCATGGTACACCTTCACGGCCTCTTTGGGCGGCACTTCACCATCCACGATATTGCGCAGCAACTGGATGAACGCCAGCGGATGCTCACTGAGATTGATCTTGCGTCCGAATAATGCCACCCGTGCTCCGTATTTAGTCGCGTCGTGGATGAGCTGGAACGCATCGAGCGTCGTGCCCGCGCTGCCACCGAGAATGCCGACGATCATTTGCGGATCGTAGGCCACCAGCTCCTCCAGCGGGCCAGGGCCGTTGTAGGGAATTTTTAAAAAAACAGGCCGCCCAATTTGCGTCACGCCTGCGAGACACCGCACGATGTGATCATTTAAAAAAGCCGCTACTTTTTTATCCGGTATGCCGGGGTCCACATTCGGATTAAATACCTCCAGGAAATATCGAAAGCGTTTGCGCTCGGCCTCGAGACGGAACGCGTGGAAATCCTCCAGTGCTTTGTAGTCCCAATCGATGTTGTTGGTGAACGTGATCGAGTAGAGCCCGAGATCGGCACCGGTGAATGGTGGTTCATGATCCTCTTGCAGCCGTCCGTATTTGATGTGATCGAGCGTGGCACTGCGGAACGAGCGCGATGGATGGTCGGTGGGGTACCTGCCCCCTCGCACCGCCCACACATCGGAAGTATCGTTCGCGCGTGCCGCAGGCGTAATCGCGCTGTTGAGAAATAATTTTTCCTTCATCCCGAGCTGCTCCAGATTTGACGCCGAGAGCAGCACGATATCCACGATGTCCTGCCGGATTACCGCCCGAATTTGGTCGCGATATTCGGCCAATGTGCGGTAGCAGCCCTCCGACTCGTTGTAGCCGTGACGGCATTTACCAGCCGCAGGTCCGGGGGCAGTGACGCCGAAAGCCATGTCCGCGTCTTTCGCATCCGCAATGATAAATTCCTTGCTTCCAGAGGGGTCCGCGTGGATCGCAGCGAGTTTCTGATCAAGTCGTTTCATGGAAGCCTTCACGTGAAGGCATATGATCGCGCACCGGTTATTGCAATGCCTTTCCTCCGGCCTGAAAAAATCCGGGAGCTGTTTTCCGCATCTGGGAAAAGTAGTGAGTCGAAAGGCTCAGACCCGGCGTCGGCGCAGGACGAACAGTCCCATTGCGCCGAGAACAGCCGCGCAAGTCGAAGGCTCCGGAATTGCCAAAGCGTAATTGGTTCCGCTGGCACTCGACAATGTGTAGCTCCCTGAAGCCAGAGCAGTATTGGTGCTGTCGTAAACCGCAACCGTTCCGCCCCACGCTGCAGTGTTGGTGGCATCGTGGCGAATCAACACAGCTGCACCGTCCCCATAGCCGGTCTTGGCTGTGGATGTCATGTATGCACCGATGCCAAACGGCGTGCCAAAGGTAAACGGAATGGAGAACTGAAGGTTGGTATGCACGTCATGGAGTGGCGCACCGCCGTACCAATCGTGGTAGATGGACCCGTAAGTCGAGCCCCCTGAGAAAGCACTCCTGGCGTTCGCAATGCTGCTGCCAATTGAAAAGCCAAATATATTATAATAGGTGGCGCCGAGCTGCCATCCGTAGCCGTCCTGCTCCATATCGACACGCATGCTGCCAACGTAAGTCCCGACCTGCCCATTTCGCGAAGGGTCCGAGATGGTGATGTTGTCTTGAAACCCGACCGCGATGACGACTTCCGAGAAGCCATTATCAATCCGGGAAGCCATGGCGAGGCTCTTGAGCACACCGAATTCCTGGGCATTGCCATAGACTTGGGCACTCGCAGATGATTTCGACCAAGTGTCTGTACCTAAAGTCTGAGACTGATTAAAAAACTGCCAATGATATCCACCGCCCTGCGTAGTATTGTTTACAAAGGTTCCGCTCACCATACCACCAGGAGTGTTTTGAGCAGTCAGCGAGAGCGTGGAGTAAGAAATCGCCACAGCAAAAATGGCAAAATTACGCAGCGGTCTGTTACGCTCGGATACGGTGTGACGAAGCGTGGTGAAAGTGCGAGCGATTGGATTGGAAATGGACATGCGCGGATTAATACCAGCGGCGTCACCGGCTGCATATACGTCAGACGACGTAATTTTATAAATACTTCCCTCGTGGAAAAGAATATCTAAAGTGCCGACCGATGAGATCCAGCGATTACCAGGCCGTTCACAGGGAACTCCCGGAGCTTTACCGCCTGCGCGATACTTCCGCTCTGCCAGGCGTGATGCTGGAATCGATTCGCCGACTGATTCCCTGCTTATACTGCACGTATAATCAGTTTAACCATCGCACAGGGAGCCTCGCAGCCTTCTATCATCCAGCACACTGGCAATCGGCCATGGAATCGATCATGCCGGAGATGGCGCCGCATCTCGACAGTCATCCCGTGTATCGCAACGTCTATGACAATGGAGATAATAGCCCACATTTTGTCTCCGATTTTGTCAGTGAAGAGGAATGGAGCCCGACGCCCTTTGCAAAAGCTCTGGAGAAAATCGGAGTCCGCGACAGTCTGATTTTTTCCCTCGTCACCTCGAGGCAGGAACTGATTTTCATCGCGCTAAACCGAGCAGAAAGATCCTTCACTGAGCACGACCGGGAGATGGCCGCGTGTATGCTGCCGCACTTTGCAGCGGCGTTTGAGAACGCTGTCGCCTTTACCGAGGCGCAGGCCCTCGCATTGGTCTCTGCGCGGGCGATCGATGAATCGCAACGGGGGATTGCGCTGGTGGATGGTGATGCCAATGTATTCCACATTAATGTCCAGGCCAGCGAGGTTCTTCATCGATTTTTCCCCCAAGCCTCCTCGTGGAAAGCGGTTCTTCCGAATCCTGTAAAAGCCTGGCTGCGGCGGCAGCTCAGCATGAGTGCTTCGCCTGCGGAGCCCATGCAGATCGAGCGCGGCGATGCCAGCCTTCTGGTTCGCTTCGGCACGTTACTGGATGGCCGTTATATCATTCTCTTTCAGGAAGTCAGCATCGGGCAAAAACTCCAAGGCCTCCGGACATTGGGCTTGAGCAGACGCGAAGCTGAGGTGCTTCATTGGGTGGGCGAGGGCAAAAGCAATATGGAAATCGGGACCATTCTTACCATCAGTGCGCGCACCGTGGGCAAGCACCTCGAAAGTGTTTTTAAAAAAATTGATGTGGACACCCGGGTGGCGGCAGCTCTTCGCGCGAAGGAAGTTACACTGATCTAACCCCGCTCCTGTGTTTGCGACTATCGGTGATGGACCCGCCAGCAGACATGCACAGGCGGGAATGTTTTCTAAGAAGACCGGTCGAAATCCACGATGCGAGCGAAGGCTTCCGCGAACTCCTCAAATGCGCTGGCCGGTAGAATGATGGTGTCCCGTCGGCCGTTCACATCTTCAGTTATTTTCAAAAAACGGCCCCGGTCGTTTTCTTTCAGATCGAGAAAAAAAATCTTCCGGTCTGCCAGGATTTTTTCGGTCATGAGTGGGTCTTGCACGATATGTCCTCTTTTTGATGTCTCTAGGCAGTGGTAGCTTTTCGGCGCAGCCCGATCAAGAAAATTGAAGCTGCAATGGCCAGCATGGAGAGAAGATTTAAAATCATCGAGATGCCATGAAGCCGCCCGAACACAGCGCGATTGCCGAGTTCCAACGCGCGATGCGCAGCAGGGCCAATCTGGAACTCATTCGAAGCGATGAATACAGCCGCAAAAATCAGCGTGGCAAGCACGGGCCAGAATCGGGCGGTGAGATGGCGGGCAACGATGAGCGCGAGCAGCGCGACGAAGATGCCTGCGTAAATAAAATGGTAATACACGGGGAAGAGTTTGCCCATGATAGCGCCGGCTTCCGCAGAAGGGTAGTTGCGAAACAGCGCAGGAGCGATCCCGAATGTGAGGAAAAGCATAATGCCAAGGACCAGCCCTGTGGCGGTGCGGAATAGCGCGATTGCCAAGTCGGAGAGATTTTGCATGTGTGGAAAATAACTATCTAACGGGCACTGATTTTTCCAGCAGGCTCTTCGAGCCATTGCATGAGAGTTTCTGCTGCGGACTGCGAGTTGAGCACGGGGATGCCGCCAGCCTCGCGGATCAGCTCCGCATCCGCGTTCTCAAACACACGGACCAGTGTGGTGACCCCGCTCACAAACCGCAGCACTTTTAAAGAATCCGCCGGGCGCCGCATGGCCGCCAGGATGAGTTTGGCCTGGTGAGCGCCCGCCCGGTGCAGCACCCCGGGGTCCGATCCATCCCCGCGCAGACAGGGTATGGCCGAACGCTCAAGTTGCGCGATAACCGAAGGATCGTCGTCCACGACCAGAATGTTGTGGCCCGCAGCGAGCAGAGGTTTCACCACCCACATCCCCGTGGAGCCGAAGCCAAGAATGAGGATGTGATCTGATGGAGGTTCCCCCGCCATAAACCGATGGCGATTGGGGTGGAACCGCAGAAGTTTCCATGTCACGGCGTCCGTCGCCAGGAATGGCGTGGCGGTGATGGTGATGGCTGTAGTCAGCGCGAGCAGGCTGAAAAGTTCCGCGTCCACATGCCCGAGATAGAACCCGGTGAGCCCCAGCAGCAGCGAATATTCGCTGGTCTGCGCGAGCAGCAATCCGCTCTCGATGGAACTGCGGGCTGTGAGCCCCTGCCACTCGCCAATCAGCGTGACGAGCGGCACCGTGATCATGAACACTAACAGGGCGAGGACCAACGCCTGCCCCACCAGTGCAAAATCCGGAACATAAATTAACGCTCCCAGTGCCGTAAAAAATACCGCGTTAAAAAAATCCCCGAGCGAGCCGAGCAGGCCGCGAGTAGCTCCGTTGGTGGGCGATCCCGCGAGTGCAAACCCGGCGCAGAACGCTCCCGCGATCATGGGAAGCTGCAGCACCTGCGCCAGCCCAAGAAACACAAATAGCAAAGCCATCACCGTGATTAGCAGGCGCTCGTCATCGAGTTTCCAGCGCCGCACCACATGCGGCATGATGAAACGATGGCACGTCCATGCTATCAGGCCGAGAAGCAGTGAGGCACCCGTGGCTTGCAGCATGGAAAGACCTCCCCGCCCCAGATGCGAGAGCGCTACGATCAGAACGATCATGATGACATCCTGCACCAGCAGCACTCCAGACACGGTGCGCCCGAAAGGTTCAAACATTTGTTGATTCCGCTTAAGATGCGGGATGACCACGAGTGTGGAACTTGCCGACAACCCAAAGCCGAGATAGACGGCGGATGTGGCATCGAAACCCATTGCCCGTGTGAAAATAAACGCTATGAAACCCACCACGGTGAATTGTATGGCGGCGATCCAGAATACGACTTTACGCTGGCGGGCAAAACGACTTGGACTCAGCTCCACGCCGGAGATGAAGACCAACAGCGTGATGCCCAATTGCAGAAATCCGCGCAGCCCTTCATCCTCCGGTCCTTGGTTGACCAGCCCGAGAGTCCACCCTGCGAGCAGCAGGAAAGGCATGGGCGGCAGCCCCAGCCAGCGCGCGAGGCCAAATGCAATCGCGGCGGCAGAAATTAGAAGCGCGAAAGCCGTCATGTCTTGAGCATGCCGAGATCGCGGAGCAGGGCATTCTGGTGTTTGAGTCCGTCCACTTTTGAGAAAATGAGGTACGCCACATCCATGTCCAGCAAGGACTCGGCACTCTCCATGTCCACAGCGTTGATGCAGCAGCGAACCTGGTGCGTCTGGCACACGTAAGCGAGGAATTCGTTCACATCCTCGATTTGCAAAGCCGAGACGAGAAGCTTGGCCTCGCTCAACCCGGCTTCTTCCAGCAGGCTGGTATAGGCCACATTGCCATGCAGCGTCGCGCAGGGAAGTCCCTCCAGCTTCACGGGATCGGTATCGATGGCCACGACGGTTTCGCCTTTTTCCGTGAGTCGCCTGGCGATGTCGCGGCCCATGGAGTTCATCCCGACGACAAGGATATGGCCTGAGCGTTCGGGTGCTTCGGGCGGAGCATCGTCGCCTTGCCGTTTGAAAAATCGAAAAATTCCCAGGCGTTCAAGCGCATCGTAAAGCCACCGGTTGTAGAGGATCATATATGCCGATGCCACGATGGTGATCACGCCCACTGCCGCAGTGATCATCAGCACGGACGAGCCCACCAGTCCGGTAGCCACACCCATGGCTGCAAAGATAAACGAAAATTCGCTGATCTGCGCCACCGTCACGCTGGTGAGGAAAGCAGTCCTGGTGCGGTAGCGCATCCACACGATGATGAAGAAGAAAATGAGCGGATTGCCCACGAGCACAAACAGCGAAAGCGTGACGATCGAGGGTGCATAAGCCATCGCATCTCCCAGGTCCATCCGCATGCCCAATGAGACGAAGAAGATGGCGACAAACAAATCCATGAGCGGATGAATGCGTCGGCGCAAATCTTCATTGTGCCGGAGCTGGGCCAGCGCGAGGCCTGCCAGAAACGCACCCACTTCGATCGAGAGATGCAACCAGTGCGCAGCGGCCACCACCAGCAGACACCAGCACAGGCTCCAGATGAAAAACGTATCCGCATGCCGCGATGCCCACGCGAAAGGCTTTGGCAGAAGGAATCGGGAAGCAAACAATGTAAACGCCAGCAACAACGCCATACCGCCCAAGGCCCGGGCGATGCCCATGCTCAAGCTGGCGACATCGAGCGAATCGGTGCCGGTGAGACCATTGAGCACCGTGAGCACCAGGATGACAACCATGTCCTGCACGAGGAAGATTCCCACTGCGATGCGTCCATAGAGTTCGTTGAGATCTTTTTTATCGCTCAACAATTTCACGACCACCACCGTGCTGCTGAATGTGAGTCCGGTCGCCAGAAACAGCGACTCCATCGCGGTGAATCCCAGCCCCACGCAGAGCGCGAAACCAACGATAGCCGTGAAAGCCACTTGCCCCAGACCCGCCACCACGGCCACCGGCCCCACATCGCGAATCTTGTCGAGGCTAAGTTCGAGTCCGACCATGAATAGCAGCAGCACGATACCTAATTCTGAGATCAACTCGATCGCGGGCCCAGACTCCACCAACCCGAGAGTCGGCCCCACGATGAGGCCTGCGACCAGATACGTCACGATGCTGGGCAGACGGATGCGGCGGGTAAGCAGCAACAGTGCTGCGGCCACCACGACCATCCATCCCAAACTCCTGATGTAATCCGCATCGATCATCGCCGGGCATTGGAAACCGGCCCGTCCCCAAAAGGCAAGGCCGCATCAGCTACATCCGGACACGGGCTGCCAAGCGGTAGTTCGACAAGCTTGCCATCGGCCATCGGCACTGGTAGTCAGGGCACCCGTGAAGGCCGGTAAATCATCGTCCGCAACGACCGGACCGTCGCAAGGGCGGACCATGCCTCCATGGCCGTGCATACTCGTGGCCCTGGCAGGTCTCGTGATCTCCGGCGCAACTTTCCATTTACTTCACCAAGCCCAGGAAGAAGATACCAAGCGTGAATACCAACGCCGCGCTAATGCGCACGTGGCACGACTGAAAAACCACCTGCAGTCTTACCAGGAAATTTTACTTCGCTTGCGGACGCTGTTTGTGTTTTCAGACGAAGTAACGCCACAGGAATTTGACGCTGCTGCGCGCGACATCATGCGTATGCATCGCGGCATACAGGCATTGCAATGGGTGCAGCGGGTCGCAGGCAGCTCCCGCGCGGAGTTCGAGCAGTCCATGCGCACCGCAGCCGCGCCGGACGGGCTCGCCTTTGCGATCCGCGACAAGGGTGAAGATGGCGGGATGCTTGCCGCTGCTGTTCGAGACGAACATTTACCGATCACCTTCACTGCGCCCTACAAAGGCAACGAACGCGCACTGGGCTTCGACCTTGCTGCCGGGCCGACAGTCCAGGAACTCGCTTTGGCGCGGGACACAGCCACGCCGGTGATCAGCCGAAGAGTGTCTCTGGTTCAGGATTCCCGTGACTTGGCCGGGCTCATCATGATCATCCCGGTGTATGCGGATGTCGTCACTCCGGAATCTGTCGATGCGCGACGCGCCACGCTTCGCGGCTACGTGCAGGGCGTTTTTTTTGCAGATGAAATGCTGGCTGCATGCTTCCCGCCAGGAACATTGGAAGAACTGAACCTTGCCATATTCGATTCGGCCAATGATGGCGAGGTTATCTACGGGTCGGCATCCCCACTAGATTCCGCCCCATGGCGGCTGGAGCGCATCCTGCCTATTTACAACCGCTTGTGGACGTTGGTGTTTACTCCGACAGGCACCGGGCGACTCGGTATCTCGCTTGTGCCCTGGCTCGCATTGATTGGTGGGCTTTCGTTCACAGCACTTTTCACTGCGTATCTCGCGACTTTGCTTCAACGCACCCAGAAGGTCGAGATGCTCGTGCAACGCCGCACTCAGCAGGTGGAACGCATGATCCATCGCCTCGAGCAGGAAGTGCGCGAACGCAAGGAGCGCGAGGCTTCCTTGCGCGAAAGCGAAGGCCGGTACCGCAGTCTGTTCGATCTCTCGCCCGAGGGGATCGTCGTCGTGCGCAGTGGTGAGATCGTCGATTGCAATCGTGCCTGGCAAGAGATGATCGGCCTGGAGGAGGCGCCCCCAACGGACAGAATCGCAGACAGAGTCGATCCCGCTGATCACGAGAAATTGGCCAGCATATTAAATGATCCCGGAGCTGAGGTGGGTGCCGGGCCGTTCGTTCAGTTGCGTTGTTTGCATGCGGATGGGAGTATCGTGGAGACGGAAGCGGGTGCAGCACTTATCGTATGGTCCGGAAAAGCCGCCGCGCAGCTTGTGCTCCGCGATTGCTCAGCACGCCTGGCTGCGGAGAGACAACAGAAGGAATTGCAAGACCGCTTCCAGGAAGCTCAGAAGCTGGAGAGTCTAGGCATCCTTGCGGGTGGAATCGCGCACGACTTTAATAATCTGCTTACCGGCGTCATTGGCAATGCCAGCCTTATACGGATGGAATTGCCCGGTCGGGCACCGGTGCTTGAAATGGTCGAAGCCATAGAGGCTTCTGCAACCCGCGCGGCTGATCTATGCAGGCAATTGCTTGCATACTCTGGCAGAGGAAAAATCCTCATCCAGCCTGTGAGTCTCACGCAGATTGTTGAGGAGTCCACCGCGTTGTTGCATTTATCCATCTCCAGGAAAGCCTCGTTGCGCTTCGATCTGGACGAGAATCTGCCTGCGATCATGGCGGATGTGACCCAAATGAGACAGGTGGTGATGAACCTGCTCATAAATGCCTCCGACGCGCTGGACGACAAGCCTGGCACCATCTCGGTGAAAACCGAGCTTGTCGAGGTGGATGCCAAATATCTGGCGACAACCGTTTTTAGTAAAACGCTCGCTCCCGGCACCTATGCCACCCTCGAGGTGAGCGATAGTGGACATGGCATGGATGCCGAAACGCAGAAACGCATTTTCGAGCCTTTCTTCACCACGAAATTCACCGGGCGCGGTCTTGGTTTATCGGCCGTGCTGGGCATCATCCGCAGTCACGGAGGCACATTAAAAGTATATAGCGAGCGCGGCCGGGGATCGACATTCAAGATGTTGCTACCCATCTGCGCCGAGTCGCCGTTGCCACTACCTGGGGATTCCGAGAACGAGTCTTTCTGGCGGGGCAGCGGCACAGTATTGTTGATCGATGATGAGGCTGTGGTGCGCGCTGTCATGGCGAAGATGCTCGACAGCCTCGGGTTTGAAGTTCTGGAGGCTGAGGATGGTGTGCATGGGCTGGAAATATTTGCCCGCCATGCAGAGGAGATTTGCCTAACGATTGTGGACCTCACCATGCCGCGGCTGGATGGCTTCGGAACGTTTCGCGAGCTGCGCAGGATCAGACCCGGCGTGCGTGTCGTCCTCACAAGTGGTTTTAATGAGCACGACGCCAGCAGCCAGTTTTATGGCAAAGGGCTGTCTGGGTTTGTGCAGAAGCCGTTCCGCATGGAGAGTCTGCGCAATGCAGTGAGAAAAGCGCTTGAACCCGAGGACTGATCGCTGGTGTCTGGCGTGCATTTCGCTTGCAACGCAAGCTTGCCAAAGCGCACGAGTTGCAAATACATTGATCCGCTCTCAATCTGGCGCGTTCGTCTAGTGGTTAGGACACAGCCCTCTCAAGGCTGGTGCACGGGTTCGACTCCCGTACGCGCTGCGTGTTCATGGGGATAATCCACAGTGCGTTGGGTCAGGATACTTTCGTCATCAGCTTCACGGATCACTGCCGACGGTTCACCTATCGCTGCCATTTTTTCCAGTAAAAGTGTTTGCAAATGCCGACGCACTTCCCTGTGCGATGGATGCTGGAAAAGATTGCACATCTCGTGTGGATCGGCGCGCAGATCATAGAGGTGCGATTCATCGTATATCGGTGATGTGCCGCGATTTTTATATTCTTGTGGGGCGGTGACAGCGTATTTCCACCGATGCGTTCGCAGGGCTCGTCCGGGTGCGAGGCCTCCATCGCCGAACTGGATGAGCGCACTTTCGGGCCAGTTTATGTTTTCATTACGACATAGAGGGAGCAGAGACCGGCCTTGCACCTCTGCGGGGATGCCTACTCCTGCGCATTCGAGAAGTGTGGGCATGAGGTCCACGAGACTCACCAGTTCATGGCGTTCGCCTCCCCCATTCCATTTGGGTCCCCACAAGGCAAATGGCACTCGAATGGATGCCTCGTGAGGTGAACGCTTATATTCCGCAGTCCGTGTGCGGAAATGCGACCCGTGATCACTTAGGAAAATAACTATCGTATTCTCTGCCAGGTGCAGGCTTTCCAGCGCATCCATCGTCCGTCCAAGAGCTTCATCCAGTCGTTTGATCATGCCACAATAGCCTGCCCACTGCTGGTGCGCATTGCCACCGAGCGCACGCAAATCGGCAGGCATGGCCGCGTCGGCATATAAATCGGCATACCCGTTGGGTGCAGGATGGGAATCGTCCGTATTCTGATGGTGCGGTTCCAAAAAGGAACTGATGAGTAGAAATGGAGCGGGGTCCTGTGCCCGTGCTTGCAGGTAGCGGATCATGGCGTCGGTCAATGCGTCCACTCTATAGCCAGGTAAGTGGACCTCCCGGTTCTGCTCGTCCCATAGCACTGCGGAGTAGGGGCCACTGGTGAGTTCCACGCAATTTGCCGCGAGCCAGTCTTGATAGCCTGCTCGTTGCCCGGCCGGTACAGGCCCATCTCCTTCAGTGGAGAGATGCCATTTGCCCATGTATGCGGTGCGATATCCGGAGTCGGCGAGCAGCTGCGCCAATTTGGGAGAATCTGACTTGAGCCCGCCTCCGTTGCCCCACACGCCGGTTGTGGTGGCAAACTGACCGGTCTGCAGACAGCTCCTCGCCGGGCCGCACACGGGCTGCGGTGTCACTGCGTTTTTAAAAAAAGTTCCTCTTCGCGCATATCGGTCCAGGTGCGGCGTCAAGCCAAGTTTGCATCCACCGATTCCCAGCGTGTCCGCGCGTTGCTGGTCGGTGAAGAACACCAGAATGTTCGGTCGGCACGGGTCCATATTCATGGCGAAGGCTCGTAATGGAAGGCCTCTCTCGGGTCAAGGCAAGTTGTGCCATACACAGCGGCTTGCGTGCGGTTGAGAACTTGACCAGTATTTGATGAGACAGAACCCAGAAAATATTTCGGTTGAAGCCTGTGCGGGCTGCGCGCCGGGCGATAGATTTGCTGCCATTGTGAACGCTCAAACCCTGTGCGCCGCTCAACTTTATATCAGTTTTCTTTCCGCAATGTGCGCCTCGCCTTACCCCTGTGACGCAGATGCCATGGCGGTTGCTGATCCTGGAAGGCCTGGGTTTGACATTCGCATGGAACCACATTCCGTCGAGGTCCCAAGTCGCGACATGGCAGAGACCTCGGCCCCGGTCGCCCCCGGCAAAGCTCTATACAAGGTCGATCTCGGGAACGACATCAAGGGTGAGCTTGTTTCTGGATGGCTGCCAGACCGGCCATGGACTCCGGGAGCGGACTACGGAACGATTGGCGGCAAGATGGGCATTCGTCCGGGCTACGTAAACTACTTCGGAACAATTGATCCGGAGATCCATCGCAGTGAGCATTACAACCTCGAAGGCCTTCGATTTCGTGTGGCACCGGGCATCTACAGCGTGAGATTGTGGATGGCAGAAGGCTTCGAATGTGTGTATCGCCCAGGAGGAAGAGTTTTCGATGTAGCCATACAAGGTGAGGTGCGACTGAAAGCAGTGGACCCATTTGAGAAAGGGGGCGGTATAGGCGGCGTCCGGTCCGTGCTGCTGACTGGCATCGACGTCAAGGAGGGGCAGTTGGCAGTGGATTTCATAGATAAAAAAAATTCTGCCGCGCTCACTGCGGTAGAAGTCTTCGAGTGTGAAGACGGCAAGCAACCAGAAGTGCTGTGGGAAGGGCAAACGCTCGAACGCCATCCTCTTGCGAAGGCTCCAACGGCCAAAGTGCAGAGAGTGCTTTTTATCGGCAACAGCCATACTTTTTTCTGGGCCATGCCGGAATCGCACGCGGGTGCAATGAACCGCACGCAGAAGGATGTCTGGATCGAGTCCTACCGTTACTTGCATGGAGGCTGGGGGCTGAACCATTTCTTAGGCGCGAGACACGACGCGGGCCGTGTTCTAGATGTGATCCTGGCTGGCAGGTATGATGTCGTGGTCGTGCAGGATGCGCTGGGTGCCTATCCGGAGCAAGGTGCCGACGGCAAAGCCACGTTGCGGACATGGGAAGCTGGCATGCGCAACATGCAGGCCGTAGCCGATGCCGTCCGCGCTGCTGGCTCCAAGCTGGTGATTTACCAGGTGGACTATCCCTGGGTGAATGAAGCAGGTGGTGAGGAACTGGAGTCCAGGTTTTTAGCCCAAGCTGCCGCAAACCATGCGCTGCTCATTCCCAGTAATCTTGCTCAGCGCGCAACCAATGATCCGCAGTGGAATGGTCCACGCCCAGCTGGCTACCTTAGTATTGGCGCGGATCGCATCCATTACGACATACACCGTGCATATCTCAACAAGTGTTTGTTTTACATCGCATGGACTGGCAGGACCCCGGAGGGCACCATACCACGGACACTGGTCGGGTTTGACATGTCGGTGGATAACGACATGGCAGGTTGGATAGAGACTTTCGCATGGAAGTTTTATTCCGAATACGCACGCAAACATGATATCCCTTTGGGCATGATGTCCGCGACAAACAGTGCCACACCGGATGGCGCGCAACTGCCCGCATATACCGCGACGGCCGGTGATCCAGGTTACACGCTGGATGGTGGTGAGTCTCAACATGGCGAGTTCCGCGCCATACGTAGTGCCACGATGGGGCGCGACATTCCCGCTTTGATTTTTTCACCGACTGGCTCGGAGCAGGTTCCGTTGCCGGTGGTGTATATGCTGCACGGCACTACGCAGCTTCCGCCGTCTGAAGAAAGCCTGCGCAAACTCAATGGCGAGGGATCAAAGACCCAGGAGCTTGCCGATATGTTTCGAGTGCGCATAGTCACTCCGCTTACCGGGCTATCGTATTTCATGGATAGCCCGCTGAAACCGGAATATCGATTTGCCACCTTTATAGGGGAAGAACTACCAAAGTATATGGACGCTAATTTTGCCACGATCCCTAAGCGCGAGGCGCGGTTTCTTGCCGGTTTCAGCATGGGCGGCTATGGCGCAGTGAGCCTCTTATGCCGCTACCCGGACACTTTTTCCGTAGCACTTGCACGCGCTGGCGTATTGAACCTCGCCACGACTATCGACGATCTGCACTGGGACGGCGTGTTTGAACCCATAGTCGAGCTTCTCGGGGACCCTTTTACGCAGCGTGAGGAGTATCACAAAAACAACTGCTTTACGCTCATCAATCACATCCGCGAGCGCAAAGATGTCCATGTCGTAATCCAGATCGGTCGGGAGGATTTCTTATATAAGACTAATTACGCATTCCACCAGCGGCTCAAGGAGCTGGGCATCTCACACATTTATTCGGAGTTTCCCGGGGGCCACGGATGGAATATGAATGCGCTACGCAGTTTACTATCCGATCTACAGTATTTCGCGCCAACCCAGTTTCCACCCAAGCGATAGTAAACCCGGTTAAGAAATACTCAGTTGGGATCATGTGGACCTGCGCACAGTGGTGGTGTTGTCCCATTACAAACCAAAAATCTTTAGGAGCACATCGCCGATCCCTCGCCAGAAGCGCACGGCAGCGGGCTCTTCGGGCTGACTGATCTGCTGACAAAGAAAGACGCCTTCGCCACGAAATGCATCGTCGTACAGTGCATTACGCCCACGGAAATAAGACCAGAACGTCTCGGCTCGCAGGCTGAGGTAATGCAGGCTCGGTACAAAACCAACCGTGGCTCGCTGGTTGGTCCTCCGAGTGCCAGAAGCTGCGTCCACGCTTTCCGCCCGGATTCCACGCTGACCCCGCACCACCAACGTGCAGGGTCCGGTAAATTCAAAATATCGAAACTGCAACGTGATCCATGCGTGCAGATGCGTAAATCGCCAGTGTGCGCGGATGCGTGGCAGTGCCTTGGCGGGCAGCCCAATCGCAATCAGAAATCGTGGTCGCAAGATGAGGGATGCGCCCTTCGGGAGTTCGACTGTGCTGATCTCGCATGCGGGATCGGTCTGGTTGGACACAGTGATGCGCCGCAGCTGCGATTGCGCATTAGTAACCTCGGTCATTTCTGTGAGGCGACACGCGATGCTTGTAAATGGGAAACGCCAATCGAAAAGAAACCTGGTCCGCTTTTCCAGTCCGTCGTCCGATGCCTGGTAATAGTTGTGATGCAAGATGACGCGGTGACCCGGTAAAACTGAAATCTCTCGAGCGGGGCTGCTGGCACTGACCCGGATGGGTGCCGGGGCAGATCGATTGGCGAGCAGCACCGGACGAGCTTCCTCGACCCACGGCGCCCACAGATAATAGAGAGCCACGCTCATCACTGGAGGCAGGAGAAACAACCCCAGTGCAAGCGCAATGACTCCGGGAATTGCAGCATCCCAGCCGCGGACGAGCCAGAATCTTATCGCGTCCAATGTGCGCTGCCGCTCTGCGGCGACCATGGCTAGACGGGAACGGTCTTCTTCCCAGCGTGCGATCTCGGCGTGTGTGGCGGCAATCTTAGACTCGACCTGGGCGACTTCACTGGAGCGTGTGGCAAGCAGCGTGGAATGCTCTGTCTGCGCAGAGGTGAGCTGTCGCTCCGCCGCCTGCTGTTCTGCCGCCAGAGCGCGTTGCTGTTCTTCGAGCTGGTGCAGTTCCTCTCGGGCTTCCGCACTGAACCACGATTTGGTCCGCAACCACCATGTAGAGAATTGCTGCCGCCGTTCATCAAGCGCGACTAGACGCCGTTGAATTTCCAGGAGTTGATCGTGACTTGTTTCCAGACGTCTTCGAAGTTCGCGAAGCGGCAATTGCGCTTCCGTTTGAAGTCGCTCCAATTCGCTGCGCAAATGCTCAGCGTGTTGTTGCCGCAGCTCGATCAGCTCATCGATCTGCGCGATACGGCCTTGTGCATCCTGGAAATAATGTCTGCTGGCCAATGCCAAAGCGGTGACAACGATCAGCACTGCGGCCAGGATGATGAAAGTCCCCAGGCGCGCGAACAGGAAAGCGAAGAAGCTCTGCAGCAGGGCGAACATGAAGCTGCAACATGCGGTGGAAAGGGCTGGGCCGCAAGAAGGCGATGAGCCAACGCGTCAGGAGGGGACGCTCTGACGCAGTATTTTTTTCCAGGTTTTGTCTATGATTTCGCGGAGCACCTTTGCGTCCTCCCAACTTGAAGGAAGTTGTGCAAAGTTGTACCCGCCACGCACGGGCCCCATTTCTGGGCATACAATCACGTCGTCCGAAGTCAGTTTGCCCGCGAAAAAAACTTCCAGCGTCCGCTCCAGAAAGGGCACCCATTGATTGAATTCGAGCGAGAGTTTGCCCGCGCCATTGGTCACAGGAATTTGACAATGGTTCCCGTTAAATGGCCGGAAATGGAATTGTCGGGCGTGCTGGATGAGCTTCGCATCTACCAGCAACCGGTCCGCGTAAGGTGGTGCCAGATGTTTCACCACGGAAAGATGCGAGAAATCCCATGTCATCGGCATGAGGCGTCCAGTGGCTTTCTTGAATCCGGCGGCGATGGCGTATGTCTTCTCTGGCGTCTCGGTGCAGGTATCGCGATGCACCTCAATGTCGCATGGGATCCCTAGGCGGTCGCCTTCCTCCACGATGCGCACTGCCATCGAGATTGCTTTGTCCACGGGTGTATCATGATCAGCGAGCTGCACATTTATCCGCAGGGCTCCTCCGTCCTGGTTCCTCCGAATCAAATCGCGAAACTCGGAAGGCTTGGACGAAGCAAAATAACCGACCGCGCACAGCCCTTGTTTTTGCGCCTTCGCGCCGAGTTCGGCATCGAGTTGCGCACCGATGCCATCGAACCCGGCTTCCTTGATCGCAGATAGCTTCCTATCGATGCTCCATTCTTTGCTGCCGGTGCCGGGGTGATCCCAAAGAGTCCAGAGATTGGCGATGTGGCGGATGCGAGGTGATTGTGTGTGGGTCATGGTCGTGGATTTCAGTAAGCGGGGTTAAGCAAAGAAGGGGTTGTGTAATTTTTCCTCTCGAAGCGTGGTAAGCGGGCCGTGTCCAGGGGCGAGAACGGTGTCGTCGGGCAGGGAAAAGATTTCTTTGCGATTGGTCTCTATGGCGTCGCGATAGGATACTTTGCCGCCGCCCATGGAGCCTGCAAAAATCGCGTCGCCTACGATTGCCACGGGCTTGGCAAGCCCGGTCACATAAAAGGTGGTCCCGCCTGGCGAGTGCCCCCACGTGTGCCGGGATTGAATGTGCAGGCCATCGATATGCCACTCGGCACCATCCTCAAATGCCACCGCGTCCTCAGTGGGTTCGCGGCTGTTTACAAAAGCGGGCACCTTGGTCTTCTCTACGATGCGTTGCAGATCGGCGATGTGATCATCGTGCGTGTGTGTGAGTAGCACGAGCCGCACGCGGAGTTGATGCGCAGCGATAAATGCAAACATGTCGTCGGCATCTGCGCCGCTGTCGAAGATCACTGCGTCGCGGGTGGCAGGGTCCCACACGAGGTAGGCATTGACGGTCATATCGTCGAATGTGGTGTTGAACTGCGCGAGCCCATCCAGCTCCACAGGTGCAGGGTACCAGCTCTTGCGGGCTGCGTCGGCCAAAGCTTGCGCATTGAGCCCGAGCACGGCTGCGACATCAGCAAACCCCGGCGCGTTGGCGTCGCCTTGCATGATGCGGGCGAGATCCGCTGGGGCGATATTTGCTCGAGTCGCGAGCGTTGTGTCGTCGATGCCCAGACCGCGCTGGGCTTTGCCGAGGATGTCCCCGGCTTCATCTTCAAGTGGAATTTTTTTCATAAAATACTATCTGATCACACCCCAGTGGCGGCTGAAAGGCCAATAAACGAAAAGCCCGCGGCCCACAACGTTCTGCTCCGGCACGATGCCCCAATGCCGACTGTCCGAGCTGTTATAAGAATTATCGCCCATGGCCCAGTAAGCATGCGGTGGCACCTCCACCACATCGTCCGGGCGTCCGAGATAGTAAAAAGGCGGACCGAGATTGTCGCCCATGCGGCTATGGTTGGAGTAGCCCTCATACCCATCGGCCATGGACATCACGCGCCGGATCATGGGCTCTTCCGCAGGTGCTCCATTGATAAACAGATTCGGCGGCTCTACGCGGAGTTGATCGCCGGGCAATCCGACGAGGCGTTTGATGTAAAACTGCGAGCCCATCAGCGGGTTCAGCGTTTCCTCGATGCGTTTGATGCCCGTTGTCTTGAAGACAAACACCTCGCCGCGTTTCGGGTGCCGGAAGTTGAACGTCACTTTATCCACCAGCACCTGGTCGCCGGTGTCCACGCTGCCGCGCGCTATGACTTCGCCCTTGCCATACACGCGACCGGGACGCACGCCGAAATGGAACGCGAGCGTGGCGGGCGGCGCATACACCGTGCGTGCGCCGTCGCTCATGGTTAGACGGGTAAATGTGAAAAAATGGAACCGCTTCAGTTCCGTAAGGCCAAGCACTTCGTTCTGGTCGGACTCCGAGACCACATTTATATAGTTGCGCCCCAACCAGACATATTCCGCCACTTGTCGCAACATCGCCGGTGGCGGTGAAGCGAGCGGAGTGCCCACGATGCCGTTGAGCGTGGGCTGCATGGAGCCAGTGGGAATCTTGAACGGCTGCAGGAAATAGGCTCGAACTCCGATGGCGATGACTACCGCCACCAGGATCACTTCCACATTTTCCCGCCAAGCGTGATTGGCAGGCGGCGGGGCAATCTTTACACAGACCGCGTCCAGGCTCTCCGTTGCAGTGAGGATTGTTTTTTTATCGCGAGTTCTCAGCGCAGACTTCAACTGCTGGATATGCTCTTGCAGCAGGACGATCCTGTCCGGCGGAAGAATATCACGCCGGTAGTTAAGAAGTTTCTGCGCCGCATGCAGGAGATGTTTTGCAGCTTTCGCATGGCGAGGTTTCAGAAAAAACATGTGGCTAGGTTTTGCCCTGTCGCGGGGTGAAATGCAATCCCGGCGATGATAAAAACCTCATGGACACCGTCGAACCCGGATTGTTACAGTCACACACTCAGACAGATTAAACATTATGAAAAAACTAATCCTATCCACAGCAATGGTCACCGTGCTCGCCCTTTTCACCGGCTGCGATTCGCGCACCAATGAAGAGTCACCCGCCATGGAGCCTACTCTCGATGCCGACGAAACCACCGAAGCGCGCCTGGAGAATGCAGCCGAAGAGGTAAAGGAATCGGCCAAGGAAGCCGGCGAGACAGCGGAGAAAGCAGCTCGCGCTGCAGGCGAAGCCACTCGCGACGCAGCCAGTGCCGCAGGCGCCTACTTGCATGAAGCCGGGGAAAAAGCTTCCGCTGCAGCCGCCGCAGCCCGCGATGCCGCAGCTGAAGCAGCAGACGACATCGGTGACAGCATGGACAATGCGGGCAACGAAGCTTCCGAGACCGCAACAGAAGTGCGCACGGAAACCATGGAGACCACAGACGAGGTCGTCACACCTACCGAATAAACCATCACCCATCAAGCCGCCGACGTGTCACGCACATGTCGGCGGTTTTTTTTATCCTGTCGGTAGCCGAGCTTTCAGATTGAATGCAGGTCGCAACCTGTAATTATGCGCACACGATGACCGTGCCGCTGCTCGATTTGAAAC
Source organism: uncultured Chthoniobacteraceae bacterium (assembly GCA_965365475.1). Classification (GTDB taxonomy): domain Bacteria; phylum Verrucomicrobiota; class Verrucomicrobiia; order Chthoniobacterales; family CAKUMP01; genus CBDUBV01. Next base: position 17,260 of record CBDUBV010000012.1, on the reverse strand, counting down.
CTCAATACGCCGCGCTCCGCGACCGCATCCTGCCGCGGATCGCGGAATTGCTCGACTCGCAAGAGCTGATCCTGGGTCCGGCGGTCGAGCGGTTTGAACAAGCGGTATGCGACTACACCGGGTCGCCGCATGCCATCGGCATGTCATCAGGATCGGACGCTCTTTTGGCTGTGCTCATGGCGCTGGAAATTGGGCCTGGAGATGCTGTGATTACCACGCCCTACACCTTCTTCGCCACTGCCGGGGCGATCCATCGACTCGGTGCCACGATGGTGTTTGTCGATATCGAGCCCGAGACTTTTAACATGTCCGTGGAAGCTCTACGCGCTGCGGTGCATGGCATGCAGCGCGGACGCGACGGTGCTTTGCTGACAGCCGAAGGCCAGCGCGTCCGGGCGATCATGCCGGTCCATTTATTTGGCCAAACGTGCGAACTCGATCCCATCGCGCAGGTGGCGTGTGAGCACGACCTGCCTGTGATCGAGGATGCTGCGCAAGCATTGGGCGCGGTGTACCCCGCACAGGATGGAACCCTGCACGGCGCGGGAAGCTACGGGGCATTCGGTTGTTACAGCTTTTATCCCACCAAAAATCTGGGCGGATGCGGGGATGGTGGCATGGTCGTATGTCGTGAGAAAAATATGGCCGACAAACTGCGGACCTTGCGCAATCACGGCATGGAGAACCGCTATTATCACCATCTCGTGGGCGGTAATTTCCGGCTCGACGCGCTCCAGGCAGCAGTTTTGGAAATAAAATTGCCGTATCTCGATGAGTGGTCCTCGGGCCGAAGGCGGAATGCGAAGCTGTATCGCGAAGCATTTGCACAATCCGGGCTCGGGGGGCAAGTGAAGCTGCCGGTGGAAATATATGCGGACCGTTGCTCAGATGAGCGGCACCATATCTTCAATCAATTTGTAGTACGCTGTGAAGATCGCGACGCACTCATGCAGCACCTTGCGGCATGCGGCATCGGACACGCGGTATATTATCCGCTGCCGCTTCATTTGCAGCCGTGCTTTGCTTCACTGGGCTATCGCGCGGGAGACTTCGCGGAAGCAGAGCTTGCTGCGAAACAATCTCTGGCCCTGCCTATTTTCCCCGAGCTAAAACCGGAACAGATCGTAGAAGTGGTAAGAGTGGTTCAAAAATTTTACGCCGCGTAGTAATCTGGACTTTTCACAGACCTATGCAACCTCACATTCTCCGCCTTCTTTCCGTGATATTTTTTATCTCCGCAATCGCGATGCTGGTAGTCGGAATACGCGTAGAGAATCTCTCGTTTTTAAAATTTGTGGCGCTGTTCGAAGTGCTCACGGCCTTGGTGTTCTATTTGCTCTCCATCCGGCGATAGCCAAGGAGCAAACAGTGAACAACACACCAAGCGCATAGACCATGCGGGCAAGGAGTGCGCGAGGAGAAAGCGCATCCGTCATTTGGGCAGGTCTATTGCATGTCTTTCTCGATGGCCGGAAGCCTCTCATCTTTGACCCACTTTCCAAAATCACTTGCAATGGCTCTGAGAAATTCAGCTTTGCTGCATTTATACTCTTCGCAGCCTTCTTCCACGAGTTTGTCGAACTCCAGCTGCAATCTGGGTATTTCCGAATCTTTGAGACGGGGGCGCCTCAATTCGTATTTAATTTCGTGGAGCTTCGAAATTAAGTTCGGGCGTGGCATTAAAAATCCTTTCTCTCAAATTTTCAATACGCGCCTCTGGAACTTGGCCGTGCCATTCGTCGAAAGTATTGCGCAGGTCTTTAAGAATTGCCTCAATGATGTCCAGTCGGATGCCGTGGGAATCAAGGTCCATAGGCGGATGCTCGCGCGCAGCAATCTCGATCAATGTTCCAAAGCTTATAAGATCAGTCACGCAGGCTCGGTGAAAAAGAATGTCCGTTTCAGTCGGATCGGTGAGAGTCATTCTGCGCGCCTCAACTCGACGAAACGCTTTAATAGAGAGTCTCCATTGGCCAATAAGATATGCCAGTTGCTCTCTATCTTCGTCCGCCTGGAGATCATGCAATAGATTCTGAACAAACTCCCAATGCTCAAAAGATGGGCTATCAGGAATGGAAATAGTCATGGTCAGAAAGTGCCAGCAATTTCACCTTCGCGCAAGCGGGAGATATTCTTTCTGCGCGTTTCCGGCGATAGACAGAGACGAGCGAGACTATCGATGATTGACCTCGCTTTTTGCTGTGCCACCATAACCGCATGAAACAGATGACCGCAGTGGAACTGTGCGCTGGAGCCGGAGGTCAAGCTCTCGGGCTCGAGATGGCTGGCTTCCAACATGCGGCATTGGTAGAGATCGATCCACACTGCTGCGACACCCTCAGAGGCAATAGGAAAGAATGGAATGTCCTCCAACAGGACTTGAGGGAATTTGACGGTCGTCCTTTCAATGGCATTGACTTGCTTGCAGGCGGGCTGCCCTGCCCACCTTTTTCCGTGGCCGGAAAACAGCTCGGCGACGCAGACGAAAGAAATTTGTTTCCGGAAGGGATCAGACTCGTCCAAGAGATTCGGCCTCGCGCTGTGATGTTCGAGAATGTCCGGGGAATTTTAGACGCAGTGTTTGTAGATTACAGACGATATATTTCCGGGCAGATTGCATCACTAGGCTACCGCGCCGATTGGCGTCTGCTGAATGCGTCGGACTACGGCGTTCCCCAGCTACGGCCTCGTGTCGTTTTTATTGCTTTGCGTAATGATGTTGAGGGTGGATTCCCGTGGCCCGCTCCTTCGCTTTTACCTCCGCCCACGGTCGGCGATACTCTTTATGATTTGATCTCAAAAAATGGATGGCAAATGGCAAAGGATTGGCGTGCCCGCGCGAATCAAGTTGGCCCTACGATCGTAGGAGGTTCTAAAAAGCATGGCGGACCAGACCTCGGCCCAACACGCGCCAAACGTGCATGGGCTTCGCTCGGAGTGGATGGCATGGGGATCGCCAACGATGCGCCGAATGCAGATTTTGTAGGGATGCCTCGGCTGACTGTACGCATGGTGGCAAGGATTCAGGGGTTTCCGGATGATTGGAAGTTTTCTGGCAGCAAGACAGCATGCTACCGTCAGATTGGAAACGCATTTCCACCGCCGGTGGCAGCAGCTGTTGCTTCCGGTATTTACAAAAGTCTGCGCGAAGCGACTTATCCGAAGTTGGCCATCGCTTGATCGGTATGGGAGCACGTGCAAAGCTTCGAGCGCATTTTCTCAAACATGTTGGGAAGATCATGGGTTCAAACAAAATCTGGTCAAGCACGGACCAGCTTGAAGTCTTGAAATGGTTGATCTCCAATTCCAAAACACGTTTTACATGAAGTCGCACATCAACATAAATAAGCTTCTCAGTGAAAAATGCTGGGCTCGGGAGAACCATCTTCTTCGACCGCGCCGTGAACTTTTCGCCGTAGCGGCGAGGATGGGCAACCTTGGCAATCGAATACAATAACTGATGTGCGGCATTTTTGGATTTGTGGGATTTGAAGAGCAGGGGCTGCTGGAGCGCATGGCTTGCTCGCTGGTGCATCGCGGGCCGGATGGGGAGGGCTTTTATACGGCAGGTAAATTCTCCATGGGCATGCGGCGGTTGAGCATCATCGATCTGGAAGGCGGCTGGCAGCCTATTTACAACGAGGAACGCACGGTGGCGGTCTGCTACAACGGCGAGATTTATAATTACATCGAGCTGGTGGCGGAACTCACTGGGCTGGGACATGTGTTCCGCACGCACTCTGACACGGAGGTCATCGTGCATGCATATGAGCAGTGGGGCCAGGATTGCGTGACGCGGTTTAATGGTATGTTTGCTTTCGCAGTGCACGATTGCAGAACTGGTGAGGCGTTCTTCGCACGGGATCGCTGTGGGCAGAAACCGTTTTATTTTTACAATCGCGACGGCAGATTTGTGTTTGCTTCGGAGATAAAAGCGATCCTGGAAAGTGCTCACGTGCCGCGTGCGGTGAATCTGGGCGCGATCGATGCCTACCTGGGGCTGCGCTACGTGCCTGAGCCGCAAACGATGTTTGCCGACATCCACACTCTGCCTGCGGCTCACACGCTCACGCTTACGCCGGATGGTTCTGTAAAAGTGCGGCGTTACTGGGATGTGCAACTGGGCGGTGGAGACTCCGGGGTGTCGGATGCCGAATATCTGGAGCGTGTGGAGACCCAGTTGCGCGAGTCGGTGCGGCTCACCATGCGCAGCGATGTGCCTGTGGGCGGCTACTTGAGCGGTGGTGTGGACAGCTCGCTACTGGTGGCGTTGATGTGTGATCACAACGACCGGGTAAACACGTATTCCATCGGGTTTAACTCGCCGATCGATGAGACGCGCGATGCTGCCGAGACCGCGCGACTGCTGGGAACCACGCATCACGAAATCCAGTGTGCTCCGGAGGACTTTGGTTTGTTGCCCAAGGTGATATACCACATGGATCGTCCGGTGGGAGATGCGCTCATTATCGCATTCTACAAACTTGCGGAAGCCACTGCGCGGGATCACAAGGTGGTGATCAGCGGCGAAGGCGCGGATGAGATTTTTGCGGGCTATTCATTTCACAATGTCATTCAAATCGCGGAGTGGTATCAGCGTGCTGTGCCGGGATTTTTGCACCGGGGCGTGGCAATGCCCGCGCTGCGGAATTTGCCGGTGGATTTTCTGAACAAATTTTTCGTGTTCCCCGCGAGTCTTGGTCGTGAAGGAAAAGCGCGCTTGGTGGACTTTCTGGGTCACTATGGTGAGCGGAATTTGTTTGAGAATTATGTCTCGCTCAAAACGCTCTGGAGTCGGGAAGCGCGGGCGGATATTTATTCCGACGCGTTTAAGAAACAAGCAACCGACTCATGGATTCCAGCAGTGCGCGACCATTCGGGGCCATTCCTTGATCGGCTGCTGAAGCTGCAATGGGACGAGTGGTTGCAGGATTGGTGCATAATCCGGCAGGATAAAAATACGATGGCGCATTCGCTCGAAGTGCGGTTGCCTTTTCTTGACCATCATCTTATCGATCTGGCCTTCAAAATCCCTGGCAGACTCAAGAATAATGGGCGCCGCGACAAGATCATCGAGCGAATGCTCGCTAAGAAACTGCTGCCACCCGCTGTGGTGAACAGGAGAAAGATTCCGTTTTTCCTGCCGATGGAATTTTTCTTCGAGCATCCGCAAATCCGCGAGTTGATCGCATCGACTTTAAACGAAGCGCAAGTTCGCAAGCGGGGTATTTTTGACCCAGCCAAGGTCGCGCAGCTTCTCAAGCGCATGGAGAATCGTGAGTTTGTGACGCTCAAGCAGGTGATGTCGCTGGTGATCCTGGAGCTGTGGTTTCAAGTATTTATCGACCGCCAACGGCTTTGGTAGCACGAGCTGCTCACTGGGCTGGCGTCGGCGGATACCACTGGTAGAGCATAAAATAAATAATCACGCCGGTGAACGACACATAGAGCCAGACAGGCAATGTCCAACGCGCGATGCGGCGATGTTTATCCCATCGCGCGCGCAGTGCGGGGATGACAGTCATGAAGACCATGGGCACGACTACCATGGCCAGGATCGTGTGGCTGAGCAGGATGCTGAAATACACGGTGCGCACAGTGCCTTGCGCTGTGAACCGAACGCTCCCTGCGTGGAAGTGATAGTATAAATAACACGCGAGAAATGCGGTGGAAGTCAGCAGCGCGGCACTCATGCACAGGATATGTGCGCGTTTACGCTCTGTGCGGATGAAAGCGTAGCCGAGCAGGAGCAGCGCGGTGGTGAGCGCGTTCAGACTGGCGTTGAGTGCTGGAAAATCACTTAGGCTCACGGGGATATTGGTCGCGGAGAAAAGGTATATCGCCAAAAAGTTTCTCCACCGCCTGAGGACTCTCCGTGTCGTAGTATCCTCGTATCATGCCCTTGGGATCGATGAGCACAACGCGGGTGCTGTGGATGAATAACCCTTCGGTCTCCACACGCTCTGGCTCGTTGTCTGCCACGGGAAGCATGAAGCCTTTGAGAATAAGCGGAAGCAGCTCTTCCTTCGGGCCGGTAAGGAAAAGCCAACGCTCGGGATCGGCTTGAAACCGCGCGGCATACGCAGCGAGTTCCTCCGGTGTGTCGTGCTCGGGATCGACCGTGATCGACACGATCTTGACGCCGGGAGTCTGTGCAAGTTTGTCCTGAAAACCGGCCATGGTCTTCGACAGGGTCGTGCACGGGCCGGGGCACCGAGTGAAGATGAAATTGGCCAGCCACACATCGCCGAGCAGGTCCGCCTTGGTGACCGTGCGATTGTTTTGATCGGTGAGAGAGAATGCGGGCAGTTCTTTCACTGGCGGGATGTTGCGCGCGTCCTTCATCATGCGCGCACGGACAAGTGAGTAATTGTAAGCCACGACGATGCCGCCGACGAAGGAAATGATGATGAACCATTTCAACCAGTTTGGCATCCGAACGCGCTGCTTGAGTTGGGTCTCTATCGTCATGCGAGAATTAACGCCACGTAAGCAGTAGAAGTGCCAGCATTATTGGCAGATAAATCAAGGTGTAGAAAAAAAGACGCCGCGCAGATTGCTCAGAGCCTTCGCGAAGAAACCCGCCAGATAGCGCAAGCATCGCAATGCCAGTAAAGGCGGCACCCGCATAGTATAAACTCCCGGACTGAAACGCGTGATGTGCGCCCGGAACAAGCGTCCACACCAGCAAGACCACGGAAAACAGCACCGTCAACCATGCCGAGCGTCGTCCGGACACATCGCCATTGCTCCACATGACGAAGCCTGCGCGTTCATATTCCGCACGGCAGAGCCAATTGATCGCGACAAAATGCGGCAACTGCCAGAAGAACAGCAGCCCGAATAAAAACATCGCTCCGGCATCAAAACGTCCCCCCGCTGCAACCCAGCCAATTACCGGCGGAATGGCACCCGAGACCGCGCCCAGCAGAGTGCTCATGGAGCTGATGCGTTTGCACGGCGTATAGAGCCCCACATACACGGCGAGAGTCAGAGCAGACAACACCGCAGCGGGCAGGTTTACAAAAGCAATGAGATACACGATGCCTGCAAGCCCAAGCACCAAAGCTAGAATCCAGGCTGCGGGTGCTTCCATGCGGCCTTGGGCCAATGGGCGCTCCCGGGTTCGTTCCATGAGCTGGTCTGCATCGCGCTCGAATATTTGGTTGATGATTGAGGCTGCTCCCGCGACCAGCGCGGTGCCGAATAGCGTATGTAGCAGCACGAGCCATGGCACACCCTCGCGCGAGGCCAGGCAGAAACCCACACCTGTCGTGGCCAATACCAGAGCGGTAAGTCGGGCTTTGGTAAGGACAAAGAAATCCGAGAGGAGATCCGCTTTACTTACAGTCTCGGACACGTCGCGGGGCATCGGCCTCATGCCGCAGACTCCTTTGCCCCGGCCAGCAGCGGGCCAGGAGCAATGACGCTGTGCGCACGCACACTCATCCATACGGCAGTGCCCAGAATCGCGGCTCCGTTGAGCACATGCATACTTGTGGGCACAGGCGCTTTAAACATCCAGATCACCGCCGCGCCCAAGGAGATTTGGATAACGAGAAGAGTGGTCAACAGAACGGTCGGACGAATGATCGATCCATGCGCGCGAAAACGCGAGAGCGCGGTGACAAGCAGCCACACAGTGAGCGAGACGACAACGAGTGCTCCGACACGGTGTGCATAATGAATGCCTACGCCATAATGCGTGAACTCAGGAATAAGTCGGCCCATCGCCAAAGGAAAATCCGGAATGGCAAGCCCGGCTTTTAGATGACGCATGGTGGCACCGAGGATGAGCTGAACAAAAATCGAGCCTAGAAGCAGCAGGGAGGACACGCGAAGCATGCGCACCCGCTTTGGGTCGCCGAGATACGGCACGCCGCGCATCGCGGGAGAAGTGAGGGCAGCGATCCAAACCAGCAACGCGAAAAACGCCTGGCCAAAACAACCATGGATGATCGCGAGCACCACCGACATCTGCGTGACGCGCAGCCCACCCATGAGCCCTTGCAGACATACAGCGACCAGCGCGGCGATTCCCAGCCATCGAATCCAATGGCGCGGATACGCCCGCCATAACGCGATGGTGAGGCCGATGGTCAGCAGCCCGATCGCGGCACCGACCAGGCGGTGTCCATGTTCCCAGAACACATTCTCCACGTGCCACCATCCCGGCGGATTGATGCTGCCGTAACTCAATGGCCAATCGGGCACGGAGAGCCCGGCGTCTTTGCTGGTGACCATGGCGCCGACAAAGATGAGGAAAAATGTGGCCGCAACCACAAGCCAAGCGTAGGCATTCAAACGCCAACTGCCAGCAGAAGTCATCGGAACTCCCTTCCGCGAGGGCGTGCTATCCGGCATGGTTCATTCCGACAGCCCATGGGCTACTCCAGTGGAAGCCACAGGAACCGGAGGAGTTGGTGCGGCCATTTTTAACCACTCCGCAAATTCGCTCTCGGGCATGACCGTAATAAGTGCTTTCATGCCGGAATGCCCCGCTCCACACAACTGACCGCAGATCACTTCCCACTCGCCGGTCTTGATCGGCGTGAACCACATCGGAATTACAGAGCCGGGGATCGTGTCCTGCGCGATGCGCATGGTGTAGAGCGCGAAGTTGTGAATGACGTCCTTGCTGCTCAGGTCCAGGATGACGGGGCGTCCCACAGGCACCCGGAGATCATTGCGCGTGATGATATCGTCCTGGCCAGCGGGGTCCGTGGGGTCCATCCCAAGCGGATTCAACGCGGATACTAGCTCGAGTTTCTGTTTTCCAAACACACCGTCGGCACCGGGGTAATGGATGTTAAACGCAAACTGCTCCGCGATCACACGCGCCCTCAGAGTGTCCTTGGCTGTCGGGAAATCATTTACCCGATTTGCCCACAATGGAAAGGCCAGCCCGAGAAGCAGGATACCTTCCACGATGACCACGCCCACTTCCAGATGCGTGGACGCCGTGGATTTCACGCCATGATAATCCGCCACCGGATTCCGGCGCCGATGAAAGCGGATGAGCGTGAACACAAAAAACGCCGACCATCCCACAAACAGAAACGCCATGAACCAGTGCAGCACTTCGAGCATGTGGTCCACCATGTAGCCATGCTCAGCGGCATTTTCAGCGATGCCCAGGAGTCGATTAATCATAACTAAGGATGCGTGATTTCGGTTGGCAGCAGTGGGTTGCGCGATGCCCGACGCGCGAGACAAACGACGAATGCAATAAGCGATCCCAGCACCAGGATGAGCGCACCAAACATGACAAAGATCGCCATGTTTACCGCATTGTTGAGGTGATCATCGCGCAGGCCGAAACACACCGCGCACGCTTGTGCCGCTGGCGAGCAGATGATTGTGATGGCCAGCGCGACCAGCAAATGACGGCAGAGAATACTCATGGCAACTTCCTCGCTTTTTGAATGAACAGCACTCCGTAAATGAGTAGTGCCACGCACAGCACCGCGCTCGTTACACCCCACAGTGTGGACGCCTCGCCCATCGTATCCGCGCCAGCGCGGAAGCTATACAGCGCAAACCCTGCTGTGAAGAGGATCGAAATCAGAATGAAGAAACCGTGAAATATTTTAAGCGACATAGCCGTTCAAGGTGCGGTGATGGGATCGAAGAACGCCAGCAGCGAGAGAAACATGAGCGCGAGCGCAAATGCGGCAGTAAAAATCAGGACCCGATAGATCAATTTCTTCTCCGTGCTCAGGTGCATGAAGAAAGCCGCGACCAACGAGGCCTTGATCGTAGCGATCAGCAGTCCTACGACGATGTTCGGCACATTCGTATCCGGCGGCCCGATGTGAACCATCGAGACGCCGACCGTGATGAAAGTAAGCACCAGCAGCGCCAGAAAGATGCCGATGTAGAATCGCACATGTTTACGGATCGCTTCGGGGCTGTCGTGATCGTGCGCTGCGTCGTGAAGTTCGTGTTCGGTCGAGGACATGGTGCGTTACAAAAGATAAAGCAGAGGAAAGAGAAAAATCCAGACGAGATCGACAAAATGCCAGAACAATCCGCCGACTTCCACGCGGTTGGCGAGATGCTCAGGCGCTGCATCGTACATTTTCTTGCCGAAGAACAAGAAGTAAGCCAGCACCAAGGCACCGCCCACCACGTGCAACGCATGCAGTCCAGTCAGGGTAAAGTAAATTGCGTAAAACGTATTGTAAGCCGGCCCATGATTCGACCACCGGAATACCTGCTCGCGCGGGATGACCAGAGGCTTGTGCGCATCGGCAGCAGCCTGGACGGTGGCGGGGTCGATGAGCGGCGCAATAGCCTCCTTTGGTTTTTCTTCCTCCGCACCGTGACCCTTGTCCGAATGTTGCTTCGCATCGGGCACGATCGAGATGGTGGTCTCGCTCACCTCGATGTCGTGTCCGGTAATGACCGATCCATCGGTGAGAAACACGCCGTAGTGCGTCAGTTTCCCGTAGTATTCATAGGACTTGATGCCCATGAACCCGAGTGAACACAGCAGCGTGATGCTCATGTAGAGTTGGAACATTTTCCAATCCCGGAGTTTGATCGATGCCCATGCCAGGATGACCGTCACACTCGATGCGATCAGCACCATGGTGTTGATGAACCCCGGCGGCACGGAGAGCACGTGCATGGGCCAGTCGTAGCCCGGCGTCTGCGCAGCACCCAGACGCAGAAACACATAGCTGGAAAACAGTCCGCCGAAGAGCATGACTTCTGAAGCCAGAAACAGCCAGATGCCGATCTTAGAATTCCACAGCCCGGTATCCGGACGTGCTTTGGTAGTGTAAGGGATTTCCATGGTAGAAAAAGGCTAGTCCTTGGAGGATTGCATGGTGAAATCCTCTGGCGCACCTGGGACGCTGTATTCATACGGTCCGCGATAAGCTATAGGGGGCGTGGCGAAATTGCCATGTGGCGGCGGGGATGGCGCGGCCCACTCCAGCGTGGTGGCATGCCAGGGATTGTCGCCCACTTTTTTACCGAACTTGATGCTCAGAAACAAATTCACGATGAAAGGAATCTGCGCCAGAGCGAGCAACCATGCGGAGACAGACATGAAGACATTCCAGTGCAACAAGTCGGCTGCAAGGTCGTAGGATGCGCCGCCGTCGTACCACCGACGATGCATGCCGCCCATGCCTTGGATAAACATCGGCAGGAAGATACCATTCATGAAAAGCAATGACGGCCAGAAGTGCAAGTGCCCGAGGAATTCATTCATCTTTCGCCCCGTCATCTTCGGGAACCAATGGTAGATGCCTGCAAACATGGCAAAGATGGTGCCCGGCGCGACGACGTAGTGGAAATGCGCGATCACATAATACGTGTCGTGCAGGTAGAGATCGATCAGGTTGAACGCCAGCGGCAAACCGGTGAGACCGCCGATGCCGAACATCGGCAGAAACGCCGTGGCGAAAAGCATCGGCGTGGTGAAGCGGATCGAACCGCCCCAGAGCGAGATCAGCAATGAAGTGATGAGAATGACCGACGGGATCGAGATGAGGACTGTGGTGGTCTGGAAAAAGGTGCTTACTTTAGTGCCCATGCCCGTGAGATACATGTGATGCGCCCACACGATAAAAGAGAGGAACCCGAGCACGATCGTGGCGAACACCATGGAGCGGTACCCCCAGAGCGGTTTGCGGGTGTTATTGGTGATCACTTCCGCCACCATCCCAATGCCAGGCAGGATGAGCACATACACCTCGGGATGGCCAAGAAACCAGAACAGATGCTGGTAAAGGAGCGGGCTGCCTCCGCCACTGATCGTGACCGCCGCGCCATTCACCACCAGGCCGGTTGGGAGGAAGAAACTCGAACCCGCCAACCGATCCATGAGCTGCATCAACGCAGCGACTTCCAACGGCGGAAACGCGAGCAGCAACAGAAACGCCGTGACCAACTGCGCCCAGACGAAGAATGGCAGCCGCATCCACGTCATGCCCGGCGCACGGAGCTGGATGATCGTGGTGATGAAATTCACCGACCCCAGCAAAGACGAGCTGATGAGGAACACCATGCCGACCAGCCACAGCGTTTGGCCATTGAAAAAAATATGCAAATCCACCACCGGGTTCGTCAGCGCAGTATCGGTGACGGACGAAAGCGGCGAGTAGTTCGTCCAACCCGACTTGGCGGCACCGCCAGGGACAAAGAAGCTGCCCAGCATGATCACGCCCCCCACGAAATAAGACCAATAGCTGGCCATATTCAGCTTGGGGAAAGCCATATCCGGCGCCCCGATCTGCAGCGGCACCACGTAATTGCCAAAAGCGCCGAAGGCCAGCGGCACGATCGCCAGGAACACCATGATCGTGCCGTGCATTGCTCCCAGGGAATTATAAAAATCCGGCGACATCACTCCGCCGGGCATGAAATATTCACCGAACCACGATCCGATAAACGGCATCGCTTTGCCAGGGTAAGCGAGCTGCCAGCGCATCATCATCATGAGCCCGAAGCCGATCAGCAGAAACGCCAGGGCTGTAAAACCATACTGGATGCCGATGACCTTGTGGTCCGTGGAAAAAACGTATTTCTGCCAGAAGCCCAACTCGTGGTGCGTATCGTGATGCTCGTGGCCATCCGAACCGTGGTCGGCATCTTGGGACGTGGTGGTGGAATTGTGCTGCATAAAGAAAAATAAAGGTCGGGAAACGAAATGAGTAGAACCGCTTTCCGAGGACAAGCGGCAAAAATTGCCATGGCATCAGAGAAATAACAACACCAGAATTGCTGGTATTTTGCATGGCGCCGACTTCTTGTGGGCATCGTCCTCGCATGTCCCGAATCTCATCAGGACCAGGCCAGGAGCTTGACCGTCCCGGCGCGATGGCACCAATCACTGCTGATGCTGCCGCGCTGCAACCACGCGTTGCAGAGCAAGGTACACTTCTTCTGGCGGCAAGCCTTTGCTCACAAAACCATTTGCACCAGCCTTGCGGGCTTGCTGCATCTTCTCTCCATCGTAACCCGCGCCTGTAAATATGATGATCGGCACTTCGGGTGCTCGGCTGCGGATCATGGGAATGAGGCTCAACCCATCGATTCCCGGCATGCCGATGTCGAGGATGATGGCGTCCACTGCATTATTTTCCAGCCAGGGCGTGACTTCCGTGCTGCTGCTCAAAGTGGAACACACCAGGCCTTTCCGTGAGAGGAAAGTGGCCATGAGTTTGTTCACCGCAGGATCATCATCTACAAGCAGCAGGTGCATAAGAACCTCCAACTACCAGAAAGCCGCAAGAGAGCCAACTGAAATCCCCGAACGCACCATCGATGCAGCCGGTCGCAGGCGCATTATTTCTTAATTGGAATTGTTCTTGATAAGGTATTCGAGTTGATGCATATTCCCGGCTCGATGAAACCCGGCTCCAGAAAAACCACCCCACTTTCCCGCCCTTCCCCAGCGGAACCCGAGGGGTACCAGGAAACCATGTCCAGGGGCGGCTTCCGTTTTACCCGCCAGCGCAAGGAGATTTACGATGCGCTGCGCGGCGTGGACTCACATCCGACTGCTGTGGATGTGTTCATGCGGGTCAAAGACCGCGTGCCGAGCATCTCGCTGGCCACGGTGTATAGCTGCCTGGAGACACTCACCCGCGTGGGCCTGGTGCGGCAGGTGAATCTTGAGCGGGCGCCGTCGCGGTTCTGTCTGAACAAAAAGGAACACGGGCACTTTTTCTGCACCTCCTGCAATACAGTGCTCGATGTTCCTCTTGCAAATCACGCGCATCCGGAAAAAACATGGCAACTGCCAGCGGGCTGCGTCGTATCTCACCATGAACTTAACCTGCGCGGTCTGTGTCCTGCCTGCGCGAAAACACAACACAAAAGCAAATAATGAAATCTTTAATTATCAATGATCTTCACGCCTCCGTCAGTGGCACCGAAATTGTCCGTGGCCTAAGTCTGGAAGTAAAACGCGGCGAGGTCCACGCGATCATGGGCCCGAACGGCTCGGGCAAAAGCACATTGGCCAAAGTGATCGCGGGGCATCCGGACTACGAAGTCACCGGTGGGGAAATTCTGTTGGATGGCCGAAATCTGCTGGAGTTGGAAGCTGATGAACGGGCGCGAGCAGGTGTGTTTCTTGCGTTTCAATACCCCAGCGAAATCCCTGGTGTATCTATCGCGAATTTTCTGCGGGCGGCCCGCCAGGCAAGGCTGGGAGAGGGCGAAGAGCTGGAAGCCACGGAGTTCTACGCGGAACTGTATGAAAAAATGGATGCGCTGGAGATTCCGCGCGCTTTTACATCACGCAGCGTGAACGAAGGTTTCTCGGGAGGTGAGAAAAAACGTTGTGAAATCCTGCAAATGGCCATGCTGAAGCCCAGCTACGCGCTACTGGACGAGACCGATTCCGGTCTGGATATCGATGCGCTACGAATCGTCTCGCAGGGTGTGAACACTTTGCGCGGAGGAGAATTGGGCATTCTTCTCATCACCCATTATCAGCGGCTTCTCAACTACATCGAGCCGGATTTTGTCCATGTGATGGTGAAGGGAAAACTGGTGCTTAGCGGAGATAAAAGTCTCGCATTGGAACTCGAAGATAAAGGCTACGACTGGGTGCGGGAGGAAGACCTGGCGGCAGTCTAACTCGGTAACAGAAAGGTATTTTATTTATGAGCAGCACACTAGACATCGATCGGACGATTGGAGATTTCTCTTATCCCGAGAAGCATACGCGCGACGCGGGCATCGGCCTGTCTGAAAAGACGATTCATTACATTTCGGATGTAAAAGAAGAGCCGGAATGGATTCGAGAATTTCGCTTGAAAGCACTTCGTGTTTTCGAGGACAAACCGCTGCCGACCCATTGGGCAACGAAGGACTTGGAGAGTATCGATTTTTCCAAAATCCGATATTATCTCTCCGGCGGGGAGAAGCCTTCCCGGTCGTGGGACGATGTGCCCGAGGACATGAAACGCACCTTTGAACGGCTGGGAATTCCGGAGCAGGAACGTAAGTTTCTGGCCGGTGTGGAAGCGCAGTTCGACAGCGAAGCGGTGTATTCCAACATCAAAAAAGCGGTGTCCGATCAGGGTGTCATTTTTATGGGCAGCACAGACGGGCTTAAGGAACATCCGGAAATCTTTCGCAAATGGTTTGGCAAAGTGATTCCCACGGGCGACAACAAATTTAGCGCGCTGAACAGTGCGGTGTTCAGCGGCGGGAGCTTTATCTATGTGCCCCCAGGCGTGAAAGTGAAGCATCCCTTGCAGGCGTATTTCCGCATCAACGCGGAGAATTTCGGTCAGTTTGAGCGCACACTCATCATTGCGGATGAGGGCTCGGAAGTCATGTATATGGAAGGGTGCACCGCGCCAAAATTCGAGACCGCAACCCTGCATAGCGCGGTGGTGGAATTGGTCGCGTTGAAGGGCGCCAAGATTCAATACGTGACGGTGCAGAACTGGAGTTCCAATGTATTCAACCTTGTCACCAAACGCGCAATTGCGCACGAGGAGGCGGAGGTGAAATGGATCGATTGCAACATCGGTTCGCGTCTCACCATGAAATATCCCGGCGTGGTAATGAAGGGTCGCAAAGCTCGAGGCGAAGTGATCTCCATCGCGCTGGCGGGAGATGGCCAGCATCAGGATACCGGCGCTAAAATGATTCACGCTGCGGATGAGACCACGAGCAATGTGGTGAGTAAAAGCATCAGCGTAGGCAAGGGCCGGGCGAGCTATCGAGGGTTGGTGCACGTGCCCAAACATCTCAAAGGCTGCAAGAATAATACCGAGTGCGATGCGCTCTTGATTAATAGCCAATCCCGCACCGACACCTACCCTGCGATCACTGTGCGAGGGCGTGGCAACGCGGTGCAACACGAAGCCAGTGTGAGCCAGGTGAGTGCGGAGCAGATTTTCTATATGCAGCAACGCGGCCTCAGCGAAGGGCAGGCCATGAGCCTGAGCGTGAATGGATTCGTCAACGATCTCGTGCGTCAATTCCCGATGGAGTACAGCGTGGAGCTCAAACGCCTGATCGATCTCGAAATGGAAGGTTCGGTCGGGTAATTCTACAGACTCATGACACAGACTCTTGACATGCCCACCACCTTGCTGGAAACGCCACCCGTTCCATCGCCCGAATTGCCGGAATGGTTTAATGAAGACCGGGCGCGATCCTGGGAGACATTTCTGTCGCTGCCATTTCCTGCTCGCACTGACGAAGCCTGGAGGTATGCGGACCTGAAGCGGTTTGACCTTTCACATTTACAGCCTGCCGACGAACCCTTTGCGGAGGAGGATCAGATTCCGCTGCCGACGAAGGAAGGCGCGGCAAGCCTTGTTTTTCTAAATGGCCGCCAGATTTACGCACGGACTCCTGCGGCAAAGCACACAGATGAGGGTCTCCTGTTTCTCAGTCTCCGCGAGGCGCTCGCTCAGCATGGCGAGTTGGTGCGTAAATTCTACGCCAACCATGAGCCTCAACTGGGCAGCGACAAATTCGCCGCGTTGCATCGTGCACACGCGGGCAGCGGCGTCTTTGTGTACGCACCTCGTGGTTTGAAGATCGCTGAGCCGCTGGAGATACATCATTGGGTCGCGGGCGAAGCGCAGGCTGCGTTTCCGCATACTATCGTCGTGGCGGAGCAGGGCAGCGAGGTGACGGTGGTTGAGCACTACCACTCTGCAGTCGGCGCGAAGGGCACGTACCTCTCTGCGATGCTCAACCTGCACGCGCGGGATGCATCCAGGCTTAAACACGTCGCGGTGCAGAATCTGGAGACCAGTGCGCTGTGCGTGCAGTTAAACACCACTGAGGCGGACAAGGATGCCGCAGTGCTTGCTCTCAACGTGAACCTCGGCGGGCGGACAGTCCGAGTGGAAAATCGCAGCATCATGAAGGGCACCGGTGCGCGGAGCGACATGATGGCGGTGTCCGTGGGCGATGCGGACCAGACTTTCGACATGCGCACGCTGCAGGATCATGTGGTGCGCAATTGCGTGAGTGATCTTTTATATAAAAACGCACTGGGTGGAAGTTCCCGTGCCATCTTTTCAGGTCTGATCCGCGTGGAGAAAGGCGCGCACCAGACCGATGCTTACCAGACGAATCGCAGCCTTATTCTGGATGACAATGCGGAGTCCGTTTCGATGCCGGGACTGGAAATTCTCGCGGACGATGTGAAATGCAGCCACGGCTCAACCACATCGGATTTGAATGAGGACGAGATGTTCTATCTGATGGCCAGAGGTATAGCGCCGGATGCTGCCCGGCGTCTGCTGGTGATGGGATTTCT